>DATGLL010000040.1:0-14978 GCA_035294145.1 Candidatus Dormiibacterota bacterium | reverse complement strand
GCCATCGGTGCGGCTCGATCCAGGACCTCGGTTGGGCCGAGCACTGGACGTGCGACGGCGGTGGGGCGCGCCACCAGCGCGATGAGAACGCCGCGATCAACCTGGCGAGGTACTCGCCCGTAGGCTCAGTTGGAGCCTTCGTGAAGCGCAGAGCCGCGGTAAGACCCGGGCTTCTCGGGCACGTGGCGGGGAAGCGCGAAGCCCGCAAGGGCAACCCCGTGAGGGGTGCCGCGTGAGTGCTATTGCGTACTCGGCGGCAACGGTTCTACAACCCCTGCCGGCGGCACTCGGCGCTCGGCTACCTCTTGCCGGCGAAGTTCGAGCGGAGGTGGCGCGATGCCTCAGCCGCGTAGTCCGCAGACTGCAGTCCACAGGCTGGTGGACTGCGCTTCGAGCGCCCCGCGGACCTCGACTACCCTGTCTCAAGGACCGCCGAGCCGCGCCGCGGCGTTCCGCGTCCCCTCGTCAAGATGTAACCAGTCCGCCGAACTGGGGCAGGTCTAGGCCGAGAGGCAAGAGGGGGTGTCCCCCCGGCCTGGCCAGCTTGACCGTGCCCGCGAACTCACCGGAGCTTCGCCTGGCGTGGTCATGGTGGAACGGTCAGATCTCCGATGCTTGCTCTTTCCCTGAAGTGACCCTTCCACGAGAGTCAATGGTAACCAACCCCTGTCCTGTAACAAGCTGCTCGTAGCAGGTCTTCAGCCGCTCGCGAGCGGTGAACTCCCGCAGTCGGATGTGAACACACTGACAGCCAGCCAGCAGGCTGGATTCCCTCAGGTCCGGATCGAACGTGATGATCACCAATGGTTGGCCAGTGCGTACTCTACCAGGCCTGAGTCTGGGGAATTCGCAAGACCAACTTGTCTTGCTCGCCGGATCGGATGACCCCTGCCGTTGAGCTAGCTAAGCACTGGCTTGACCATGTTCTGGTCGGCCAGGAAGGCTATCTTCCGTGAGCGAAGCGGCGACGCGGAGGGGCCCCCGCAAGGGCCGCATCGATATCGGCCAGCTCAAGGTCGGGATACCACTTACAGATCTCCGAGGGGGAAAGGCCGTCCTCGGCAGGTCGTCGAATGGCGTCGATCGGTATCCTTGTTCCCCCAATCACTGGCTTGCTGCCAAGCGCCCCTCTGCGGCGCTCGATCTTGCCGATCGGCCGTACATCGAGCTCTTGGATGCGATCTCTAAGGGCAGCCACGATCTCCGGTACGGGCACAAGGAAGCCAGCCAGGATCTGCTTAGGGCGCCGTCCGGCACGTACAGTCTCCGACTCCGTGAAGTAGAGCCGGCCCTCATACACCCAGAGTTCGACCTCTGCGAGAGGCTTCTCGTGGTCGAGGGCACGAAGGTGATCGATGGCCTTGCGGATCGCTGGAAGACGGATCCCCTGAGCAATCAGATCCGCGGCTACCCGAAGCGAGACGAGGTCGCGGAAGTCGTGGAGGCGCCGGCCGCCCCGGTGATGCCTGACGGTGTGGCTCGGCGTGATGAAGCGTCGCCGGGCCCAAGATAGGAGGCGACGCGAGCTAAGCCCGGTAAGCTGCTCCCACCTGTGCAACGGTACAAGCCCGGATGGTCCAAGCATCATCCATGGCGGACCACCTCGGGACGGACCTCCGCGGGTCACATGGGTGCACGTGGAGGGCGCCTCTAGCTGGACGCACAGCGATTTGGGCCGCATCTGGCCGAGCTCGGCAGGGCGCCGTCCACTGCCCGTGGTGGTCCTCGCCCTGGCCTCAAACCTGGTGGCCCCGGCCCTTGCGCGTTTGGCCACCGCGGGTGGTGGACCACTGGCCGCCAGGTCGCGAGCCGTGATGGCCGCCAACGGCCGTGGTCCGCTCAACAGGGGGGCCAACGGTCGCTCGGTGAGCGGGGTGCGACCGACGCCCACCGCGTTCATCCCGGGCTGGGGCGTTGCCGGCGGGCAGGCCAGCCGGGGCCGGTTGGCGTCGAAAATGACGTCAGCTGGCTGGAGGAAGGGTTCGGGTCGCTTTGCCGAAGCGAGGATTCGAGCTCATCCTTGGCGGGGATGGATGGGAATCGAACCCACCCGGGACGCCCTGTCGGCGCCCCGCAGACGGTTTTGAAGACCGCGGAGGGCACCAGCCCCCGAACATCCCCTGGCGATAAGCCTACTTGAGGATGAAAGGCCCGCTCATACCAAGTCCCACGTCGGAGTTCCCTACCCGGAGGTCGCGATCAGGTGACAAGAAAGGCGTCATAGACAACTGCCTCGGGAAGGCGCACGGCGGCAGCGATTGCAACCGCTCGGTTGAGCCAACCGTAGGCCTGCGCTCCGGTCTCGAAGCGGAGGGCGACACGGAAGTAGTAGCGGCTTGGCTCCACCCACTCGCCCCGAGCCAAGGCGGCGATCACCTCCGGCGGCCCATGGCGAATGCCACCGGTGGAGATGAAGACCGACGCGCCATCATCGGTCTGGAGGGCGTAGCGGGTATCGATTCTGGCCACCCCGTCGGCCTGTACCAGCTGCCAGTCGGCGCCACCTGGGAGCACTCGGCCGTTGAACCGGGGCCCCCGGAACCGACCGCCAACGATGGGGATGATCCGGCGCTGGCCGGTGCCCACCTCCCCCACCTCTAGTGGCTTCCCCAGCTCGACCTCGAAGCGGGCGAGCAGTTCCAGGCCCGGGGTGGGCGGGATCACCTCACCGAGTCGAGTCGTGGACATCGGGCCGATATCCTATCCCCGGCTCTGACCCTGTCACCAACTGCGACCGGTCTGCTCGCTCACGGCGTCGGCTCGCGCCGGGACGCTGTCCTCGATCCGCCAGCCCACCCTGCGTAGCCGTCTTGATCGCCGCTTGCGAAAGCGCTTTCATAGAAGGAAGCCGTGTCCCCGGCCGAGAGGAGGAGTATGGAGGTCACGATCTACGATGTGGCCCGGCTGGCTGGTGTCTCACCGGCCACGGTCTCACGGGCGCTGAACGGCAGCAATCGAGTGGCTACGACCACCCGCCGGCGGGTCGAGGCCGTGGTGGCACAGCTGGGCTATGAGCCCAACCGAGTTGCCCGCAGCCTGGCCACAAGCGTGACCCACACGCTGGCCCTCCTCCTCCCCGACATCACCAATCCCTTCTTCCCGGCCCTGGTCAAGGGGGTGCAGCTACTGGCCGACGAGCGGCACTACACCCTGCTCCTCTGCAACACCGCAGCCGATCCCGAGCGTGAGGAGGAATACCTGCGTGTGCTCCGCGGCAAGCGGGTGGACGGTGTGATCCTGGTCGGCCTAAAGCTCAATGGCCAACGCATCCGAAGGGCGCTCGGCGAGGTCCCGGTCGTGGTCCTGGATCGTTCCGTGGATCTACCTGGGGCGGCCGTGGTGCAGGTCGATCATCGAGGCGGTGCCACCTTGGCAGTTCGTCATCTGCTTGCGCTTGGCCACCGTGACATTGCCCATGTGGCCGGGCCAGGTGATCTAGCTGTCTCTCGGGAGCGCCTGGAAGGGTATCGCGAGGCACTGAGCGAGGCGGGTCTCCCGTACCGTCCCGAGCTGGTCGTCGAGGCCGACTTCACCGAGGAAGGAGGCTACGAGGCGGTGCAGGGCCTCTGCGCCACCGGTCACGTCTCCGCCATCTTCGCTGCCAACGATCTGTCCGCGATCGGGATCATGGCTGCCCTAAGGGAGCGCGGGCTGACGGTCCCGGACGAGGTGTCGGTGGTGGGCTTCGACGACATCCACCTCTGCGCCTACACCGTGCCCGCGCTGACCACGATCCGGCAGCCGGCCTATGCGATGGGCCGGCGGGCGGCCGAGCTCCTGATCGACGCTGTCGAGGGGGGTGACCCACGGGGGGTGACCTTCGAGGCCGAGTTGGTGGTGAGGGGCTCGACCGCGCCCCCGGCCGGACGGAGGTCGGCGAGGTGAGGCGACGCGGGGTCGGTTTCATCGGGGTCGGGGCGGCGGCCGACCTGCACCGTCGAGCCTTGGATGGCTCTCGGGCCGGGTGGCCGGTGGCGGCCTGGGGGCTGGCCCGGTCCGACCGGGAGCGTGCCCGGGCCTGGAGCGTGCGCTTGCACCGTGGGCTGCGAGGGCTGGTCGAGGACCCGGAGGTGGAAGCGGTCTTCGTGCCCTCACCGTCGGAGACGTGTCGTGAGCTGACCCTGCTCACCCTCGAGGCACGCGAGCCGGTCCTGGTCGGGAAGCCGGTCGCGGCCTCGGCCGTCGGGGTCCTGGAGCGGGGGCGCCGCTTGATCGCGGCGGGAGGTCTGGGTCGGGTCTACGTGACCTGGATCGTCCATGCCGTCTCCGTCATCCGGCCTTCCGGAGAGCTGGCCGCACGCTACCCCGGGGTGCTACAGCAGGTCATGCCCCATCACCTGCTCGGGCGGCCCCGCCGGGTTGTCGCTCTCCGCCCCCGGTCGCCAGGACAGGGGCTCGACCGGGAGGGGCAGGTGGCCCTCCAGTTGGAGACGGCCGACGGCGGTCTGGCGCGGCTCTTCGCCAGCTTTGCGACCGACGACGAGACCAACCAGCCCTGGACCTTCATGGGCAAGACCTCGGGCGACACCGGGGGCTTCGTTCGTACGTGTCGGGATGTGATCGTCGCACGTTCGATCGGGATCCATGCTCGTGCCTACGTCCCCCACGAGGAGGGTGTTCAGAGCCAGGACGAGCACTTCCTGACCCGCTGCTTGGAGGGTGGCGCTCCCCTCTCGTCCCTCCGAGATGCCTACCTGGTCCAGGTCATCGTGGAAGCCGCCTCGCGGTCCATCGTGTCCGGGCGAGCAGTTGAGCCGGCGTTCGAGGACGTCGGCGTCCCCCCGTGACCCCACCTGGCGAAGGGAGGTGAGACAGGAGGAGAGATGAGAGGCAGATCCAACGGACGCTTATCGACGGTGGTCGCCGCTTTGGCCGTGGCCATCCTGGCCGTCGCCTGCGGCGGGGGTGGAGGCACGAGCAGCGGGGCCAAGAGCATCTACTTCATCTTCACCGGTTACTCCTATCCCTACTTCGCCCCCATGGCCCAGGCCGTGCGCCAGGCGGCGAAGCATTACCCCGACCTCTCGGTCAAGGTCATCGACGCTCAGAACTCGGCCTCGCAGGAGATCACCGACATCAACGAGGCGGTGGCGAACCAGGCCAAGGGGATCATCCTCAACACCATCCAGGAGTCGGTCACCAGCGCCGCCAAGCAGGCGATGAGCAAGGGGGTCCCGGTGATCACGATCGACCGTGACGTCTCCGACCCGTCGGCCCGGGTCGCGTTCATCGGCGACAACGACGAGACCCTCGGCAGGGACGAGACCCAGTACGCGGTCCAGTACATGGCTCAGCAGAACCTCCCCAAGCCCTGGCACGTGGTCATCCTGCAGGGGACGCTGGGGGCCAGCGTAACCATCGGCCGACTGCAGGGGGCTATGGACGTGCTCCAGCCATTGGTCAAAAGTGGCCAGGTCCAGATCGTGCTCAACCAGTCGGCCAACTTCGCTACCGACACGGCCCAGCAGGTGACCTCCACCGAGCTGGCCAAGACCACCGACATCCAACTCTTCGTCTGTGGCAACGACGCTATGGCGCTTGGGGTCATCACCGCCCTCAAGGACCGGGGCATCGCACCGGGCCAGTCCACCTTCGTCGCCGGCGCCGACGCCCAGCCCGAGAGCCTCGACGCCATCAAGGCCGGCACCCAGCTCGACACCGTCACCCACTCGCCCTTCGTCGAGGCCTACTGGGCAGTGGAGGCCATGGACAACTACCTGAAGAGTGGCACCAGGCCTCCGGCGGACAAGTTCCCGAGCGGGAACGTCGTCATCCCCATGACCCTGGTCACCAAGGACAATGTCGGTCAGGTGGCCGCCTGGGGCACGCCGCAGAGCATCCCGCCCCTCCCCTACGGGACCTCGAAGTCCTACCCGGTGAGCGGCAGCTGAGGGGAGTGAGCAGGGCACGGAGGAGGGTGGAACAGGTGGAGGTGGCCGAGGTCGCCCGTACGCCGCTGATCAGCGTACGTGGCTTGGTGAAGTCGTTCGGCCCGGTTCGGGCCGTCGATGGCGTGAGCCTAGACATCTACGCGGGTGAGGTGCTCGGGGTCATCGGCGATAACGGCGCCGGCAAGTCCACCTTCCTCTCCCTGCTCGCCGGCTTCCACCGGCCTGACGCGGGCCGGCTCCTCTACCGTGGGCGGGAGGTGTCGCTCGGCTCCCCCCGAGTGGCGCGGCGGAGGCTGCGGATCGAGATGGTCTACCAGGACCTGCGGCTGGCCCCGGACCTGACCGTGTGGGAGAACCTGTTCCTGGGCGAGGAGCCGCGGGTCCTGGGCGTCCTCAGCAACCGTCGGCAGATGCGAGCTCGGGCGGAGCGGGTGCTCCGTGAGCTGAGCACCGGCATCCGGCCTGAGGACGTCCTGAGCGAGCTCTCGGGCGGCGAGCAGCAGTCGGTAGCGATCGCCCGGGCGGTCCTCTTCGACCGCGACGTGGTCATCATGGACGAGCCCACGGCGGCCATCTCGGTGGGCAAGGTGGAGGAGGTCCTGCGCCTGGTCCGCGAGCTGAAAGGCTACGGGAAGACCGTGTTGCTGGTCAGCCATCGGCTCGAGGACGTCCTGCGGGTGGCGGATCGGATCGTGGTCTTCCACCACGGCCGCATCCGTCGCGTGCTGGAGAACTGCGGCCTCCAGGTAGCCGATCTGGTCCACGAGATGTTCTAGGGATGGCGATGGAGCCGAGCGAAGTCCAGGTCGAGCGCGCCGGCGGCCGGCGCGAGCTTGCCCGGCGCTGGGGACGGCTGGTCTCGGGCCGGCCCGGCAGCGTCCGCCGTCCGATCGCCTTCTTGGTCGCGGCGGTGATCATCTCCGGGCTCGTCTCGCCCTCCTTTCTCTCCCCTGGCAACGCAGCCGCGCTGCTCACCAGCACCAGCTTCCTGATCGTCCTGGCAGTGGGCGAGGCCCTGGTGATCATGGTCGGGATGATCGACCTGGGGGTCGAGAGCGTCCTCGCCGCCTCGGGCATGCTGGTGGCCTGGCTCTACGTCTTCCATGGCTGGGCGACGGTGCCGGCCGTGGTCGCGACCCTGGGGACAGGGGCGGCCGTCGGCGTGGTGGCCGGGTTACTGGTATCCCGAGTCCGTATCCCCTCGTTCATCGTGACCCTGGGGACCTACTGGGGCTTCCGTGGCGTCGCGCTCCTGTTCAACGGCGGGAACTACATCAACCCCGACTCGGTCAAGCCACCCCGGCCCTTCGGGTTCGCCGCCATCGCGGGCGAGTCCGGCGGCGTCTCGCATCTGATCCTAGCGGCCCTGATCGTGGTCGTCCTGGCTCAGCTGATCCTCTCCTACACGCCCCTGGGGAGCTGGCTCAAAGCGACCGGTTCCAGCGAGGAGGCGGCCCGGGCGGTAGGGCTGCGTACGCCCCTCATCAAGGTCGGCGTCTTCGCCGTCTCTGGCCTGCTCGCGGCGCTGGCGGGGGTGATGATCACGGCCTGGCAGGACTCGATCTACCCCCTCACCGGCCAGGGTTACTCCCTGGAGGCGATCGCGGCCGTGATCCTTGGCGGCATCCCCTTCACCGGTGGCCGCGGCACAGTCGTGGGCGCGGCCGTGGGCGCGCTCACGATCGGAGTCATCAACGACATGATCGTGCTCCTGGCCCTTCCCTCTCTCTACGAATACATCTTCGTGGCCGTCATCCTGATCCTGGCCGGGCTCCAGGCACGGGGTAGCCTCTTCGTGAAGTGAGCCCCGCCGGGGTCGGCGGTGCCCGCTCGATCCTTGGGGGTCCCAGACCCAAGGCTGGTCGCGACGGCTCAGCGGTCGCATGGCCAGGCAACCGCTTGGGCGATCTCCCCACCTCGGCGAAGCGCGGCCCGGCCAGGTCCTGCTGCCCTGGCCTCCGCCACCGCCGGGGATGAGGACTTGGGGCCAGCGAGAAGGCGCGGCCAGCGTTGGAGGGGTGGGCCCTGGTGGCTGGCGAGGTGGTCGGTGATGAGGGAGCGGTCGGGGTCGGTCACGGACACGGTGCCGGTGATGACGCCTTGCGGGCGCGAGGGACCCCGAGCCCCGAACCTGGTTCTGGCCGTGGTCGTGCGCCAGGGGCGCCGTGATCCGGTGCCCGCCACCAGCCCACCCCGCGCTGCCGGACCAGCCGTCCGGGGGCCCGCCAGAGCGATGATCTCCCCCGCCGGGGCAGGGCGGCCTCCGGCCGGCATGTGGATCTCTGTCCCTCCTCCTCTCATCAGGTGGGCGTGGTCAGTCCGGGTGGCTCTGATTCCTGACCGGCTTCTTGTCCCTCAGGGTCTCGTACGTGGCGAGGTCACTGGCGCTGGCCACGATCGGCGCCTGACCTTGATGGCAGGGCGGGTCTAGCCGACTCGGTGCTGCGCGTCGGCCCCAGATCCGGCTGGGCGATGCGCTCCGCGGGACCCCGTGAGGGTCGAGAGCGGCCGGTGCGGAGACGGCCTCAGGTGGCCGGGGGGACGGGCTCGACCGGCCGGTCGTCGGCCGTCGCTCCGATCCGGCGCGCGGCCGACTGTCCCCGGTGCGCTACCGGCACATGGCCCGTGGCCGCGGCTAGGCCGTAGCGAGGCATGTTGATGTAGATGCACTCATAGGCGCCCGGCGCCACTTGGAAGGTCTCGTGCCAGATGCCGACCTCGCCCCCTGCGCCGATGGTCCGGTTGAAGTGCCGCCAGGCGGGCAGGTGGGGATCGTCCTTGGACCGCGCGAAGCGTTCCAGGTCCTCGAAGCTCCGCCAGTACTGGACCACGGTGACAGTGCGCAGGCCGGGCAGGACCCGGTACCCGAGCAGGCCCTTGGAGCGATCCCGGCTGAGGCGGGCCAGCATCAGGCCCATGGCCATGAACACGGGCCACCAACGGTGGACCTTCCAGGGCCGGTTGAGGCGCATGCCGATCAGGAAGACGACGAACCCGCCCTCGACGGCGGCGGTGTAGCGACCGCGGAACAGGGGGGACATGGTCACCTCCAATCGAATCATTGTTATGAAACGTCGTTATAAAACGACGTTCCGGTATCCTGTGTCAAGTGCCACGACCACGGACCCACGACGAGGCGCTGCGTCTGCGGCTCCTGGACGAGGGCGGCCGGCTGCTCGCCGCCGAGGGCCCCGGGGCGCTCACCACCCGCCGGCTGGCCGAGCGGGCGGGCACCTCCTCCTCGGCCGTCTACAGCCTGTTCGGAGACAAGTCCGGTCTGCTCCGGGCAATGTTCCTGGAGGGCTTTCGCCGCCTCGCCCGCCGCTTCGCCGAGCTGCCGCGGACGGACGATCCGGGGGGCGACTTGATCGCCCTGGGCCGGGCATTCCGTGCCAATGCGTTGGCCAACCCGCACCTGTACGACCTGATGTTCCGTTCCCCCTTTCCGGGCCTCGACCTGGGCGGCGAGGAGTGCGAGGAGGCGCTGGCCACGTTCCAGGTCCTGGTCTCGGCGGTCCGGCGCTGTGTGGAGAGAAAGGCCATCGCCCCGGCTGATCCGGAGGACGTGGCCCGGGTGCTCTTCGGGCTGGTCGACGGCCTGGCTGGCCTGGAGCTGCGGGGCTGGCTCGGCGACCTCGAGACCGCCGGGCGGTGCTGGGAGCTGGCCCTTTCAGCGGTGCTTAGGGGCCTGCAGCCCTCCAGGGGGGAAGGGACGACGGCGGACCACCGGGGGACACGGCCCAGGGATCGTAGGCCGGTCCACGCCTGACGGCCGGAGCTGCCATCACCTGCCGCTCCTGCACCGGCCCGAGGAGGGGCTGGTCTCGGCCTCGCGATCGCGCCGGCCACATGGCGGGGATCGGTCCTCGGCCGCCGTCAGGGAGCCGTGGCAGGGTCCGGCGGTGCCGGACCGGAGCCGGATGGCACGCCGACCGTCACCTCGAAGGTCGCCGGCACCTCAGCCCGCAACTCCTCCCGGCGAGCGTCGGGCAGGATACGGTCGAGCGCGGTCAACACGGCACCCAGGTCGTGGCGGGCACGGGCCTGGTCGACCCCTTCACGCTCGGCGATCCGGGAGGTCAGGACCGCGGGCGCGAACCTTCCCATCGAGGTCGTGAACGACTGCTCCCGGACCAGCCGGCCGAACCGCCTGGGCAGACAGGCGGCCAGGTTCTGAGCCTCCCCCCAGCCCAGTGAGGCGCCGAGCTCGGCCAGCACCGCCGCGGCGGCGCGCTCCGCCTCCTTCGTGGTTCGGAAGACCCCGGCCTCCTGCACGGCGGCGATGAACTGGCGGTCGGTCATCCGATCCTCCTCCAGCTGGCCCACGCCGACGGTGGGCTCGTCTTTTCCCATCTCAATACCGCATCGGCGAACGGGGCAGCGGTCCGACGCCGGCCGGTTCCGCGATGGCTGCCTTGAGGAGGAGCAGGCACCCGATCCTGCGTGCTGGGGCCGGCAGCGTTCCGTTGCGGAACCAGCGGTACGCGGTTACGGGATGCACGCCCCGTTGTCGCGCCCCTTGCCTCACGTTGCCCCCTCACCCTATCGCATCCCCGGAGCGCGGCAGTTGCCGACCCCCTGCCCGTGGGGGACGCCCTTGATCGTGCTGGCCGGGCTGCGCGAGCGGCTCGACGCACCCTACCTGCTACCTCAACGAGGTTCGCGAACGAGGTTCGCGGCCCCACCGGACGGCCCGGGAGTTCGGCTGGCTCGACTGCAACATCGGGGCCAGCCTGCCGATCCCGGAGGCCAGGGAGACGGTCGCCTTCGGACGGGAGGGCCGCCGGGGGCGTAAGCTCTCGGCGGACGAGGTGAGCGACCGCGGGCGGGACCCGGGGAAGGAGCCCGGGAGGTACCTGAGGGAGGCGATCGAGATGCAGCCGACTGAGGCGCGGCGGCTGCTGGCCGACGTCCCCGCCGCGGGTCACCAGCTCCAGGGTGCTCGCCGGGTCTTCGTGGTGGGCACCGGCACCAGCTTCCACGGCGCTCTGGTCGGCCAGTACCTCCTTCGGAGCGTGGGCCTCGATGCCTGGGCGGTGCCGGCCTTCGAGTTCGCCTGCTACCCCCCGCGCCTAGCCAGCGAGGACGGGCTGGTCCTGCTTTCGCATCGGGGGACCAAGCGCTTCAGTCGGGCCGCCCTGGACCGGGGCCGACAGGTGACCGAGCGACGGGTGGTGGTCACCGGTGAGGGCTCCCCGATCGAGGGGCCGGAGGTGGTCCGGACGGTTCCCCAGGAGCGGTCGCCGGTCCACACCGCCAGCCACGTGGGGGCGATGATCCGCCTGGCCCAGCTGGCGGCAGGCCTCGGGGGGGCGCCGCCGGCCTGGGCCCGACAGCTCGACCGGCTTCCGGCCGCGATCGAGGAGGCGGTGGGCCTACGTGACCAGGCCAGGGCGGTGGCGACGACGCTGAACCTGGATCACACGATCCACTTCGTGGGAGGGGGGCCGGCCAGGGCCACCGCGCTCGAGGGCGCGCTCAAGATCCGGGAGGCGGCGTACGTGGCCGCCGAGGGGCACGAGCTGGAGAGCATCCTGCACGGGCCTCTGGTCGGGCTCCAGCCCCAGCAATCGGCGGTGCTGATCGTGCAGCCGGGACCGAGCCTGGGACGGACCCGGGAGGTGGCCGCTGCCCTGGTCGACATCGGGTTGACCACGGTTGCGGTGGGCCCGGCCGCTGCCTCGGTGCCGGCCACGGTCCGGATCGAGACCCCCCGCCTCGACGAGCTGCTGGCCCCCATCGTCAACGTGATCCCGCTCCAGTGGCTGGCCTATGAGGCCAGCCGTCGCCGGAACGTCGATGCCGACAGCTTTCGCCGTGAGGTGGCTGCCTACGCGGCTGCCCAGCGGCGGTTCGCCCTCTGAGCGGCTCCCCGGAGCGCCCGACCGCCGGTCGGACCCCGAAGCGGCCATCTCCAAAATTCCCTTCGATCGGCCTCACAATGAGGTGGATGAGCCTGGGGACAGTCGGCATCCTAAGCCCTGGCGACATGGGCCACTCGATCGGCGCCCTGCTCCGGCAGGGTGGGCTGCGGGTGGTGACCTGCCTGGCCGGCAGGAGTCCCCGTACCCGGGCCCTCGCCGCCGAGGCGGGCATCGAGGACCTGCCTGACCTTGAGATCTTGGTTTCCGAGAGCGACGTCGTCCTCTCCATCGTCGCTCCCGCCGCCGCCGAGGAGCTGGCCGGGCGGTTGGCGGCCGCCCTGCGGGCGACCGGGGCCTCGCCGCTGGTGGCCGACTGCAACGCCGTGGCCCCCCAGACCGTGCGCCGGCTGGGCGGGAGGATCAGCGCCGCCGGTGGCCGCTTCGTGGACGTCGGCATCATCGGCAACCCGCCGCGGCCGGGGATGGCCGGCCCCCGCTTTTACGCCTCTGGCGCCGAGGCGCATCGGCTCGTCGACCTCAACGCCCACGGCCTGGACGTGCGACCCCTGGACGGCGAGGTCGGCCAGGCCTCGGGTCTCAAGATGTGCTATGCAGCCCTGACCAAGGGCCTGACCGCGCTGGCCACCGAGCTGCTGGTAGCGGGCCGGGCGATGGGGCTGGAGGCGTCGCTCCGGGCCGAGCTCCAGCTCAGCCAGGGCCCTCTGCTCCAGTGGATGGAGCGCATGCTCCCGACCATGCCTCCCAAGGCCTGGCGCTGGGTGGGAGAGATGGAGGAGATCGCGGCCACCTTCGAGGCCCTCGGGATGACCCCGCGTCTCCTCCAGGGGGCTGCCGATCTGTACCGTTGGGTGACGGCCACCCGGTTGGGGAGGGAGGTCCCCGAGGTGCGCACGGCTGGCCGGACCCTGGAAGAGGTGGCGGCGGCGCTGACCGTCGAGCTGGGCGACTCCGCCCCTACCCAGGGCTGATCCCCGTCCCCTCCGGCCGCTCGGGAATGGGGCTAGAGTGTGCTCTCATGCCGAGCCTGGAGCAGCTGCTCGCTGAGCGCCTGATGCCGGCCTTCGCGACCGTGGCCGGGGGGCAAGCCGATCCGATCCTGCGCCGGTCGCAGCACGCCGACTTCCAGGCGGACGGGGCGCTGGCGCTGGGGCGTCGGTTGGGCCGCGCACCACGCGATCTCGCCGCCGAGGTGGTTCGGCATGCCCGGCTTGAGGACCTCTGTGCCCAAGTCGAGGTGGCCGGTCCCGGCTTCATCAACCTGACCCTGGCCAACGAGGCCCTGGGGCGGCTCCTGTCCGAGGTGAGCGCCGACAGGCGGCTGGGGGTGCCCTGCGCGACCACCCCGGAGACCGTGGTGGTCGACTACTCGGCCCCCAACGTGGCCAAGGAGATGCACGTGGGCCACCTGCGCTCGACGGTGATCGGGGACGCAGCCGTGCGGCTGCTCGAGTGGCTGGGGCACCGGGTCGTCAAGGCCAACCACCTGGGGGACTGGGGGACCCCCTTCGGGATGCTCATCGAGCACCTCCTGGATCTTGGCGAGGCCGAGGCCGCGCATGAGCTGTCGGTCGGCGATCTGGATTCCTTCTATCGCGCGGCCCGGCAGAAGTTCGACGCCGACGAGGGGTTCCGGGAGCGAGCGCGTCGGCGGGTGGTGGCCCTCCAGCAGGGTGATCCTGCCACCCGCCGCCTCTGGCGGCTGCTGGTTGAGGAGTCCGAGCGCTACTTCCTTGCCGTCTACGAGCGTCTGGGGGTGCGTCTCAGCGAGGAGGACTTCGTCGGGGAGAGCGTGTACCACGACCAGATTCCGGAGATGCTCAAGGACCTGGAGCGGCAGGGCCTGCTCCGGGAGAGCGATGGGGCCAGGTGCGTCTTCCCTGCCGGCTTTACCAACCGGGAGGGTGAGCCGCTGCCGCTCATCGTCCAGAAAGCGGACGGAGGGTTCGGCTACGCCGCCACCGACCTGGCCGCAATTCGCTATCGCACCCAAGGCCTGGGCGCCACCCGGTTGCTGTACGTGGTCGGCCTGCCCCAGCGGCAGCACCTGGAGATGGTGTTCGAGGTGGCCCGAGAGGCAGGATGGTTACGCCCCCCGGCGCGCGCTGAGCACATCGGCTTCGGCTCCGTGCTCGGGCCTGACGGGAAGATGCTGCGCAGCCGCGCCGGCGCCTCTGTGAAACTGATCGACCTGCTCGACGAGGCGGTGGCACGGGCCCAGGCTGTGGTAGCGGAAAAGAACCCCTCCCTTGAGGAGGCGGTCCGACGCGAGGTGGCCCGTGCCGTAGGCATTGGCGCGATCAAGTACGCTGACCTGTCGACCGACCGGGTCAGGGATTACGTGTTCGACTACGGGCGGATGCTGTCATTCGATGGCAACACGGCGCCTTATCTGCAGTACGCGCATGCCCGCATCCGCTCCATCTTCCGGCGTGGCGGCGGCGAGGTCGTCGACGCCGCCGGCCCGGTGGTCGTCTCGGAGCCAGCCGAGCGTGCGCTTGCCATCGAGCTCCTGGGGTTGAGCGATGTGATCGAGCAGGTGGCAGAGTCGCTTGAGTTCCACCATCTGGCCACCTACCTCTATCGGCTCGCCACCACCTTCACGCTCTTCTACGAGCGCTGCCCGGTCCTGCGAGCAGCGGGCGAGGCGCGGAGAAGCCGGCTGGTGCTCTGCGAGCTCACCGCCCGCACCCTGGCGCTCGGCCTCAGCTTGTTGGGGATCTCGGCGCCAGATCGGATGTGAGGCCCCCGGTCGCCATGGCTGGGGGCTCGAGTCGACCTCGCTGGAGCCGATGAGGTCGGGTCGCACGCCTGGCCGCTGAGGGGCGCCCGGTCCTCCTCCGCGGGGCGGTCAGCGCTGGTCCCTTCTCCCTTACCAGAGTGAGGGGCCCATCGTGACGTGGGGAGGCAGGGCGGGCCAAGGCGATGACGAGGGTGTCAGGCCCAGGGCCCATGCGTTATCCTGGCGGGCAACAGTGCCCATGGGGGGTAGACATGGGGGTAGACATGGGGGGTATCGGAAGCGCTGATTGGCGCGTTGCCGCGCATCCTGCCCTACGGCAGGGGCAGTCGGGGGGGCGAGCTCCCCTCGGTGCGATTCAACTCCGGGGGGTGGTCGCAGGTTACGGCTCGACGCCGGTGTTCTCGGGGCTGGACCTGGACATTCGGCCGGGGGAGTTCGTGTACCTGGTGGGCCCGTCGGGGG
>DATGLL010000039.1:0-7515 GCA_035294145.1 Candidatus Dormiibacterota bacterium | reverse complement strand
TGTCGGCCCGATCGGCGTAGCGTCGGTCATCGACCGGATCCCAACGCATGGTCGGCTGTCGGTCATCGTAACGCCAGGGCTCGCACAGGGCCGTGCTGAGGTGATCACGACCGGTCCCCTGGATCAGCTCGAGGACATCCTGGAAGAACCGCAGCTGGCCCAGGTTGGGCATGGGGAGCGGCGTCTCGTGGAAGCGGTCGCCCACGGCGACCCCCTAGGCGGCCGCGCAGTCGGCCCAACGCCGTCGGGTCGGGGTCGCCGTCTCCGCGGCCTTTGCCGCGAGGGCTCGGAGACGATCGACGTCGGGCTTGCTGAGGCTCGGGCCGAGGTCGGTGAGCTCGGGCCCGGTTGATCCCCCCTCAGCGCTTGGGGGAGGAGGTCGATCAGCCCCTCCTCATCGACCGCCCGGTCGAGCGTCCAGACCGGCCGCCAGCCCCCGGCCGCGCTCCAGTGCAGCCTGGGCCGGACCCACGGTGCCGTTTGATCGCTGGCAGACCTAGGGCACCGCCAGGGTGTCGTCAGCGAGTGACTCCAGGGCTTGCCGCTCTAGGTCCTCGACCGGCTCGTCGTCGGCCAGGGCCCGAGCCAGCTGAGAGATCGGATCGCGGAGCTGGGCCGCGGCGCTCGGACCCTGGAGCTGCCACCGCAGCAGGCCCGGGTGGAGGCGGAGCAGCGGGCGCTCGCCGCCTCGGCGACGTCGCCCCCCGGCCGATGGGATCCGGGATGCTATCCAGACGTCTGCCCCACCGTGGTCGCAGGGGACCACGATGGTGTCCCCCGGACGGATCTCGGCCGGCCCGATCACCGCCGTCCCTCCCTGCCATGGCTCACGCCAGCGCAGGCATGGCCGGGAGACACGGGCACGATCGTCCACTCCCCGACCCAGGTCGTCGGTGCACCCCCGTCGGCCACGTCGATGGGAGCCCCGCCCGAGAGCCAGCGCCGGACCGCTGCCGCGGCAGGGTGATGGCCGCTCGGGGGCTAGGCGGGGCCAGGGCAACGATATCCGCCCCTCCCTCCGTCGCTGACGGGGGCAGATCGCCTCGCCACACCACCTGGGCGTCGGCCGGGCTGGTCTGGGCCAGGAGGTCGAGATGGGCGGGGAGCAGCACCGGCATCGCGACGTGGGGGCGCCGAACACCGCAAGCCCCTGGCCTTCGTCGAGGTCGGCGAGCAGCGCTCGCGTGGCTTCGGTGCCGAGGTCCACAATCACCTCCCGCCGTCCGGCGCGGTTCAGCCGGCCGAAGCGCTGGCGCAGCGCCTCCAGGGAGGCGCACTCGGTGACCAGCGCATCGAGGTCGAGATCGGCGCCGGTCTCGATGCACTGGGCGACGACGAACGCCGGCGACGAGGTGCCATCCTCAGGGCGGTCGGGTGGAGGCGAGGTGGCCAGCCCTGGAGCAGCGACTCGCGGTCCCAGGGCCGGATCCGCCCGATCGGGAGGACGACGTCGACTTCGGGCTGCTTCCGGGGCCCCTCGAAGGCCAGCCGGGCGGTCCGCACCCGGTTGGCGACGCCCCGATCACCCCAGCTCCGGGTCCCGGGCGCGGAGATCGAGGGCCTGCTCCGCCAGCGCTCGTGCCAGATGGGGCTGAGGATCGTCGGCGTCATCCTCGACCTGGACCAGCCGGGCCGGCTTGGAGGCGCGGAGCCGGGGCCCCAGCACCGGGTGCTCCCGGTCGGCGTCGGTCAACCCGAAGTCGCTCACGGTGGTGCCGTCGTCGATGGGGGTGGCCGACATCTCGATCACTCGCCATGGGGAGGACGGACCCTCGCCCCAGGTGCGGGAGCGCGCGATCGCCCCTAGGGGGCGGGCGAAGGCGCTGGCCAGGTGGACCTCGTCGAGCACGATCAGGGCGTCGTTGGCGACCAGACCGGGGGTTGGGCCAGCCGTGGTCGAGGTGCATGCCCCCACGCAGCGTCGCCACCCGCAGCGGCACCTCGCTGCCGAGCCGCCGCAGGCGCTCGGCGACCGCGGCCGAGAGGCGAGGGCGAAGACGGCGACGTCGACGACAGCGCTCTTGCCCGAGGCGGTGGGCAGGTCGAGCCGGGCAGGCCAGCCATCCGTGACCACCCGCTCCAGCAGGCGACGCTGCCAGGGGAGGGGCTCGACCCCGTGGACCTCGGCGAAGAAGGCGGGAACGTCACCCGAGCTCAGCATGGCTCCGCCTCCCGCCGGTCCTGGAGGGGCCGGCAGAGGCCGAGGCCGCGGTAGCGCCCCGCGCCCAGCAGCACCGGCCCCAGGACCGGCTCCGAGAACCGGATGACGGCGTGGACCAGCGGCCGCCGCGGCCCCGGCCGGGGCACCCTCCAGCCCGCGAAGCGGCTCGCCGGGGGGACCCCCGGCACCACCGAGACCGGCCCGACCACCACCTCCGCAGGCTCGGGCAGGCCGATCCGCCGGCAGGCCCGGGCCACCATGGCCGCGGTGTCCGGTCCGTAGCGGTCGTCGGGGAAGCCGTCCAGCTCCACCGGGGTGACCGTGGCCCAGCCCCGGGCCGGCCCCGTCCACCTCCAGGGTTGCAGGGCACGGACCAGCTCGGTCGCGTCGGAAGGAGCCACCCTCCAGGTCCCGGCCCGACCGAAGGTGAGCTGCTCCACCCGTCCCAGGACGCGCTCGGCCAGCGCTCGCTCCTCTGCGGCGAGGTCGCGGGGCAGCGCCACCGCGACCCCGACCAGGTGCCCGTCGAGGTAACGGTCGCCCACGGCGGGCAGGGCCACGTAGGCCGCGTGCGGGCGTCGGCTGGGGGCGCCGTCTTGGGTGTGCCCACTCAACATCTCCGGCACCGGCTGGTCGCACACGGCCATGACCGCATCGCGGAGGGTGGTGGCCACCCGCTCGGCGGCCAGGATCGGGTAGCGTGGGCCCTGGTCGCGGCGGAGGACCAGCATGGCACCGAAGCACGTCCCCGGCGGGGCGGCCCGATCCCGGCTCGGCTCGACCTGGCGGTAGGTCACCGGGCGCCCTGGTACCTGTGGTCGGATGCCGGTGCGGGTGAAGGCCTCGTACGCCTCCTCCGGCCGGGCTCGCCCGGCCTCCAGGTGGGAGGTAGCAGCCGCGAGATCGCCGCCTGCGTGGCCTCGCTGGCGGCGATGGCGGGGGGTGCCTGCCGCTCCAGCCACTCCAGCGCCGCTCGCTCGCGGGGGTCGTCGCCCGCCTCCTTGGCCACCGCCACCAGGGCGGCGAAGAGCCGGGCGGGGTGCGGCGGCCATTCGGGTTGGTCGCGATCGTCCAGCCGGGCGGCGACGCAGCGACCGGTCAGGCACTCGACGTCGATGGCGAGCATGCCGCCCTCAGGACTCGTCGGCCCCTCCGACCCGGATCCGGATGCTCCGCCGGACCAGATCGACGAGGCGATCGGAGGGGTGTAGCACGCTCTCCCCCCCCGCCAGGGAAGGCCGACCTCCCGCGCCCTCCGCAAGGCCGCCGCGAGGATGCCGCGGGCCTGATCTGCGTCGAGCTGGAAGCTGGAGCTGCTGCCATCACCGACCGCCACCACCTCGTACCGGGGCGGCCCGACCGGGATCAGCAGGCAACGGGGGCGGAGGTCGTAGCCGAGCTGGTGGTCGCGAGCCACGGCGAGCAGGCCGAGCGCCGCCAGCAACACCCGGGCGGCCTCCTCGACCTCCGGATCGGGCGGCTGACCTGGCTCCAGCGGGAAGCGGAGCCGGCGCAGGGCAGGCAAGGAGAGGACGGCGGTCTGCACCGCCTCGGAGATGGTGATCCCGCCCGGGAGCGGCTCGTTGCCTCGATCCGCGCGGGCAAAATCCGGGGTCACGTTGCCCAGGTTGGCGGCGGCCGGCTTGCCCCTGTCCTTGCGCCCGTAGCGCACCAGCTGGTTGCCCTCCCGCCGGGCCCGACCGGGATCGGCGCTCCAACTCCTCCTCTCCTGGGTCTCGTAGATCTCCACCTGGCTGGAGATCGGGAGCGGGTCGATCCGGCTCCGGGTCCGGCGGCCGACGGTGGCGTCGAAGCCCACGATCTCCGAGACCGGGGCGCGCGGGAACCTCGCTCCCAGGCCGCCCAGGGGGCCGGTCGAGTTCCAGGCCCCGAAGATCGGGGCGGTCGGGCACAGCTCCAGCAACGGGATGGCATAGGTGGCCCGGGCGGCGGCGAAACGCCGGCCGATGTCCGTTTCCGGGAAGGGGGTTTTGCCCTGCTCGCTGTCCCGGAAGATGGCGTTCGCGATCCGGTGAGGGGCGTCCAGGGTCGTGATCCGGCCGATCTGAGGGAACTTCTCCGAGAGGTCGCTCACGATCGGTGGGAGCTGGATCCCGCCCTGCTCGTAGGCCAGACGAAGCGCCTGCTCCAACCGGTTGGCCTGGGCCTGGACCGAGTCCAGGACCACCGCCTCGACCTCCAGCCCCTCCACGCGCCGTCGCTCCAGGTGGTGCTGCCCGCCCTGGTAGGTGGGAGGGAAGATCTTGTCCTCCAGCCCGCCGGCGGGCCGGAGGGTCGTCCGCACCCGTACCGCCGCCCCCGCCTCGGCGACTGCTCGCCGCAGCTCCTCGTAGCTCAGCACGCTCCCCGCTGCCGACACCATGCACTCGTCGCCTCCTGCCGTGATCCGGTCCCAACGCTCGTGGGTGTGCTCGCACCCTGAGGGCGAGCGGAGCCAGTCCTCGGCGCACACCCCCCTCCACGCCTCCTGCTCGGGCCATAGCGTGTCGAGGTCGGGTCGGCGACGGGGGGTGCCCGCCGGGTGCAAGCGCAGCGGGAAGCCCCGACGGTCGCCGAGGCTCCCACCCCTTGGAGCCTGTCGCCGGCCACGAGCGGCGATGAGCTCGACGGTCTCCGCCAGCAGGCACGACCTCGGCCTCTCCAACCCCGACGGCGCTGAGAACGGTGACACTCCCTCTCCCCCGGGGGTCGACGGTCGCCGCCCCCGGCCACTCGGGCGCGGCGGACGTCAACCTCGACCACCGTGCGAGCGATCATAGCCCTGCGAACGGCCGGTGCGACGCCGTACCTGCGGTGAGGAAGGAGAAGGAGAAGAGGAAGGAGAAGAAGAGAGGAACCTACAGCCGATCCCGTGAAGGGATCAGGTGTTCGAACAGGCTGGCCGGGGTTGGCGGCCCTGACCTCGTTGGAGCCCATCGACGCACCCCCCTGGGAGGCCGACGATGCCACCTGGGCCCAGATCGAGCTGCTGATCCTGCCCAATCCGCCCAGCCTCCGAGGAGGACGCTGTGTCAGTGGTCATCGTGGGCTTCAACGCCATCCTCTAGGTCCCGCGGACCGGGTGCCAGCGGAACGCCCCGCCCAAGGAGCGGTGCGACAGCAGCACGTTCACCGACGCTTCCCGCGGTGGATGGGGTGGAGAGACGTCTAATCGGCCTCCTCGGTCCAGGACCAGGCGCGCGAACAGCCGATCTGTCCCCTCGGCCAGGCTGGTGATGACGGTGAGGTCGCGCTCGGGCAGGAACCGGCGGAGTCGGCCATCACCATCTCAACGGTTTGAGCGGTGAGGTCGCGATGCCCGGTGATCCCATACCTTGGGGGGTGGCCTCCAGCAAGCGCTCGTCCAACTGCCTCACGAGAGCTGGTGTCCTCGGCCTCGCTTTGGAGGACCTCAGTCGCGATCGACGACGAGCAGGCCGCCGCTCACCTCCTCGCACCAGAACCGCCCGCCGCCGCTCCGCTCCAGGCACCACTCGCCGAGCCGCTGGAGCCTCTCGGGGGTGAAGGCGAGGGCATGGCCGTAGTGCGGTTGCGGCCGCGACTCGTACGGCACCGCGACGATCAGCCGATGGGCGGCGACCTGGAGCAGGTTGGTGGTGGCCGTGACCATCTGCTCTTCGTCCAGGTGCTCCAGGAGATGGACGGCGGTGACGGTGTCGAAGGCTCCCAGCCGGTGGAGGTCCGGCTCCAGCACGTCCCGGACCAGGAAGCGGACGCCGCGAGCCCGCGCTGCCCGGGCGAGGTCGCGGGCACAGGTGATCACCTCCTGGCGAAGATCGCAGCCCATAACCCTCGATCCAGGCCGCCGCTCGGCCACCAGGATGGGCAGGAAGCCGAGGCTGGTGCCCACGTCCAGCAGGCTCTTCCCGGTCAGGTGACGGAGCACCCGGCCGTAGATGGCGGCGAACTGAGGGATGTGGGATGACGTGCCGGCATCCTTGGGCTCCTGATCGAGCAAGGTGCGGAGCCGGTCGAGGGTGTTGAGACCGTATCGTCGCCAGCGCTCCAGGGGGGAGCGGTCCGGGCAAGCCGAGCCCAGGATGGCGTGCAGGGCATCACTGAAGTCCCGTGCTGTGGTGACCACGACCGAACCAAGCTCTTCGCCGATGATGCCGGCCAGGTCCTCGTCGATGGTCCTCTCGTTGAAGGTGTGGAGGATGAGCGCTTGATCGGGAGCCGCCTGTTGCCGGCAGACGAGGAAGTGTGGGGTGGCGGTAATTGTGTAGCCCCGTGCGGACAAGCCGACCGCGATCCGATCGATCTCGCGCCGAGTGGCCCCGGCTATGGCCGTGATCCGGCCGACATGGATAGCGGTGGACCGAGTCTGGCCACCGGCTCCCGCTACGTCCTGCAGGGTGGCTTTGAGACGCACGCTGAAGCAAGGCCCGCCGGCTATGCGCTCGGCCAGCGAATGGTCACGACAACGGAATCCTCCTCAGCCCGCCAGGAGTGCCCGGTCCCTGGCCCCACAGGACGTAGTCACCAGGCTTGCAGAGTACATAGGTTCCGTCGGAGAGCTTGATGCAGAAGCGCCCCTCGATCAGGAGCACCACGGTGGTTCGCGTCTCCGTGTCTAGCCAGTTCATGGCTCGTCCCCGGCTGGATGGATGCCCCATTTCAGCTCGACGTCTGCTGATCGGCGCAGATCGCCCTCGGGCATGAAGTGCCCGACGAACCAACCTCGCCGCTCTTTTCCCTCATCGGCAGCGTTGCCAAAGCGCGAACCGGTCATCGGGCCACCGCCTCGATTCGGGGGATTACCAGCGGACTCAATCTTTCGGGACATGTCGCCATGACTGCAACTCGCGCCCAGCCGCGAAGATGACGGTGAGCCCACCGCCACCCCAGGTCCGCTCAATCACATCGATAGCTTGGTGAAGCCATGCCGATGCCTGATCAAGGTTACGTTGCCGGATGCAGGCCAGCGCCGCGTTGCCGAGCGCGATAGCTTGTGACTTGGGACGGTTTAGCAGAGCGTCAATGATCTCTTCGAGGATCACCTGGGCCCGCTTGGTCTGGCCGAGGAACAGGGTGGGGCCGAACGGCCCTGAGGAGGGAGAGCCGTGAGCAGGTGGGCTGCCCCGTCAGGCGGGGGCTCAAGTGATCAGCTGACGGAACTCGTCGGGCGACATCCCGGCCTGGCGGAGGATCGAGCGCAGGGGGGCACTCACGCCGGAACCTGCACCTCCACAGGTGCCACGATCGGCTCCACGATCGACGGTACCGGCTGGTCCTCGAAGTACAGCTCCAAGGCTTCGCGCAGGTTGGCGAGCGCCAGCTCGATGGTCTCGCCCTGGCTGGCGACGTCCACCTCCAGGCACTGGGCGACGTAC
>DATGLL010000038.1:0-6712 GCA_035294145.1 Candidatus Dormiibacterota bacterium | reverse complement strand
CCGGGCAGAGGGGCGAGCCGGTGTCCCTCCGGGGCCTCCAGGTGGCACCGAGCCGGCGACGAGGGCGACGCAGCCGCCGAGGGCGAGCAGGCCGTGGACGATGGTTCGCAGCATCTTCGCCTCCAGATCGAGGTCGGGCGGCCGCCGCCCCTGGGCACGGCAGCGACATCCCGCAAGGGCCGATGGCGCGAGAGCCGACGGGCACGCCGTGCGGGCGCCCCTCCCCTGGGGCTACGCAGCCGGACGGCCAGCGGCGCAACGGCGGTGCCGTCTCGAGGGCACGCTCTGGTACCGAATGCTCGTCCGCTACTACCTCGAGCTCGATCGGCCCTGCGAGATGGTCGCGACCCTGCTCCCGAGCGAGGGCCCCGGCGGGTGGTTGGTCGCGATCATCCAGGAGAGCGCGCGCTGGGAGGGGGAGCTCATGACGCGGCTGGGGCTCGGACCAGCCTATCGATGGGGGGAGCGACGGGATCGCGGTCGGGCCACCGGTGCCCTTCGGCGGCGGTCTGCTCGTCCCGCTCTCCTGGCGCTCGGCCGGGCACCGGGCCCTGTTCCCCGTGGTCGAGGCGGACCTTCAGATCGCCCCCATGGGACATGAGTTACCCAAGTCAATCCCCTACCTGCGCCGGGTGGCATCGGCGCTGAGCGCGCTTGATGGACCGAGCTGGGATCTGAGCGCGGTTGCCTGGCGGTCGACCAGCCGTTGCGTGGCGCTGGAGGTCAGGGTGACGTCGCTGGCGACGACCAGCACTGCCCGATCGTACGCCCCCAAGAGCTAAGATCGAGCGCCGTCAGCGACCATGGACACGGAGGGCACGGAGGTCCGGACGGCGATCGAACCTCGGGCGGCCGGGACACCAGTGGAGATGGCGGCCCCGCAGGACGACGTCAGCTGGCTCTTTCACCAAGCGCTGGGGCGAAGTTCCGGGAGAGGCCGATGGCGCCCGCGAGCGGCACGGCTGGGGGCGATCCTGCTGGCCGTCCTGGTCTGTCTGGTGGTTGCGCTGGGCGTCGGGGCCTGGCCGGCGCTGTGGTCGCGCATCCACACCAACGCCGGACGGTCCGCCATAGGCCAGCGGGCGACGGTGGGCAACATGAAGCGAGGCGCCGCGCTGGCCTCGCCGACAGAGTCGCCGGGCGTGCCGGTCACTCCCGGTCCTGTGGCATCGCCGGTGACCTCGGCTCGCCCGGGAGCCCCGTCGCCGGCGGCAGCCCGGGCCGCCGCCGGCTCATCGAGCGCGCCGCCGATCGTTGGGGGAGCGACAGCGGCAGCGCCGACGGCGGTGGCGACAGGGACAGCGACGGCGACGCCGCTTCCTGCGGTCACATGGGCGCACGGCGAATGGGCTGGCCCTGGAGCTGGCTGTTGCTACCAGCAGGGTGGCTCTTGGACCAACGGTTCCCGCGGCGGCGAGCCGGGCTTCAGCGGTCCCATCCGCTGGACCACCAGTACCAGCGCCTGGGCGGACTGGAGCCTGGGCAACCCGAGCGGTGGCCTGCGCTGGGATCAGGTGCGCGTCTACGTGTGGATCCCCAACACCATGGCCGGCGCCTGGGTGCGGTACACCGTGACCGCCACCCAGGGCAGCGCCCAACGGCAGTACACCTTCGACGTGCCCCAGCAGGAGCTGCAGGGGCCGTACCTGCTCGGGATCTTCTCGGCCGGGACCCCGACCCAGCGCACTGGGTCGATCTGGGTCCACATGACCTACCTCCGTCCCTACACGGGCCCCGCTGCGGATGCTACCTGCGTGGGTGGGACGACCTGCACGGCCATGGCCGCGGCTCAGGTCCAGTTCCAGTGGAGCTGAGCCCTGAGACGCGTGGCCGCGGACGATGAGCGTTGAGATGGTTGGAGGAGACCCGAGAGGACGATGGCGTTGGGAGCCGCTCCTCGCCTTCGTCCAGGTGGAAGAACGGAGGCCGTGCCGCCCTCCCACCGCTTCCGTTGCGGCCTGTACGACATCGCGCGAGGCCTCGACAACAGCCGTCGGATCTAGGATGAGGGGGAGACCGACGCTCGGCTGAGCATCACGGGCGTGACTCAGGGATTCCCTCCTTGATGAGGGGGGAGTCGGAAGAGGACCTCTACCGGGTGCCGCCAGGTTTTTCGCGCGGCCTTGGCCAGTGCCCACGATGACCACTTCCGCTGAGCGGCGCCCTGCAACAGCTCTGGAGCTGAGGGCGACGGCCGGAGGTGACGATGAGCTCCCTCTCCTCCGCCCCAGCCCTCGGGCCCGGCCCCGACCCGATCGCTCGGCCCATGGCCCGCGAGCCGCTCGCGGTCCACGGCCGTGCAGATCGTGTGAGGGTGGAGAAACGTAAGTGACAGCGAGGAGCGAGCCAGCCATGGTCTCCACCCCTCAACGCGAACGCTCTTACCTCCCCTGCGGATGTGCTCCACAAGACCGTGCGGTAGGTCGAGATGGGTTACGGTCAGCTTGTGGCGGGGGACGTTTGCAGGCGCCGCGGTACCTCCGATCTGTGTCAATTCGTGATCGGGAGGCGACGACGTGTCGTGGATCTGGTCGCGACGCAATCGGGCTGGCGCTGACCTTCTGCCCGTTCATCCTCAGCCCCTGACCGTGCTCACTTCCAGGCACTCGACGATCCCCATCGATCTCCTCTCCCTCCAGAGAACTCGGCCGCGCTCGTGGCCGCGCGGCTCGAGGTCGTGCCGTCCGACTGCGCGGCGCCAGGCCGGGCGACGGGCGCCGATCGCCGCCATAGCTCCACGGGATGCCGCGGGTCGGAGGAGGTCCGGGCAGCGACTCAGGATCGGTCTCGCAGGTTGGTCTCTTTCCAAGGAGGTTGACGTCGCATGGTCGGCATGGTCCCGGCGTCCGTCCCGGTCTGGCGCCTGGCGCCATCGCAGGTTGCCTGTTGCTGGTCACCTGCGGGGCCGCTCCTCGCCGGGGCGGCCCTCATCAAGCGCCACTTCCCACACGGCCTCCGGCTCCTCATTGGGAGCGGCCATGCCCTCGGGAACGTGAGCATCACCGGTGCCGTCGTCGCCGGCAATTGGACCGACACGGCGGAGGCGTGGACAGGGAGCTGCCGGAACTGGGCCACCCAGTCGCGGGTTGGCGCACCGCCCTCCTCAATGTGCTCGGCCCCGGCGGTCCGATGGGAGCCTCGGTGGGTGGGCACTCAGTGGGGTTGGCGTTTGTCTTCACGAGCTACAGCGGCCCGGGCACCTACGCCCACGACAGTGGGAACAAGGGAGGCGAGGTCGATGGCCACGTCTACGGTTCCCCAGCAAGCTACACCGTGCAGATCAGGTCCCAAGGCAACGGGACACCCACGTTCTCGAACGCCGCCGACCCGTTGGACCCGAGCGCGGTCACGGGATGAATGCCTTGCCCCCGCGCCCACTGCTTCAAGTTCACGATAGCCAGCTATCGCGCACGGTTTGGGCAAGGTTAGTCACCCCAAGCCTCGTCGAGGTCACACCAGTCTGCCCGGGTCTCGGCTCGGTGCTGCCGATGCTGCGCGCCGGCTCCTGCACCGGTGCCCCGGAGCGGATCGGGTCGGGGGCGGACCTGCTCCGGGGCGTGCGCCCTCAGCGGGAGAACAGGCCCACCGGTTCTCCCACTGAGGTCCTAGGGGCTGGCGTCCTCTGCCTCGGGTCCCAGTGGAGGTCGGGGTCAAGTCACATCCCGCAGCCGGAAGAGCAAGGCGCTGATCGTTACCGCGGCAACACAGTAGAGGCAGAGGACCAGCGTCGCCTCGGTCGCATTGATGGTCGCCGGGGTGGCGCCAGGGCCGCTGGCGAAGGAGGCGGCCAGCGCTTGGGCATTTTGGCCCGGGAAAAAGCGCTCTACGTTTCGCACCACCGTGCTCCCGAGCGCGCCGAGCACGTTGAACACCAGGCCCTCGATGATGAAGGAGTACGCGAGCCCCAAGCCGAGGGCGAGCGCCGACTGGCGGAATACGTAGGCCATGGCCATGCCGAACAGCCCCCACCATCCGTCGATGAAGACCGCGGTCAGCGCTGCCCGTGCCACCTCAGACGCTCCCGGCCAATGGATGGTGATGCCGTCGACCAGGGCCAACACGGTGCTGCTACCAGCGGCGGCCATGAAGACCGCCACGACGTAGATCCCAAGCGTGACGTAGAGCACCACAACCTTGGCGGCCAGGTTGTGAAGGCGACCTGGCCGCTGGGTCAGGGCGGTCTTGAGGGTTCCCCACCCGTACTCGCTCCCCACCATCAGCACGCCAAGGATCAAGGCGATGGGGCCAGCCAGGCCGCCCCCGGTCAGCGCGTCGCCGGCGAAGTGGGATGGATAGAGGGCCTGCTTGAGTTGTGCCGGAGAGACCCCAGGGCCGAAACGGGCACCAGGTGGCGGGTGCGAGAGCACAGCCCAGGGCAGGGCGTAGCCAATCATCACCTCCACGCCGACCAAGATGCCGACCAGGACCCAGACAGCCGGACGCTTGCGGGTCTTCAGCCACTCAGCCTGGATCGCGTTGAGCAGATCGTGCATGCTCACAGGCCTCCCTCTCCTCCCGTGAGTTCCAAGAAGGCATCCTCAAGCGAGCGTTCGACGGTCCGGAGCTCTGACACCGCGACGTCGGCGCGTACCAGCTCCCGGTTGATCTCGGCTGCTCGATCGCTGCCGACGCGTAAGAGGAAGCGTCCATCGGCATGGGTGACGGCGTCAGCCCCGAGCATCCGTTCCAGCAACTGCCCGGCGCGGTCCACAGGGTGGGCCCGGATCCACAACTTGTGGCCTCCCCCCCGGAGTTCGTCGACGGAGCCCTCCGCGATCAGACGGCCGCGCTGGATGACACCCACCCGGGTGCAGACCTGCTCCACCTCTCCTAGGAGATGGCTGGCGAGGAGCACCGTGCGCTGATCCACCGCTAGGCGCCTGATGAGCTCTCGCATGTCGGCCATGCCCTGGGGATCGAGGCCGTTGGTGGGCTCGTCCAGGACGAACAGCTCCGGCTCTTTCATGAGGGCCGCCGCCACCGCGAGACGTTGCCTCATGCCTAGGGAGTAGGTCCTGTAGCGGTCCTGGGCCCGGGAGGTGAGTTCGACCGTGTCCAGGGCCGGGCCGATTCGTCGTCGGTCCAACCCGCAGGAGCGGGCCATGAGCAGCAGGTTGTCGTAGCCCGATAGGTAAGGGTAAAAGTTTGGCGTCTCGATCAGCCAGCCGGTGCGAGCCAGGCTCTCAGGGCTTCCTGGTGGATGACCGGCCACGAGCGCCGATCCGGCGGTGGGCCTGACCAGGCCGGCCAGAATGCGGAGGGTGGTGGTCTTCCCGGCGCCGTTCGGGCCCAGGAGCCCGTATACCTCCCCGCGATGGACATGGAGGTCGAGGCCCCCCAGCGCCTGGATAGCGCCGTAACGCTTGCTCAGGCCTTGAGCCTTGATGACAGGATCGCTCGATGGCATCTCATTCCTCACCCTGTCAATAACGCGGGAGGCTGCCCTTCTGGTCGTGCTGCTTCCCTTCTCCGCCGGGCGCGACGGGTCAGAGGCGCGACGGTGGTGCCCTGCATCCTGCGACGCAGAGGGCAACGCTGATGCTGCACGAGCCAAGGGTTATGAGACTGGTGACGGCCGGGTACGGGCACGGCAGGAGACGAGACACGACTCCCAGGGGATCCGCGGCAGGAGCTTCGTGAGGGGGTCATGCGAGGGGCCGGGAGCCTGCCGGCTGAGATTGAGGGACGCAGGACCGGGGCGAGGGCGCCTGGACGTCGAGAACGTTGGTGGCAACGAGGGTGGGGCATCCGTTGGGAGACGACATGACCATCCCCCCGACAGAGGCGCGCCATCACCGACGACACCGCCTGGCCCCGGTGCTTGGCACTCCTGGTACGGGCCCACCGTCCACACCACCAACCCCACCTCTCCGCCGTCGGCATCGGGCAGGCCCTCCGGGCCCGTCTTGTCATCTCCCTCATGGCCAGCCCGGCATCCGAGCCCCGAAGGCCACCGCTGGCGGCGGTGGGCCGAGGCGGGGCTTGCCCTGGAGGACGCCGAACACCTCGGCCGCCCCTTCTGCCTGCTCGGCTGGGGCGGGCGTTGGTGATCACGAGCGGCTGCGGACCGCCGCCTTGCCGCCAGCCTCGGGGATGGTCCAGATCGGGCGGTGCACGGTCCGGCGGATCCTGGCCAACGACCACCTTAGGCGCTGGCGCTGCCGGAGGGTGATCCTGGATCCCTGCCAGGACCTCGAGCGCCGTGTCGCGGGCCTGCGCGAGATGCCGGTATGGTCCCCCCTACCCAGGTCGCGGCATGACCCCTCACGAGCCTCTGCCGCGGATTCCTGGCGACATGGACGCGACACGTGCGATGGGCCGGGTCGGGGAGTGGGGAACCCACCGAGGGGGTGAGTGGCTGGGTCCGGGATGTGTTGGGCTTGGTGCCGAGAGGGGGAGTCGAACCCCCACACCCTTGCGGGTAGTGGTTTTTGAGACCACCGCGTCTGCCTGTTCCGCCATCTCGGCTTAGCTTCGGGAGGGAAGGATCCTTGCGGCAATATTTTCCCTCCCTTGCCTGGTCCCGGGGGCGAACGCCGATCCGAGGGCGAGGTGCTGGCTGTCGCTGCTGCTCAGCGCTCGTCCTGGGGCGGCGGGTAGATGAAGCCGACCACCGGCACCTGACCGGGATGGATCGTGCGCTGATCGACGACGTCCCAGGCCTGATAGTTCATCTCCGAGACCGTCCAGGAGCCGTCGGGGTTGACCGCCA
>DATGLL010000037.1:0-42283 GCA_035294145.1 Candidatus Dormiibacterota bacterium | reverse complement strand
TGGCGGTCAACCCCGACGGCTCCTGGACGGTCTCGGAGATGAACTATCAGGCCTGGGACGTCGTCGATCAGCGCACGATCCATCCCGGTCAGGTGCCGGTGGTCGGCTTCATCTACCCGCCGCCCCAGGACGAGCGCTGAGGGGAAGGGGCAGGCTTTCCCAACCGCGAATCGCTCACCTGGTGTAGGCCCCGCTCCCGTCCGGGAAGGGGCGGGGTCGGGCAGGAGCTCTTGTTAGGGGACGGGTCCGGGGTGGGCTCGGGAGCCGTGCACGGCATCGGCGTAATGGCGTAGCAGCTCCTCGGTCACCTCGGACCAGTCCGTCGCCACCTGGCGGGCAGCCTGGGCGATGGCTGGGCGATCCGAGCCGTTGCTGAGCAGACGATCGACGGCGGCTACGAGCTCTCGGTCGTCATCGGGGCTCACCAGCGCGCCAGCGGCCATTCCCTCCAGGAGTTCCATCGATGCCGGGGTCCGTGCTGCTACCACGGGGAGGCCTGAGGCCAAGGCTTCCAGGAGGGCGAGGCCCAGGGTGTCCGTGGTCGATGGGAAGACGAAGACATCCGCGCTGGCGTATGCCGCGGCCAGCTCCTCGCCGTGCAGCTCGCCGGTGAAGGTGACACGGTTCCCCGTCAGCACGGTGGCGAGTCGGGATCGTGCCGGGCCATCGCCTACCAGGGCAAGGTGGAGATCGGGGATGGCGGTCAAGGGGCGAAGCCGCTCGAGGCTCTTCTCCGGAGCCAGGCGGCCGACGTAGAGGACCAGGCGACGCTCTGGGTGGCCAGAGGTGAGCCGGCTCCGCATTCTGGGGCTGGGGGCGCGAGGTCGGAACCGGCGCAGATCCACCCCGCGCCGCCAGATCCGGATCCGGCAGATGCCCCTGGCGCTCAGCTCGGCGGCGGACGCGCTGGAGGTCACCAGGTTCAGGTCGGCCAGCTGATGGGCTTTGCAGATCACCGACCAGGCCAATCGCTCGATCATGCCAAGGTGGTAGAAACGTGCATAGCGGGCCACGTGGGTGTGGTAGGAGCAAACCAGCGGCACCTTCCGCCGTCGCGCGTAGGAGATGCCGGCCCAGCCTAGGAGGACGGGGTTCACCGCGTGGACCACGTCAGGCGCGAACTCGTCGAGGACTCTCCACACCCGTGGCAGCGGTAGCCCCCAGGGTTGGCCGGCGTAGATGAACGGGAGCCCGAAGCTGGGAATGCCGGTCACCTGGATGCCCGCCATGGGCTGGTCACATCGTGCTGGCGCGATCACCAGCAGCTGATGGTTCCGACGGCTGAGCTCAAGGGCGGTCGAGCGCAGTCTGGTCACCACGCCGTTGACGGTGGGGAGCCAGGTCTCGGTCACGTAGGCAATGCGGAGCCCCCGTCCCCTGGGGGGGCTTGCCTCCGGTGCCGGAGGCGTACCTGGGGGCGAAGCTCCTGGCATCCCTAGGGCGAGGAGGTCTGGCTGGGGTTCCGGAGGTGGCCGTTCGGGCGGGCCCGGCGGCGTCATGGGGTCACAGGCCGATGGGGCGGTAGGCCTCCCTCTCAGGGGATCGGGCGGCTTCCTGCGGTGACGGTACGGCTAGGGGCGCGTTGCCCTGACCGATGGTCACAGGCGGGTCCTCTCAGGGAACTCCCATGTCCCGGTGATACCGTGCGAGCATGTGCCACGACCTGGGTCAGTCCTCCTTGGCCTGCGTGCCGCTGCTGCCACGCCGCTGATCGGATCCATGGTGCCCACCTTGGCCGGTCCTCTGCACCTGGCTGCGCCGCTGGCGATCTGCGGTCTCCTCTTCATCGAAGAGATGGGGATCCCCTTGCCGATGTTCCCTGCCGACGCGCTGTTGGTCACGGCGGGGCTCCTCATCGCCTCTGGGAGCGATCGGCCGTGGGTGTTGGCCCCCCTGGTGGCCCTCTCCGACTTCGCCGGGGCGGTGGTGGGATACGCCTGGGCCAGGGCCGTCGGGGGCCGTGAGATCATGAGCCTGGCAGGGCGCTTCGGCGTCGAGGCCGCGCTGGAGCGCGTGATGGGCCGTCTGCGCCGGCATGGGGCGGTCGGCGTCTTTGTCGGCCGTCTGGTCCCCGGCACTCGTGTCTACACCAACCTGGTTGCGGGAGCGGCGGGCATACCGCCACAGGTGTTCGTGCCGGTCTTGGCCCCCTCGGTGGTGATCTGGGCCGGGTCGGTGATGGCCCTCGGCGCCCTCATCGGCCTGCCGGTCCAGCGGGCTCTGAATGCGGCCGAGGCCGAGATCTCGCAGGCGATCGTGGGGCTCGTCGTCCTGAGCGCCCTTTACCTGGCTCTGCGCTGGGTACCTCCAGCGCGGGACTGGAGGCTGGCCGCGACGGGGTGCTGGTGGGTGCGACTCCCGCTGGCGACCGGCCTGGACTTGCTCCTGGTGGCGATCCCCACCATTGAGGTCGTGGTCAGGTGGGGACGATGGCTTCACCTCCCGGTTGCGACGGGAGTGGCCTTGGCGGCAGGGATGATCTCCCTGGCCTACATTGCCTTGGGGCGCCGGGCTGCTGGTGGCACCGCAGGCGAGGTCCTGTTCCGCGTCAGCTACGCGTGGCCGCGCATTCGTCGGAGCTGAGCCAGCGGCGTCCAGGTACCTAGCCCTCATGATGCTTTGCCGTTCGCCAGCCACCAGAGCCGATCGGGGCCGGTCGTCGGCTCTCCACGACGGCAGACTACCCGACCGTTGGGGAACGATGCGCGCTGGTTTTGAGAAGCGCCGGAGAGGGATAATGGTTCTGTTGCAGAACGAAATCCCTGCCTCGATAGCCAACGTCGCGCGGGACCTGGCGGAGGTCGTGCATCGGATCCGCCGCTTGATCCGGCACCGGCTGCGGGCCGAGTGGGGAGCCTCCCCGCTGCCGGAGGCCCAGCTTGAGGTGCTTCGGTTACTCCGTTCCCGGCCAGGGCTCCGAGTTCAGGAAGCGGCCGATGCCCTCGGGGTGGCGCCCAACACGATCAGTACGCTGGTCCGCCAGCTTGAGGCTGCTGGCCTGCTCGAGCGGAGCGGTGACGAGGAGGATGGACGGGTCACCCGGCTCCGCCTGGCTCCCGCCGCCGAGGAGCGTATCGCGCGCTGGCATGATGCCCGCCAGGCGCTGGTGGCCGTGACCTTGGCCTCCTTGAGCGATGAGGACCGGCGCCGAATCCAGGATGCCTTGCCGGCCTTGGGGCGATTGGCGCAGGCCCTCGGGTCGGATAGTGGTCTCCCTTCGCCCCTGATCTCGGAACCGGGCGCGTCGGGAGCGGGGCGATCGCGGTGAGCGAGGTCGTCGCGCCCGGGCTCGAGGAGTTGGCCCCGGAGCTGGCGGTCGAGTGCCAAGGGTTGAGCCAGCGGTTCGGGTCGGTGCAGGCACTCGACGGGGTGGAGTTCACGGTCCGTCGGGGCGAGGTGTTTGGGTTGCTGGGACCCAACGGTGCCGGCAAGACCACGACCATCCGGGTGCTGGTCACGTTGCTCCGGCCTGACTCCGGTACCATCCGCGTCTTTGGGCTGGACGTCGTGCGGCAGGCGATGGCCGTCCGACGAGCCATCGGGTACGTTCCCCAGCAGCTCTCGGCCGATCAAGGGCTCAGCGGCTACGAGAACGTCTGGCTGTTCGCCAAGCTGTTCGACGTGCCCCGCTCCCAGCTCCGGGCGCGGATCCAAGAGGCGCTGGCCCTGATGGGGTTGGAGGAGGCCGCGCGCCGCCCCGTGGTCACATACTCCGGCGGCATGGTACGACGGTTGGAGCTAGCCCAGGCGTTGGTCAACCGGCCGCGGCTCCTGGTGCTGGACGAGCCGACCATCGGCCTGGATCCGGTCGCCAGGGCCGGCGTCTGGCAGCGCGTGCAGGAGCTGCGGGCTCGGACCGGGATGACGGTGCTCTTGACCACGCATTACATGGACGAGGCAGACCGTCTGTGCGACCGCGTGGCGTTGATGCACCGGGGCCGGATCGTGGCGCTCGACACCCCGGCCAGGCTGAAGGAGTCGCTGGGCCAGGCAGCGACCCTCGACGATGTCTTCCGTCACTACACCGGAAGTCAGCTCGAAGAGAGCGGGAGCTTTCGCGATGTCCGCAGCACACGCCGAACTGCACGCCGCCTCGGCTGAGCTTCGACCGGGCTGGTGGCGGGTGTTGCCCAGCCGAATCTGGACCTTCTGGGTGGTTGAGCTCTACCGGATCCGTCACGACCGGACCGAGTTGTACACGCGCGCCATCCAGCCGGTGCTCTGGCTCGTGATCTTCGGGGAGACCTTCACCCGCCTCCGCGCCATCCCTACGGGTGGGGTCCCCTACCTCGACTACATAGCTCCTGGCATCATTGCCCAGTCCGGCCTCTTCATCGCCATCTTCTACGGGATCCAGATCATCTGGGAGCGCGACGCCGGTGTGCTCGCCAAGCTCCTGGCCACGCCGACGCCACGGGTGGCGCTGGTTTCGGGTAAGGCGTTCGCGGCCGGGTTGCGAGCTGCCATCCAGTCGATGATCGTGTTCGCGCTCAGCGCCATACTCCGAGTGTCGATCGACTGGAACCCGCTACACCTAGCAGCGGCGGTGCTGGTGGTCATGGTTGGCTCGGCCTTCTTCTCTACACTGTCCATGACCATCGCTGGTGTGGTGCTGAGCCGCGAGCGCTTGATGGGAATTGGACAGGCGCTCACGATGCCGCTCTTCTTTGCCTCCAACGCGCTCTATCCGGTTGATGTCATGCCCGGTTGGCTGCGGGCGTTCAGCATTGTCAACCCCCTGAGCTACGAGGTCGAGGCCCTCCGTGGCATCCTGGTGGGGACGCCGACCAACCTGCTCCTGGACGCGCTCGTGTTGGTGACCGCGCTGGTCGCTGGCGTGGCCGCCTCCTCCGCCTTGCTCGGGCGTCTGGCTCGCTGAAGCGGGGCTTGCGCCCCCTCACCCTGTCCCTCTCGCCGGGGCGGCGCTGGGCCGCGGCTCCCTGGGGTTGACGGTCGGCCCCCGGGCCGTACTCTGTGCGCCCGCGGTTTGAGTGGGTAGGTTCGCCATCCCCCGGGATCTCCCCTGCGACTGCTCCCCTGAGGGTGGTATGTCGTCGCCGGGGGCTTGGGAGCCTCTGGTTTGGCCAGACCGGTGGCACCTCTCGCATCCCGTGCAGCCCGCTGCCAACCTGCGGCAGATGGGTCGATGCGTCTGCCCGCACCTTCGCCGCGATCGTCAGTGCGGCCTGTGGTTGAGGGAGCGCCCTCCCCGTCTCGCCGTTCTGGGACCGGGGTGTCATGCAACGAGTGCTCAGATGAGCGAAACTACGTTCAAACGCAACTACCTTCAAACCGAGGGACTGGAGGTGTCGAATGCCAAGAACACCCAAGACACTGAGGATCGAGGACCTGCGCCGCCACCTTGGCGATGAGAGGGTCGACGATCTGGTGCGGTCCATCGTCGGCACGAGAAGGGCGATGCCGCCCTCGGCGACTCGGATCAGCAGGCAGCAGCTCGACCGAACTGTGGCGCTGGTGAACGGAGAGGCGGTGGGGAACGCCCGCCGCGCCTGGATCGGCACGGTGCCCGTCTTCCGTTACTACTTCGCGGAGAGCGCACAGCGCCGCCGTTTCTTCAACGAATGGGCGGAGCGAATTCGTGACTCCCTGCCCGAGGAAGCGAGCGGCCGCAGGCGCTCCCGCCGGGCCAGGGAGGCGGCCGAGGTCTGACGGCGCGATCGCTGTCCCCACGCAGGCGGGGTGTCCTGACGCCGCCTTCTCAAGACGGCGTCAGGCCCTCCCAGCGCGTGATGAGATCCAGGTGGAGGCCGAACTGATCTAGCACCTTGGTCACGGTATGGTCGATCAAGTCCTGGAGAGTGGATGGCAGGTGGTAGAACGCTGGCACCGGAGGCAGCAGCACCGCCCCTGCCTCGGCCGCCTGCACCATCAGGCGCAGGTGCCCCAGGTGGAGGGGCGTCTCTCGGACCACCAGCACCAGCTTGCGGCCCTCCTTGAGGCACACGTCGGCGACCCGGACGATGAGGTTGTCGTTGGCACTGTTGGCGATCGCGGAGAGCGTACGGATGGAGCAGGGAGCGACCACCATGCCGTCGGTCACGAACGTGCCGCTGGCCGGCGCTGCCCCGACGTCGTGCTCGTCGTGTACGACGTCCGCGAGCGCGGCTACCTCGTCCGGGTCGCGCCTCATCTCGTATTCGATGGTCTTGCGGGCGGCAGCGCTCATCACCAGGTGGACCTCAACGTCGAGCGGCCGCAGGACCTCCAGCAGCCGCACCCCATAGTGCGGGCCGCTGGAGCCGCTCATCCCGATCACCAAACGGCGTGGAGGCATGGGCCGCTACATACCACAATGGCAACCATGATGAGGAGGAGGGGAAGGTGAGCCGGTCCGCCGGGGATGCGTTACCCGAGGCCGTCCGGCGCCGCCTGGACGGAGATGACCTGTCCAGCGGGATCGACCTCACGGTGCTGTTGCTGACGGTGGATCCTGAGGGATGGCCGAGAGTGGCCATGCTGAGCGTCGGCGAGGTCCTGGCCACCGGCGCGCGGACCCTGCGCCTTGCGCTCTGGCCGGAGAGTTCCACCACCGCCAACCTGACCAGGTCGGGTCGGGCGACCCTGGCCGTGGTCGAAGGGGGGGCCGGCTGGTATTTCCTCTGCAGCGCCCGGCGACGTGCCGACCTGGTGCTGCCCCGGCGCTGCCTGGCCTCGTTCGAGCTGAGAGTCGAGAAGGCCTTGGAGGATGTCGTCCCCTACGCGGAGCTGACGAGCGGGGTCACCTTTCGCCTCACGGAGCCGGAGCGTACGCTCGCGACCTGGGCTGAGACGTTGGCGGCGCTGCGCGGCAGCCCGGGCAGCTGAGGGTCGGGCTGCCGCCTCTCCCACCGTTCAGCAGGCGTCCAGGAGCGTTGGGCTGCCTTGCCTTGAGGCGCGTCGGGGGGGCGGGCAGGGCCGACGGGCTTGATGGGGTGTCCCTCTCCCCTACGTTCCAGCCAGCCCTTGGTCCGGGAGGGGTCGTGCATCAACCTGCCTGTCGAACGGAGCGGCTTCGTCGGCCGACGGCGGGACTTCCAGGGCCTTGCTCGGCTGCTGAGCACGTCCTGCCTGGTCACCCTGATGGGACCGCGCGGGGTCGGCGCCCACTTGCCCGTGTCGCTGGGATCGACGAGGCCCGACGGCCGGACCCTCCTCTTTGGGATGGACCACAGCAGGCCAGGGCGAACGTGGGCCAGACCCCGTCACCCGATGGGAGCCCCGGGTCCTGAGCGCTTGCCCGGGACGGGACGTCCTCTCCGTCATGGCGCGGCGGAAGGTCGACCTCCGCACGTGGTGACCGACCCCGATCGTCTCCTCGGACCCCGGCCGGCCTCAGTCCGAGTACCCGAGGTCGTCCAGCCAGCGCCGGGTCTCCCCGGTGATCACCTTTGGCGTCGTCTGCAGGTCGGCGGCTCGGCTCCCGCCGGTGAGGAAAACGGCCACCCGTAGCTCCTCCAGGAAGCACTCGATCCAGGTGCCCAGCACCTCCTCTCCCTCCAGGGCCGCGGCCAAGAGCGGTCGCGCCACGCCGACCATCCTGGCTCCCAGCGCCAGCGCTCGGGCAGCGTCCAACCCGCTGCGCACCCCCCCGGTGGCGATCACCGGGAGGCCGGTCTCGACCGCGGCCACCACCGAGACGGCGGTGGGGATGCCCCAGTCACGGTACACCCGTCCCAGCCGGTCGCCTCGCCGGTCGCCCCGCGCCCGGGCGCGGAGGGCTTCGACCGCGGCGAAGCTGGTCCCTCCCAGGCCACCCACGTCCAGGGCCTGGAAGCCCAGCCTCGCCAGCTCGATCGCCGTCTGCCGGGAGAGGCCAGCCCCGGTCTCCTTGGCGATGACCGGGACCGGGGCGCCCGCCACCACGCCGGCCAGCGCCTCGCGAAGGCCCCGCACCCGGCGGTCGCCCTCGGTCTGCACCACCTCCTCAAGGAAGTTCAGGTGGATGGCCAGGGCATCGGCGCCGATCATGGCCACTGCCTCCCAGACCTGCTCCGGGCGGAGGGGCTCGCCGCTCGCCTGGGAGACGAGCTGGGCCACGCCCAGGTTGGCGACCAGCAAGGTCCCGGGGGCGACCTCGCGGGCGACCCGGTAGGTGTCGGCCAGTTCCGGGTTGCGCAGCGCCGCCCGCTGGCTCCCCACCCCCATGGCCAGGCCATAGCGGCGCGCGGCCCGGCCCAGCCTGGCGTTGATCTCGCGCGCGGCCGGGTGACCGCCGGTCATGGCGGGGATGATCAGCGGTGCCTGGAGCTGGTGGCCCAGGAACTCGACCGAGAGGTCGATCTCGTCCAGGTCGACCCTGGGCAGGGCCTCATGGAGCAGGTGCACATCCGGCCAGCCGGCGCTGGCGTGCGACTCCACGTCCTCCCGGGTGGCGATGGCCAGGTGCTCGCCCTTGCGTTGGGCCACCGGGTCCTCTCCGAACTCGGCTGCGACCGATCGCTCGGGGAGCTCCCCCCCGGCCGCGTCCGGGGGCTCATTCGAGGGCACCCTCACGCTCCTTCCTCATGTACTCCATGTACTCCTTCTCGCCCAGCCCGAGCAGGCCGCAGAAGACCTCTCGATTGTGCTGCCCCGGCAGGGGATCCGGTCGTGATCTCGGCCGGCGTCTTGGGAGGAGTGGGGGGCCAACGGCCTGGTACGTGCCGATCACCGGGGGTGGACGGCTACCGAGCGCCGCACAGGGCCACTGCGGCTCGGCGTCTAGGTCGGCCATGTCGTTGACCGGGGCCACGTGGATCCCCACCGTCTGCGGTCGCCGGACCGCCTTCCCTCGGCCCCGGCGGGAGGTCCACCCGCCCAGCCGCTGCTCGATCTCGTCCTCCCGGGCACGGCGGTGGCCAGGTCGGCGTCCTGGGCCCACTCCGGGCCGTCCAGGGCCCGGCCCCGCCGATCCCACTCGGCGTCGTCGTTGACTGGGAGCGCCACCCGGCGCCCCTCGCCCTGGCAGGGGAAGATGCCGTGGGGCGCCGCCGAGCGGTCGCGGTTGCCCGCCCACCCCGGCACTCGGCCGGTGGCGAAGTAGTCGAGGATGGCCGGGGCCATGAACTGGAGGCCGGTCTCGTACTAGGAGGGGTCGATGTGGCAGCCGCGGCCCGTGCGCCGACGGCGGTCCAGCGCGGTCAGCACCGCCACCACCCCAGCAGCGAGGGGTCGCGGTCTGGCCATCCGGTCAGGTGGATGGACCCGCTGCTGATCGGCGCCTGCATGGCTGGCCACGGAGGAGGACCAGGAGAGGTTCGCGCGGTGAGCGCGGGCTGGGCGAAGCTGGTCCGGTCCCTGGCCAGGGAGGTGCCGGTGGCCCTCGCCCACCGGGACAACGGGCTGCTGATGGTCGACGTCCAGCCCCGACGGGGCCAGATGCTCGACAGTCGCTTCCACCACAACGACTGGGAGCATCAGGTCCTGATCGCCCGGGATCGAGGTCGTGACCCAAAGGTGGCCTACCTGGGGATAGGGATCGACCGACCGGCGCCCGACCGGATGCGGCGACGCCGGGCTCGCCGGGTGGCCGGCGCCGGGGGATCGCCATGGGCAACGAGCGCGATCACCGCCCCGGCGGCCAGACGAAGACGCCGCCCGGAAGCTGGCATGGGTGGCGGCGCAGCCGAGGATGGTGGTCCAGAAGGCGCCGATGACTGGGAGATGGCGGGACGCCGAAGGCGGCACGGGCGGGCACGCCCCGCATGGCGTCGGAGCAGAGGGCCTGGCGCAGGGGCTGCTCGAAGTGGGCGAAGACGCCGACCACGCGCCCGAGGGCCAGAGGGCGATGACGCTCACGTCGTGGTCAGCGCCCCGGTCACGAGCGCCGGCTCGGCTCCAAAGCGGACCGGTCCGCGATGTGTTCCGATCTCTCCCCTCCCCCGACCGCATGGGCCGTTTGTAGGACTGTCCTACTATTGCCCTCCGCCGCTCGGTGACGGGAGGCCGACGGCCTGGGGCCTACCCGTTGTCGGTGCTGGCCAGGCTGGCCAGGGCCCGTCTCGTCCACAGCCCGACCATGGCCTGCTTGTAGCCGGCCGATCCCCGCTGGTCCGAGGTCGGGTCCGAGGCCCGAACGGCGGCGTTCGCGGCGGCGGCGAACAGCTCGGGGCCGGCTGGCCTCCCTACTAGCTCGGGGGGCTCCACCCGAAGCGGCCGGCCGGCCACGCCTCCGAGCCCGAGGACCAGCCGCCGGACCACCCCGTCCTCCAACTCCAGGCAGGCGGCCACGCTCACCGTCGGGTAGTCGGTCTCGCTGCCCGGCGTGAAGCGCACGTACCCGGAGCGCCGCGCCGGGGGCGCGGCCGGGATCCGCACCCGGGTCAGCAGCTCGCCCTCGGCGAGCGAGGTGTCGAAGGGCCCTAGGAAGAGGTCGGCCAGGGGGACCTGACGCTCACCCCGGAGGCCCCGAGCCGTCGCCACCGCGTCGAGCGCGAGCAGCACCGGTGGGAGGTCCTGACGGGGGTCGGCGTGAGCGAGGTGGCCACCTAGGGTGGCCACCGATCGTACCCGGGGGTTCCCCACCCGAGCCGCAGCTGCGGCGAGCGCTGGGTGCCGGTCGCGAACCAGCGCCGAGTCCGCGATCTCGGCCAGGGTGACGCCGGCTCCGATCTCGAGCGCGTCGTCGACCGCGGTGATGCCTCGCAGCCCCTCGACCCTGCCCAGCCAGACCAGTCGATCGGCCTCGACCAGGCCGTGGCGGATGAGGATGCCCACCTGGGTGCCACCTCCCAGGGCCAGTGCGCCGTCCTCACGCAGCGCATCCAGCGCCTCCTCAATGGTCGCTGGGGCCAAGAACTCAGTCACCCAGCGCTGCCCTCACCGACTCCACGATGGCACGGTAGCCGGTGCACCGGCAGAGGTTCCCGGCCAGGTGCTCACGCACCGTGGCCTCATCCGGCCTTCCTCCTCGCAGTTTCAGCGCCGCTGTCATCACCACCTGCCCCGGCGTGCAGGCGCCGCATTGCAGCCCCTCGTGCCGCAGGAAGGACTCCACGATCTCCGGATGGCGACGGCTCACGCCCTCCACCGTCCATACCTGCCGTCCCTCTACGCAGCCGGCGGGGAGGATGCAGGAGCTGACCGGGCGGTCGTCGACCAGGAGGGTGCAGACGCCGCACACCCCTACCCCGCAGCCCTCCTTGGTCCCCTTGAGGCCGAGATCGCGCACCAGGTCCAGGAGCAGGGCGTCGCCCGGCACCTCGGCCTCGATCGGCTCGCCATTGAGCTGGAAGCGTAGCTTCATCTCTCTTCGCTCTGGCTCCTCCCCTCTCCGACCTGACGCCGACGTCCGACGAGCTCTTGATAGACCCGTTCGGCGGTGATGGGCAGGTCGCGCACACGGACCCCGACCGCATCGGCGACGGCATTGGCAATCGCGGCGGCGGTGGGGACATTGGCCAGCTCCCCTACGGCTTTCACGCCCAAGGCCCCGATGCCCCGGCCACCTGGGACGAGGACGGTCCGAAGCATGGGTACGTCGATCGGGGAGGGGATGCGGAACTCGCCCAGGTTGGCTGCCCAGACGTGGCCATTTGCGAGAGCCAGGTCCTCCAGGCAGGCCAGCCCGTAGCCCATGACTGCCCCGCCCTCGATCTGGAGCTGGTGGGCGTCCCGGTTGACGACCTCGGCGACGTCTGCGGCGGTCAGCAGCTCCAGCACCCGGACCTGCCCGCTCTCGGGGTCGACCGCAACCTGGGCAACCTGGACGCAGTACGAGGTGACCGGCGGCACCGTAGCCGGGTCCAGGGTCACGGTCACCGGCTCGCTCCCCCCGACAGCTCGAAAGGCCTCGGCTGCCTGGGCCACGGCGACGCTGAGGGTGGCCGTCACCCGACTGCCGCCCACGCCGTCGTCGGGCGGCAGCTCGGCGGTGGACACCTGCCGCACCTCGACCCGGTCGGCCTCGATCCCCAGCGCCTGGGCCAGCCCCTGCCTCAGCACCGTGTGCGCACCCCCGCCCTGCTCAGGCAAGCCGGTCTCCGCGATCAGGCGATCTCCGGTCGGGACCAGGCGGAGGCTGGCCCGGCCCGGTCGCGTCGGCCGATCATAGACCGCGATTCCGCGCCCATGCCTCCAGCCTGGAGGCGCCGGCAGCGAGCGGTAGGCGTCGAGCGCCGCCTCGAGGGTGGCCTGGCCACGGGCCTCGACCCATCTGACGCCCCAAGGGTTGGCCTCACCGTCGGCGAGCAGGTTACGCCGCCGGATCTCGACCGGGTCCAGGCCTGCCTCCTGAGCCAGTTCGTCCAGGGCTGACTCGAAAGCGAAGACGGCCTCGGGCGCGCCTGGGGCGCGCATATGGCCACGGGGGACGGTGTGGGTGTAGCAGACGCGCACCTCCACCGCAGCCGCGGCCACTCGATAAGAGCTGCCTATCTCCTCCAACCCGTGGAGGGTCACGGTGGGAAGGGGTTTGAAGCCGGCGTAGGCGCCGCCGTCGAAGAGAGCGTCGACTTGAAAACCGGTGAGCCGACCCGCTTCGTCACAGCCGATACGGACGCGCACGCGACCCGAGTGACGTGGATTGGTCGAGGTGAGGTCCTCGTGATACCGCTCGACCAGCTTCACCGGCCGACCGGTGCGGCGGGCCAGCTCCACGCACAAGGGGGCGTCCATCGGGGAGCCCTTGCCCCCGAAGTCGCCGCCGATCGCCACCGGGTGAACGTCGATGAGACCAGGGTCCAAGCCCAGGCACTCGGCCAGCTGGTGGCGCAGGCGGTACGGGGACTTGTTGGCCATCCACACGTGGACGTGTCCGTCGGGGTCCACCCTGGCCACGCAGGCCTGCGGTTCAAGGTATCCCTGGTGCCCGGTGGCCAGGCGATAGGTTCGGTCGACGACGTAGGCCGACCGGGCCAACGCCTGCTCCGCCTCCTCCACGGCGCCGTGGCGGACCCGAGATTGGAGGTTGGGTGGGTCGTCTGGCGACACCACCGCACCGGGGTAGCTCCAGGGGGCCTCATGGACGGCCGGCGCCGTAGGCTCCAATGCCTCCTCGGCATCCAGCGTCGCCGGCAGCTCCTCGTAGTCGATCCGCACCCTGGCCGCAGCCCGCTCGGCGGCGACACGCGACTGAGCCACCACCGCGACCACGCGCTCGCCTGCGAACCGTGCCTCAGGCCCGGCCAGAAGGGGGATGTCGCGCACCCGACGTCCATAGTGGCCTCCGTTCAGGTCCGTGGCGGTGAACACCCCGATCACGCCTGGTACCTCGAGGGCAGGTCTCGGGTCGACGGCGACCACACGGGCGTGGGGGAAGGGGCATCGAGCCACGGCGGCATGGCAGAGGCCGGGCAGCTCCACGTCGGCGGCGTACACCGCCTGCCCAGTCAGCTTCGTGAGCGCATCGATCCTAGCCATCACCTCACCACGATCTTGCCGCTCTCCGCCAAGATCCGGCAGCCTGTCCCGCTTTGTGCTGCCCCAATGATCGGACCTTCGGTCCGGAGTGGGAGGGTCGCGCCCGGTGAAGACGACCCCTCTGACACTGGCCATGGGGACTACGACCACCTCCGTGGCCTGGCCAACGGCCGCACGCGGCCAGAGGAGATCGATCTCGCGGTGCTGAACCTGCAGGTTGCGGAGATCTTCCATCGCGCGTTGCGTCACCAGGAATGGGATGCTCCGAGCTCTCCCTGGCGAAGTGTGCTGCGCTCCTCGCCATCCCGGCCCCTCCCGAGCGTTCCGCCACCCCGCTCTGTACGTACGGGCTCCGTCACGCCCCCGGATGCTCGCTGGACGGCGGGTCGGAGGGCCGGAATGGGCATGGACGGCAGGAGTTGGTATCCGCAGGGCTCCTGCGGGCCGCTACGGCCTCCGCTTTGAGGGGTGAGCTGGTACCAGGCGGAGGTGAGCCGACCGGGCCGGGTCCAAGGAGGTCGAGCTTCGGCTGCTGGATGGGGTGGTCTTGACCAGGATCTCGAACCGGAGCGTGAACGAGATGCTGATGGCTGGGGACCTGGATGCGGTCACCAGTGCTCGGCCGCCTTGGGGGTTCTTCGAGAAGGCGTCGTCCACCTCTTCGGAAGCCGCGGCGGCTTGAGCGCGCGCACCGGGAGGAGGCGGGCATCTTCCCGATCGTGCGCGTCCTCGTCCGCCGCCTTCCCCCCGCGAAGCTCATCCCTGGGTCCTGGGCGAGCTCATGAAGGCGTTCGAGCAGGGTTCCTGTCGGCGGCGTCTGCACCCAGGGGAGCCGTTCGTCCCCAGGGTTCTGGACACGTTCAAGGCATGGGAGACCGTCGCCCTGGCCTTGCCCGGCACCGGGCGGGAGCGGCCTGACCCCGAGGCCCGGCCGCCGCTTGGCTCCTCAGGAGCCTATCGGCGACGAGGCCCTCGGCTCACCGCGCCTGGCCGGGGGTGAGGACTGCGGCGTACTCGTTTCCTGAGGGGAGCGGCGGCATGGCGTAACCGCGATAGCTGGGTGGCCCCACCTGATCGTCCGACCAGGCATTCACGGAACGTTCTCCCACGCCCCAGAGCACCGGTTTCCAGTCGGGCTCGTAGTTGAGGTAACCGCCGCTGTAGATCTCCACTCGATTCCCGCCCGGCTCGATCACATAGCTGAAGAATGCCTCACCGATCCCGTGCCGGCTGGGCCCATAGTCGAGGGCGTAGCCGTGCTCGGCCAAGATGTCGGCGGTGCGCAGCACCTCCTCCCGGGTGTCGTGGTAGAAGGCGACGTGGTGGAGCCGGCCGTCCACGTCATGCTCGGGAGGCTCGGCGGCGATCGCCAGGTCGTGGTTGTGGGCGCCGGAGGTGATGGCCACGAAGGCCTCAGTGCCGTCGGGCAGCACGAACCCCTCCATGAAGCGAAACTTGAGCACGTCGCAGAAGAGGCTCCTGGTTGCCTTCACGTCACGCGCCTGCACGGTCACGTGATCGATACGGCGCAAGGCTCCGTTGCGGCCGGGATAACGCTGGGGACGATTGGGGAAGGCGCTCTTCAGGTGCGGAGGCGCCTGATAGCGTTCGACCTCCCAGAACAGCTCCACCTGGTGGCCAGCGGGGGTGTGGAAGTGGAAGGCCCGGCCGTGGCCGAGGTCGCCGTCGATCCAGCCATCGCCGAGGCCGGTCCGCTCGACCGCGGCGGCGGCCTCCTCCAGCTCCTGCGGGCCGTCGGTGCGGAACGAGATGTGGCCCAGGCCGGGCTGGGCGGCTTCGGTGATGACCAGGCTGTGATGGAAGCTCTCACCCCAGCAACGCAGGTAGGTCGACCTTCCTTGCCGCCCCGATTCCTGGAAGCCGAGGAGCTCCTGGAAGAAGGCGACGCTTTCGGCTGGCTTCGGGCTCAGGATCTCCACGTGAGCAAGCTGTGAGATCAAGCGATGAGCCATGGGTTGTACCTCTCCAGGTCCAGTTCGCCGTCGGTGGGCTGGCCACCGACCAAGGGTGCCGGTCGTAGTACACGGCTGGCGTGCCCGCTCCGACCGAGGCGCAACGCCAGGCCGACCTGGTCCGTGCGCAGGAAGTGGATGGCGTGGGGGGCGTCGGCGGTGAGGACCGCATGGCAGCCTGCGCTGCTCGCCAGGTGGGCGAGCGCCAGCGGGGGATCGAGGGAGAGCGCGGCCTTGAAGGCCTGGGCGGCCAGTGTTGTCTCAGATGATGACATCGGTGGGCTCAAGGCCAAGCCGGACCCTCCCGTATTGCTCGGCGTAGGTGTCCCAGATCAGCGCAATCTGCTTGGCGCCGGCGTTGACGTCGCGATGGGCCCGCTGTAGAGGGGAGTCCTGATAAAGTGCGCCCCCACCGCTGACCTCGAAGAGACGGTTCACCGCCTGGACGGCCAGCTTCGCAATGTAGGCGTGGTCGCGACGGTAACGCAGGCGTTCCACCATGGGGATTTCCTCCCCCCGGGCCCCGTGCTCGAGCAGCTCGTGCAGGTCGTGGCGCATGAGGAGCCGGGCGCAGTCGACCTCGGCGGTGGCCTCGGCAAGCCTGACCTGGATGGGAAGCAAGGTTGCCATCCGGGTCTGAGTGAAGGCGGTCGCACGCTCTCGGGCGCGCTTCTCGAAGTGGTCGATGGCACCTTGGGCGATGCCTAGGAGGGGAACGGCAAGGGTGAACGGGAGCAGGGAGTAGACCGGGAGCCGGTAGGTTGCACGGTTGTGCAGGTCCTTGCCCGGCGTCTGGACCTTGCCCATGGCCTCGTAGGACAGGAAACGATGCTCGGGCACGAAGGCAGGCTCCATCACGATATCCTTGCTGCCGGTTCCGCACAGGCCGGATACGAACCAAGTGTCGTGGATCTCGTAGTCGCTGCGCGGCACGAGGAAGAGCCCTGGTCCTTGCTCCTGGGTAAAGCCGGCCAGGACCGCCCATTGCCCGGCGTCGCACCCGCTTGAGAAGTCCCAGCGGCCAGAGAGCACCCAGCCTCCCCTTGCCCTCTCAACCTTGCCTCGCGCTGGATTAAAGGCGGAGGAGGCAAGCACGTCAGGGGAGGCAAAGTACTCTTCCTGGGCTTGCTCGGGGTAGAGACCGAGGAGCCAGTTGTGACTCGACCAGACGGTGTAGTTCCAGGCCACCGCTCCGTCGCCGCGACCGAGCTCCATGCCAACCTCGAGGACCGTGTCGTAGTCAAGCCCGTAGCCACCGTAGCGCTCTGGGTTCGCGATTCGGAGCAGTCCCAGTCGCCGCAGGTCATCGATGGTCTGGTCAGGGATCCGTCGCAGCCGCTCGGTCTCTAGCGCCCGTTCGGCGAGCACCGGGACGAGTTCCGAGGCGCGCCGCAGAAGCTCCTCCCGTGTCACCGACGGCTTCGTCATCGCGCTCATTCACTTTCCTCCCGTGACCTCGGTTGCCCGGCTCATGGGCCCGCGCGCGCTGGCCGGGGTTCGTCCCTCCTGCCAGCGCGCGGGCCATCGGCCGACAGCCTGGACTCGGCCACGCACCGGTTGCGCTGGACCCCGAGCCCTGTGATCTCGCCCTCCATCACGTCTCCTGGGCGTAGGAAGCGCCTCCATCGGACACCGTTTCCGGCCGGGGATCCCGTCAATAGCAGGTCACCAGGCTGGAGTTGGGTGATGGCGGACACGTGCTCGATGAGCCGATCGATGCCGAAGATCATGTCTCCAGTGGTGGCGTCCTGCATGAGCTGGCCGTTGAGCCGCAACGTGATCCGGAGCCCCATGGGATCGGGAACGAACGGGGCCGGAACCAAGAGCGGCCCGGTGGGGTAGAAGGTGGGCGCGTTCTTGGCGTGCAGCCAATCTGTCCCGATGCTGGGCAGGTCGGCTCGAAAGACGCGATCGCGGGTGGTGATGTCATTGCAGATCGTGTACCCAGCGACGTACCCGAGCGCCTCCTCCCGAGGCACGTGTCGGGCTCTGCGACCGATGACGACGGCGAGCTCGAGCTCCCAGTCGTGCTGCTCTCCATCGTTGGGCAGCACCACGTCGTCATAGGGACCACAGATGGAGCTCGGCAAGCCGAGGAAGACGTAAGGCCGACCTGACACCACACGTTGCTCGATCTCAGCGGCGATCTGGGCACGAAGCTCGTCCTCGCTCTGAGTCGAGGCGCTCCGACGCTCAGCCAGCACCAGCTCGATGACGTGCTGGCGGTAGTTCGCCCCGCTCAAGAAGAGCTGGCCAGGGGGGAGGAGTGGTGGGCGGGTGGGTAGCGTCCCCAGCCGATGGTCGCCCTCCTGGTCGGCCAGGCCTTCGGCCAGATCCTGGAGCCGGTCCAGATTCCGGTCCCAATCATCGAGCAGAGCTCTGACGCTGACGCCGGGGCCAAGATGGGGCGCTAAATCGAAGATGCGTTCTCCTATGACCAGTCCTGCCATGGAGCCGCCCTCAGGCCGTTCGAAGGTCCCCAGCGCGAAGGTGGGCTGCCTCATTGCCTGGGTTCCAGGGGCTCGGGCCGACTCAGCAAGCCGATGGCCTCGTTTGCTCTTGGGACCACGGTGGCGAGGGCCGTCCGCAATAGGACAGGATCGTGGCTCGGGTTCAGCTGCAAGAGCGCCAGTCTGGCCGTCCTGGCGTAGTGCACCGCCATCCGCTCGACGGTGAGGTCGATGTCGCCCGCTGCCGCAGCATCGAGCATGGCCCGATGCTCGGCTCGGCGCACCGGCCATCCGTCCGGGACTGCGGCTCCGTAGGCCCGACGGTAGCGTTGGGCGTGGTCGAAGAGCTGGCCGATGGTGGCCGCCACGCGGCTGCCAGCGCCGCTCACGAAACGGGCGTGAAAGGCCCGATGAGGAACATCCATCCGATCGAAGTCGTCCCGGCGCATGTAGTGGTCCATCTGCGCCATCAACCCCTCAAGCTCGGCGAAGTCCTCGGGGGTCAGCGTGGGAACGGTGATGCGGATCGCGACTGCCTCGAGAGCGATCCGCATCAGGTACAGCTCCTCCACGTCGGCGATGGTGAAGTCAGCGATCCGGACCCGTCGATTGGCCTCGGCCAAGATGAGACCTTCTCGTTGGAGGAGACGGAGCGCCTCGCGCAACGGGGTTCGGCTCACGCCCAAGCTCCGTGCCAGCGCCACCTGGGATGTGATCGTTCCCGGCGCCAGGTCGCCGCGAAGGATAGCGGCACGCAACAGGTCGTGGACCAGAGCCACATTGCGCCCATCCCTGGCGGTGCGGTCCCTCACCTCAGGATCCACGAGGAAACCATAGTCGAAGATCTGGATGAAATCAATCAAATGAGATCCTATTTGCAAAATTGCATACAGTTTCTCGGCCGTTGGATCGGAGGTCGGCGGTGGAGGGGGGGCGTGGCGATCGGCATTGGGCGTTCAGCCCCTGATCGAGGGCTGGCGCCCAAGGTTGCCTGGGCGCGTCTGGGCGATGGTCGGGGAGGGTGCCGGCGCCCGGAGGTGAAAGGCTGAGGCCAAAGAGGCAAGAAGGGCCGGGAACGGCCGGCGCCCAAGTGAAACCGTCCCTTGGGCGCCGGCGTCCGGGCTCGGGTCTCTAGCGGCGGGAGCGACTCCTGGCGCTCGGTTTGGTCTTCTCGGCGGTGTCCGCCAGCTCGGGTGCGTCGTCAGCCTTGCGCCCCCGGTAGCGGCGTTCCAACTCCGCGACCACGTCCTCCACCTCGACCTCGAGTCGCTCAACCTGGTCGGTGGCGCCGCTCTCGGCCGTCGCTGCCTCGGCCGTCGCTGCCTCAGCCGTCGCTGCCTCAGCCGTCGCTGCCTCGGCCGTCGCTGCCTCGGCCGTCGCTGCCTCGGCCGCCGCTGCCTCAGCCGTCGGCCGCGTCATCGAGGAGACGGGGCGCTGGCGGCCTCTAATGGCCGCAAGGCAGACAACCGCTCCTATCACCACGCCGACCACAAACGTCGCTGCTGCACTCCAGGCGGGAACCACGGCGCAATGATGCGAGATCGGCACCACCTTCGGCTAGGAGCCGGTGGCCGCTGGCTCCGGCTCGAGCGTCATTGCCTCGACACCGCTTTTCTGGTGGCCTCCTCGACCGTGTCGATGGTCGAGCCGACTCCGCTCTCGGCCCGGCCGTCAACGAGGTGGAGGTAGAAGATGGGAGCCTCCCCATGAGGAAGCCGACCTGGTGGCTCTCCCCAAGCGCCCCACCGCCTGGCTGGCCAGCGTTGACCTCTCGGCCGGGTCGCGCTTCCTGCCCTCGGCTTCCGCTGAGCCGCCGAAGGTGCCGCTGGACCGTCGCTCTCGCGGCCACGACCATCCCCACGTGATCCGCGTCCTCGCCCTCTTCAGGTTCAGGCCCTCTCCAACCGCATCACCATCAGCAGGTGGTTTGGCGCCAGGCTGCTCATCCGACGTCGGTTCGGAATCGAGATGCGGGAACCAGTCATGGCCACGACGGCGGGAGCAAGTTGGGGCCAGTGCTCCTCGGCCCTGCTGGCGGGCATCACCGGAGCTTGCCAATCCGCCTTTCTCCGCTCGGCACATGGGCGACCTGCGGCTCGGGCCTCTGCACGTCGGCGTGCGGTCCGTTCCCTGTACCGACCCGGTGCCAACCAGACCGATCCTCGGGCTCGCCCTAGGCGGTCAGCCATGACTCGGTTGGAGAGGCGGGTGGCGCCGAGCGGCACCACCCGCCCTGGGGGAAGGGAAGATGGCAATGGAGATGCTGGTAGGTGCCGGTGCCTCCCTTAGAAATGAGTGTGCACCGTTCCCGGGCCGAGCGATCGGGCTTGAGTTGGGGCCAGCGCTGTCCCCCTCATCAGCCGATCGAGCCGGGCGGGGAGGCGAGGGCCGTTCTCAGCGCGGTAGCGATCTCCTGCAAGGCCGTTTTGGCCCTGTCCACGGGCATGCCCAGGAAGGCATGGATCATGCCCTGGTAGCGGCGTACCTCAACTGGCACGCCGTCGGCGCGCAACTTCTCCCCGTATGCCTCCCCCTGGTCTCGGAGCGGGTCATACTCGGCTGTGACGATCAACGCTGGCGGCAGGCCAACGTGGCTTGACGCGTGGAGCGGCGAGACGCGAGGGTCGTCCTTCTCGCTGTCGGCGTTGAGATAATTCCCCTCGAACCATCGCATGTCACGCTCGGTCAGGAAGTATCCCCAGTTCTCCTCATAGGAGGGGTACCAGCCGCGAAGGTCGGTCGCCGGGTAGACCAGCAGTTGGTACGACAGACGAGGTCCGGCCTCACGGGCCTGGAGGGCGACCACAGCGGCCAGGTTGCCCCCGGCGCTATCGCCGCCCACGGCGAGGCGCGTCGGGTCGAGCCCCAGCTCGGGGCCATGTTCAGCTACCCAGCGGGTGGCCGCGTAAGCGTCTTCTACCGCCGCCGGGAAACGGTGCTCAGGAGCCAGCCGGTAGTCGACGGAGATCACCAGGCACCCTGCCTGAGCGGCCAACGACCGGCAGAGGGGGTCGGTGGATTCCAGACTCCCGAGCACCCAGCCGCCACCGTGGAACCAGACCAGCCCTGGCAGCGTCCCATCCCCGGGCCGGTAGATCCGAGCCGGGATCTCGACCGCTGGCCCGGGGATGACGAGGTCCTTGACCTCGGCCACCTCCTTCCGATCCGATACGAGCGTGGCCATCTGCTCCACCAGCGCTCTGGCCTCGGTCACCTCGAGATCGCTCAGAGAGGGCTGGTTCGTGGCCTGCATCTGCTCGATGAGCGTCTGAAGCTGGGGGTCGAGCGGCAACGGCGTCACCTCCTAATCATTCCTTCGGCTGACAGAGGCCTCGGTTGTGGCCGTGGGGACTCGCCAGCGGTCCCGATCCATGGTGAGCCTTTGGAACCAGGCATCCCACCAGACCCTGCTCATGCCTCGGGGGGATGGCCCCGCGGTCACCTCCCTGCCTCTACGTTTGTCGTCATGCGCGTGGCGCTTCCCCGGTGCCATTCCCGGCTGACGGCGACCTGGGCTCGCGCCACATCAGCCAGACCGGCGGCCCATCCCCGCCCAGGGCGTGGCACTCGATCACCCTGAACCCATGGCGCTCATAGAGCGAGTTGTTGCGAGGATTCGAACTCTCAAGGTAGGCGGGCTTCCCCTCACGGTCGCACCGCTCCAGGCCGTGGCGCAGGAGAGTGCTGCCGATCCCTCGCCCTTGGCAGGAGGGCTCCACGGCCAGCTCGAAAAGGTAGTAGTGCGGGGTGGTGGGATGCTTGGCGTCGAGCGCGACCACGGCTGGGAGGATCCGCGGCGCTCGCCGGAGGCCGATAGCGCGGAGGAAGGCGGGCAACCGCCAGATCTGCTGCAGACGACCCTCCCTCCACTTGCCCGGCGGCGCCCAGGCGGCCGTACCCCGGTGGTCATCCGTGACGAAGACATGGCCATGAGGGATGGTGAGCTCGAGCGAGAGCCGGAAATACGAGGCCAGGGCAGCGGCGCGGCGCCCGTCCTGCCTCAGCACCCAGTTGGTCACCGGGTCGGCGTCGAAAGCGCGGCACAGTAGGCTGACCAGCGCTGGGACGTCCGATCTGCGGGCCTTACGGATGGTGGTCATGGCCTCCTTGGCCTCGCCATGCTACGCGTGCGGACAGGGCATGTCCTGAGGATAATTGTTTAGAGGTCATCGTACAGTTAGCCTTTCCCTAAGCGAATGCCCGCCCAGTCGGATGTCGATTGCTGCCTGGCCCTGTTCTCGCAGGTCATCAGCGCCTTGCATCGCAGCGGAGGTGCGGAATGGCGCCGGAGCGATCTCACCATGGCGCAGCTCCGAACCCTTCTCGTGCTCGTACACCAGGGGCCGATGTCGATCGGGCGACTGGCGGCGGAGCTGGGGGTGAGGTTGCCCACCGCCAGCGTGCTTGTGGAGCGGTTGGTGCGTCAGGGCCTGGCCGAGCGCCGGGAGGACGCCGACGACCGGCGCCGCACGCTCGCCCAGGCATCAGGCGCGGGGGAGGAGCTGGTGGCTCGCTGGCAGCAGGGGCGCCGCGAGGTGCTGCGGGGGTGGATGTGCCGTATGGATGCGATCTCGCTGGGTCACCTGGCGCGGGGGTTGGAGGCGCTGGTGGCGCTGACGCCGGCCGGCGGCCTGTGCGAGGCGGGGCGCCCCGTGCGAGCGGAGCGAACGGGGGCATGCGACGAGCGGTGAGGAGGTGCCTGCCCATGACCATGCGCACGATCGTAGGCTTGTCCTGGTCGTTCCTCAGTGGCCTGGCGGGAGTCTGGCTGCTGATGAGCCCGTGGACGCTGGGAGAGCAATCGAACGGTGCTTGGACAACGGTCACCCGTGCCCAGTTCGGCACCGGGCTGGGGCTGGCGGTGCTAGGCGCGGTTGGGGTGGCTGTGATCACCGGACAGGTGGTGGGCGCGCTCAGAGCCTCGGGGGTGCTTCGCCGCCCCGCTCGGGCGGCGGCCCCGACCCCTGCGCCGAGCCAGGAGATGGAGCAGGTCTTGGTCTCCTTGGCCAACGCGCTGGTCGCTGACCTCGACCGTCAGCAGGGATCGCTCCCCGTCCAGGCCGGTCGGCACCAGCCGGCAGAGGCGCAGGGCACGTCGGCGTCACCCTCCGGCCCCATGGGAAGAGGTGAGGCCACCTGGAGGGGGGAGCGGTGAGCAGCGTGCGCGCTCATCTGCAGCTTGTGGCCCTGCTCCTCGTCGGCCTGGCGGCGGGGATTTGGACGTTCGTCTCGCCATGGGCACTGGGCTATCCCGGCTCGGGTGGGATCGAGTGGACCAGGTCTATCTGGTCGAACGTGATCGTGGGCTCGGTGGTGGCGGTGGCCAGCGCGGCGGCGCTAGTGGTGGCGGCGGCGCTGATGGTGCACATGGGGCGGCGGCCTGGACCTGAGGATCACTCAGACTCCGATGCGACCTGAGGTCGTACCTCGCCTTGAGCAACCCCTGGGCCCAGCGTCTCCGGCCAGGACGCCGCCGGCCACCGTCGGTGGGTTGGAGTACAAGTGGGTCGCGGCCGGCGTGGTCCTGGTGGGGGCGATCATGGCCATCCTCGATCAGACGGTGGTCAACGTCGCCCTGCCGACCCTGGAGAAGGACTTCGCGACCTCGCTCACCAGCATCCAATGGGTTGTCACCGCCTACGCTCTGGCCTTGGCCGCGGTCATCCCGATGAGCGGCTGGCTGACCGACCGTTTCGGGGCCAGGTGGGTGTTCTTCTCCAGCCAGGTGTTGTTCACGGCGGGCTCCGCGCTCTGCGGGCTGGCTTGGAGCGACACGGCGTTGATCGGGTTCCGGGTCCTGCAAGGGCTCGGCGGAGGCCTGATCATGCCGGTGGGCATGGCCACCGTGATGCGGGTGACCCGTCCCGACGAGCGGGGGCGCCTGATGGCCCTGCTTGGCTTCCCCATGCTGGTCGCGCCGGTGTTGGGCCCGACCCTGGGCGGCTGGCTGGTGCAGTCGGTGAGCTGGCGGCTGATCTTCTACATCAACCTTCCCATCGGCGTCGTCGGTTGCCTCATGACCGCGTTCCTCCTCCGCGATCATCGGGAACCACAGGCCGAGAAGGAGCGCCTCGATCTCATCGGCTTCGTGATGGTCACCCCTGCCGTGGTGGGGCTCGTCTATGGCCTGAGCCAGGCAGGGACCTATGGCTGGGGGTCGGTCCAGACCGTGCTCCCGCTGGTCGCTGGCGCCGTGCTGCTGGTGACGTTCTGCCTCTATGAAGCGCGGCAGCCGTCTCCGCTGATCGACATTCGGGTGTTCCGCGATGCTGCCTTCAGCGCCTCGATCGGGCTCAACTTCCTGATCGGGCTGGCGCTCTTCGGGGCGATCTTCCTCCTTCCCCTCTTTCTACAGCAGGTCCAGGGCTACGGTGCCTTCGACGCCGGGCTGATCATGGCGGCCCAGGGCATCGCAGCTGGGATCGTGATGCCCATCGCAGGCCCGCTCACCGACCGTCTCGGAGCAGCCCGGGTGGTCCCCTTCGGGCTCGCGCTGCTGGCCGCTGGGACCCTGTGGTTGACGACGATCGCTCCTGACACTTCTTCACGGGAGCTGGTGGCGATGCTGGTCGTGCGCGGGGTGGGGATGGGCTTCACGATGATGCCGATCATGTCGGCCGCCTACGTGACCTTGCGACCGGCCCAGATCGCCCGAGCCACCTCGATCTCCAACGTGGTCCAGCGCGTGGCTAGTGCATTGGGCGTAGCGGTGATGGCGACCGTGCTCAGCAACCGGGTCACGGCCAACCTGCCGCCCCTGCCCGCCGGGGTGTCGGCCGCCAGCGGCGGTGGGATCGCGAGCGCCCACCTGCCAGCCCCACTTCAGCACTACCTCCTGGCGCAGGTGGCGCGAGGGTTCGATGACACGTTCTGGGTCGCCCTGGGGCTGAGCATGCTCTGCTTCCCCATGGCCTTGCTGCTACGGCGGGCCATGCGTCCCGAGGAGGTCAAAGCCTATGCCCTCAAGCGGTTCGCCGAAGGGGTGGTGTTGACCCTGGCGGCGCGTCGGCTTCGAGCGAACGACCTTGGCCATCTGGGGCCCCGAGTCGATCCCACCGCCGTCCGCTCCGTCTCGACGGCGGCGGCAACGCGTCTCCAACAGGCGGCTGTCCTCCTCAAGGCCGGCACCGCTGCCTCGGGGCTGGTCCCGCAGCCCCAGCTCTCCCCTCTGCGCCGGATGGGGGTCGGTGTCGTCGCGGCCGCGGCGGTGGTGTGCATGGCGCTCGCGATCGGGCATGGGTATCAAGGCTCGCAGATCCCACCTCCGCCGGCCATCCCCCAGTCGGCGCCATCGTCCCCCTGAGGTACCCTATCGGCGGTTGCCGTGCTGGGAGGGGCGTGGGGCTGGGTACGATGACATCGTGCCGGGGCCCGACGCCGAGAGCCTCGCGGTGTGGCAGGCGTTCCTCGAAGCGCACGCGCGGGTGCTGGAGCGCTTGGAGCGGGAAATGGCAGCACAGCGTGGGCTGACGTTGGTCTGGTACGAGGTATTGCTGCGTCTGAACCATGCTCCTCAAGGTCGGTTGCGCATGCGTGAGCTGGCCAACAGTGTGCTGCTCAGCCGGAGCGGGCTATCGAGGCGGATCGATGCCATGGAGCGAGCGGGCTTGGTCCGGCGGGAGTCGTGCCCCTCGGATCGGCGGGGGGTGTTCGCCGTGCTCACCGAGCGGGGCAGGGCGACGCTGCGCCGAGCGGCGCCAGTGCATCTCGTGGGCATCCATGAGCACTTCGCCCGCCATCTCGACCCTGAGGAGCGATCAGTGCTGAAGAGGGTCTTCAGGCGGTTGATCGAGGCTTCAGCCGTGGAGGGTCCCTCGACCGTCGACGGCGATTGACCCCCGTCGCCGTCCTGTCAGGGCGGGGGCGGCAGTCGACGTCGGGATCGCCCCGAGCGTCAGCACGATTGGCGCGCGTCGCCGCACCGACGTCCGTGATACCCTGTCCGCCTCCGTGATGAGGATGGAACTGATCCGCCAGGATGTCCGTGCGATCGTGAGGCCCCTGAGAGGGCTGGGCGCGATCCACGACGAGGGGTGAGCATGGCCGTTCAACAGGCGTACCCTGCGGACGACGAGGTGTGGTTGGGCCGGGCGGTGTCGGTCGCTGGCCAGGTCGTGGCTGGCCTTCCGGCTGGTTCGCCTCCGGGCTGGAGCCGGATCGCCTACCGGGCCGTCCTCTCCGGCGTGTTGCGCGACTGGGTCGACAACGGGGAGGCATCTCTGGAGGACGAGGACGTGGCGGCCCTGAGCCGCTTCGTCCAGCAAGCGGCCTCCGTCGCCACCATGGCTTCGCCTGAGCTCCGGGACGACACTTTCGAGATCGTCCTCGGAGCGTTGATGGACGACTGGGTGGTGAACTGGAGTGGAGGCGCCCTGGGAGACGAGGAGCTGACCGAGGACGGCGTGGAGGAGGAAGGCTAGCCCCGCTAGGCTGGCTCTTGGGGCCGGGGCGACGTGCCTCGGCGTTCGGATGGTGGCCCTGGAGTGTCTCGGCGTCACCTCCTCCTGTCGTGGTGCACGCCCCGCGCTGGGTGGAGGTGCCTCTTCGGAGGCGTGGTTGCTTGCTGTATAGTAACGGCGTTTTTCGCGTGGGTGTCTGCGAGGAGTTCGATGGTACCGTCACCCAGACTGCCTCTTGGTTGGCAGCGATGATGGTCGGCTTCGCGGCGATGGCGCCCACGCGGCGTGGCGCTGGGGAGGCGGGTCCAAAGGCTGCCAGGGTCGCGCGTGCGTGCCCCTGGACCCATGGTGCGTCCTGGGCGAGGCCAGACGGTGGCCAAGGCCGCGCCCGATGGGGGCGGTTCCGTCGCTTGGAGGGGGGCCGCTCAGGGAGGACGCGAGCCGCGAGACGATCGCTGGCAGAGGGGGTGACGGGCCGGGGGATTGCCCACGCTGCCGGCGGAGCGCCGTCCCCTGGTGCCCTTTGCGCGGCTGGGCCTGCCTTCGACGGTGAGGAGGGGTACCGCCATTTCCGATGTCGAGGAGTTACGTCATCCGCTCGCGTTGGGGAGGTCGGGGCGATGCGCCACGGACCAGGGCGCTCCGCGACCAGGCCTCGCTCATCCTCCGTTACGCGCGTCGGGTCCGCGACGAGGATCTAGCGCGGTTTGCGGAGAACCTCTCCACCCGGACCGGGCAGTCCATCAGCGTAGAGGAGCTTCAGACCTGGGAGGATGGTGGGTCCTTTCCGGCGTGGGTCCTTGTCGCCGCTCTTGAGCTGGCCAACCTGCCCTCGAGCGCAAAGCGCGTGGCCGACTTTGTGCAGTCGATGCCGCGCTGGCGACTCCGTCCTCATCCGCTCCTCCTCGTTGGGGCGAGCCGGCTCGCATTCGGCCCGTCACGAGCCGTCCTGGTGGCGCTCGCCGCGGCCTTTGCGATCGTGCTGGCGCTGTTCGCCGGGGGGGCAGCGATGCTGTGGGGCCGAGGGCCGGAGCACAGCCCTCAGGTTGGTCCGCCGGCGTTCGCGGTGCCTGATGGGGCGATGCTCCCCGCCGCCAGCCTCGACGCCACGTCGCTGCCGGAGCGGTTGATCCCTGCTGACGCTCACGCCTCTGCGGTTGCTTCTCCCCATCCCCGTGGCCCCGCGGTTGCCATCGCCCGCCCCCTCGCTTTCGGCACCTTCTCTGGCTGGCCGTGACCTTCCCGCTTCTCCGGGCTCGCGGAAGCCGGGGCCGGACGGCCGCGGGCGTCGCGAGGCCTCGACCGTTGAGCTCCCGGGCCGACCGTGGGGTGGAACGTCAGCCGGCAGGCCATCCCTGGGTGGGGGCTCGCCGGGCCGGAGCACGGCGCGGTCTCCTGGTTGGTGCTTCCTGGGGGGTCGGTGAGGGGCCTGGGAGCAGGACCTTGGCCGCCGACCAGCCGGGGGGCCTGTCGAGGGTCGGAAAGCGGAGTGCACCTGGCGTGCCAAGTGGTCGAGCTAGGGGCTCGATATCCCGAGCGCAGGATCGCCGGTCCCCTGAGCGGGCGTGAGCAAGGGCGAGAGGCCAAGGGCGGCTGGCCTCCGAGGGAGGTTCCCATGCCCAACCGCACCTCCCCGCTGATCGGCGAGCGGTGGAGCCGAGCGGGGGAGGGCAGAGCCTGGCCTCCGGAGCGAAGGCCGTTTGGTGGCGTGGGGACCCTGCCGGACCCGTCGGGGGATCGATGGCCAGCCTCCCGGATCGAACCCTCCATGCACGTCAGCGACGCGTACGTGCCATAGCGAGATCGCTGACGGAGGCTTCCTCTGGACCTGCTGGGCCGGATCGCTGCCAGTGCCCTCTCCTGTTTCGCCGGGGGCAGGAGCGACGCTGCCGGGCGTGAGCGGCCCTAGCTCCCGGCGGAGCCTCCTCGCTTGAGGGCTGGGGCAGCCGACGACCTCTGCTTCGCGGTTCGCGCTACCCTCCGGACGAGACCGAGACGTCCCGGCGCATGGCCTTCCAGGCCTCACGGGCCTCGATCACGGAGACCTCGTCCTCGATGGTGGAGACGTCGCCCGGATCTCGATCTAGGGTCACTGCCTTCAACACCCGGCGCATGATCTTGCCGCTGCGAGTCTTGGGCAGGGCGCCGACGAAGTTCAGGTCCCCGATCACGGCCACCGGGCCAAGCTCGCGTCGCACCGTTTCCACCAACTCCGATTTCAGTTCCTCAGAGGGTTGATAGCCCTGCTTGAGCACCACGAAGGCCGCGATCACCTCCATGCGCACCGGGTCGGGCCGCCCCGTCACCCCTGCCTCGGCGACGGCAGGATGGCGTAGGAATGCGGTCTCGACCTCGATGGTCCCGATCCGGTGCCCGGCGACCTTGATGATCTCGTCTGCTCGGCCGCTGAACCAGACGTAACCATCCTGATCGACGGAGGCGGCATCGCCGCTCAGGTACAGGGTCTTGCCGGGGATCCGCCGCCAGTAATCGTTGGCGTAACGCTCGACCTCGCCCCACAGCGTCGGCGTCAGGCCCGGGAAGGGCCGCTTGATGACCATCATGCCCTTCTCATGGGGGCCGAGCTCTTCGCCTTCGGGCGAGACCACCGCTGCCTCGATACCCGGGAGGGCGATGCCGGCCGAGCCCGGCTTGATCGGGAGCATGCCCAGCCCCCAGGGGTTACCGAAGATGGGGCCGGCCGTCTCCGTCTGCCACATGTGGTCGATGACGGGGATGCGGTCCTCCAGCACCTCCTTCTGGAGCCACTCCCAGGCTGGCGGGTTCAGCACCTCTCCGGCGCAGAAGACCCGGGTCAACGAACTCAGATCGTGGTGGCGTGAGGGCTCCGTCCCATAGCGCATGAGCATGCGGACCGCGGTCGGGGAGGTGAAGACCCCGGTCACGCCGTTCGCCTCGATGATCCGGTAGAAGACCTCCGCGTCGGGATGGTCGAGGGCCCCCTCATAGGCCAGGGTCGTGCAGCCTACGAGGAGCGGGGCGTAGACGATGTAGCTGTGGCCTACCACCCAGCCGATGTCGGAGGTGGACCACCAGATATCGCGATCCTCTAGACCGAACATCCAGCCGGCCATGGCGTGCACGAACACCTGATAGCCGCCATGCACGTGCACGGCCAGCTTGGGCTTGGCCGTCGTGCCAGAGGTGGCGAGGATGTAGGCTGGCTCGTTGGCCTCCAGCCACTCCACCTCCTCGCTCTGACCGTCGCCCAGCCTCAGGAAGTCCGGCCAGGTGAGGTCACGGCCCGGGGTCATCGGTGGCGTGGCGGTGCTCCGCGTCAGGACCACGACCTTTTCCACTTGGCCCCCTTGGGCGGCCAAGGCCTCGTCCACGATGCCCTTCAAGGGGACCTCCCTGCCCTTGCGGTAGGTCACGTCGGCGCAGAAGACCGCCTTGGCGTCCGCCATCGCCAGACGATCGCCCAAGGCGCCGGCGCCGAAGCCGGCGAAGACCACGAGGTGGATGGCCCCGATCCTGGCGCAGGCGAGCATGAGCACGATTGCCTCGGCGCAAGTCGGCATGTAGATGCCGATGCGGTCACCCCGCCGGATGCCGAGCCCCCTCAGGGCGGCCGCGACTCGCCTGACCTCGTGCTGCAGCTGGGCGTAGGTCAGGACCGTTCGCTCGCCCCGCTCGTTCTCGCAGACGAGCGCGGCACGCCCGCCCTGGCCGCGCTCAACGTGTCGGTCGACACAGTTCCAGGCCAGGTTCGTGATCCCGCCGACGTACCAGCGGAAGTAGCGGCCGCGCTCGTCCGGGGTGCTCGGGTCCCACTCGAACACCCGCTCCCAGCGCCGTTGCCAGGGCAGGGCCTCAGCGGCTCTGGCCCAGAAGAGGTCCGGATTGGCGATCGCCTCCCGTCGCAGGGACCTGATGCGCGGGCTGATCAGCTCGATGTCCGTATCCGTCATGCCTGTATCTCCACGCCCCTCCCGTCTCGTCGGGTCTCCCTGGGGGTTAGGTTCGCCTCGGCCTGGGGCGATTTGACGTCCTCTGTCCGGGGCTCCGTGAATCGAGTGTAGATGGCCTTGGGCCGGCGTACGAGCCGTGGCGCGCACGTCGAGGGAGGCACTGATCAACGGGATCGGGGCGTCGGCTGCCAACCGCCGGCCTCAGGATGGGCGAGGCGGTTGCGGAGGACACCGATGCCGCTGACCTCAAGCTCGATCACGTCGCCGGGCTGCAGGCGGCGGCCGAGCTCGAGCCCGCAACCGCGGCCGACCGTGCCCGAGCCGATGAGGTCGCCGGGCTGAAGGTTCTCGCCCCAGGAGAGGTAGGCGATCAGCTCGGCAGGGCTCCACCAGATGGATCCGGCGTTGCCGCGCGACCACTCCTCCCCATTGACCCGGGCCCGCATGTCGAGGTCGGTCAGGTCGAGCTCGTCCAAGGTGGTGACCCAAGGGCCGACCGCGGTGGCAAAGTCCTTGCCCTTGGCCGGGCCAAGGTTGAGCTGCATCTCCCGTCCCTGGATGTCACGAGCGCTGAAATCGTTGTAGATCGTTACCCCGAAGAGGTGCGCCGCGGCTTGCTCCGGCATGAGGTTGCGGCCTGAGCGGCCGATCACGAACCCGAGCTCCAGCTCATAGTCCATCCAGCTCGTGTAGGGGGGCCAGGGCACCACCGCCTCATGACCGATCAGGCTCGACTGGCTCGCCTTGTAGTAAGCCGGGAGTTCATAGGCGGTGGGATGCACCTCATGACCCAGCCTGGCGGCGGCGTTGCTCAGGTGCTCCTTGAAGGCCATGCAGTCGCGCACCACTGGGGGGTCAACCGCCGGCAGCCAGGTGAGCCCTTCCAGCTCGAGGGAGGCGTCGTCGCCGCAACGCGCCAGCGCCTCCGTCGCCATCTCGAGGAAGATGGGGCCGGCCCCGATCGCGCTTGCCATGCTCCCCGGGAAGGTAGCCGCCGCCAGCCTGGCTGCCGCCTCCGGGCTGGCGTGGCGGCCGATGAGACGCAAGCGCTCCGCTGCCCGTAGGTCCACCACCCGGCCTTGCTCGGGCAGCACGGCCACCAGGCGGGCTTCAGGTCCGTCGATGCCCTCTCGGGAGATCCTGCCTAGCTTCATCGTGCCACCTCCCACGGATGGTGCCTGGTCGAGCCGGGGGCGGGCGTCTCCACCCTCCTCCGAGGAGCCATGGTAGAGGTTGAGCCCTGCGTGGGGGAGGTGGTTCCCGGGCGGCGCCGGGTTGCCCTGGCCTCGCGTCGTCCCAGCGCCCAGAGGTGGGAGATTCCATGTATAGTCATCGGCAATATCGATTGACGTTGCCGGCTTCGCGAATTGGGGCGCCTCCCTGGGCGGCTACTATTGGCAAGCCGCTGGGGAGAAGTAGCCCTGCATCGGCCTACTATTGGCTGTCGCATTCCCTCGACGAGCCTGCTAGGTTTGATGACCGCTGGCGCGCCTGCCGGTCATCCTTCCGAGGGGTAGTGAAGAGGAGAGAGTGATGCTCAGCCGGCTTCAAGGGGGAGGGGGCATGGGGTGCGTGCCCGCTGAGCGGCGGGCTCGGCCTCCAGGTGTTCCAGGAGGACGCCGATGTCGGTGATTCCTCTCCCCGGGGGAGAGGTTGCGGAGGACGTCCGCGATCGGGCCGTCCGGCTCTTCACGTTCCTACGCGAGTACACCCAGCTCCGGGTGCGGAGCGTCCGTACCACTGACGCCTACGAGCAGGTGGTCTGGTTGTCCGACATCCCTCGGGCCTCGGGTTGCTACTGCTCGGCCTTCACCCGATCTCAGAAGGACGCCGAGATCTGGGTTGAGATCCATCAGCCTGTCCCCCAGCCGCCGCCTGATCCTCCCCCGGCCCTGCGCGCCTGGCTTGATGGCTCGCTGCTGGGCGACTCCAGTCATGAGGCGCCCCCATTGGTTGAGGGGGCTCCGATGCTCAGCCCCGACCTACGCGTGGTCTACGAAACCTACGTTGACCGCCTCTGGCGGCCTTGGGCGGAGGAGGATCGGATCCTCCAGCTCCAGCAGCGCATCTATACCGACCTCTTCCGACTCCACCATCTCCAGCAGCGGTTCGGGGAGGCCTATGAAGTCGTCATGGGCGTTGGCCTCCTGGCCTGGAAGGCCCCATCCGGGACCGTCATCCGCCGTCACCTGATCGTCGCCCAAACCGACGTTCGCTTCGACCCCGACCGAGGCGTGATCACGGTCACCGCCGACGTGGACGGCGCTCGTCCAACCCTTGAGCAGGACATGGTGGAGCCGGAGGAGCGGCCCGCCCCGGAGGAACTCGGTCGCCTCACCGAGCTGCTGGAGGAGGTCGGCGACGACATCTTCGCCGACGAGGCGGTCGTTCGCTGCCTCCAGGGGTGGGTCCAGGCCGCGCCCTTCGGTGGTCGCTATGAGGATCTCCTTGAGCCGCCCCTGGAGGTCTCTGAGACGCCGGTCGTGCACTTCGCCCCCGCCCTCATCCTCCGCCGGCGGATGGAGCGTTCGGTGCTCCAGGCGTTGGACACGATCGTCCGCCAGCTCCAGCAAGGGGCCTACGTGCCGGAGGGGGTTCGCCGACTGGTTGACGTGGTCGAGGAGCAACCGTCGGGGCAGGACCCCGCCAGCGTCGAGGACGAGATCCTCTTCCCGCTCCCGGCCAACGACGAGCAGCTAGAGATCGTGCGGCGATTGCGCCGACAGCCAGCCGTGCTGGTCCAGGGCCCGCCGGGAACCGGCAAGTCTCACACCATCGCCAACCTGGTCGCCGACCTGCTCGCCCATGGACAGCGTGTGCTCGTCACCAGCCACACGGCGAGAGCCCTGCAGGTCCTGCGCCAGATGATCCCCCCGGAGATCCGGGAGCTGGCGGTGGTCGCCCTGGGTGGGGATGTCAAGGGGCGCGAGGAGCTCCAGAACTCGGTCCAAGGCATCGTCCGTCGACATAACAGCTGGACCCCCCACCATGCTGAGACCCGCATCGCCGAGCTCCGCAAGGATCTCAACGCGGCCCGGGAACGGGAGGCGGAGATCCTCAGCCGACTGAAGTCGGTGCGTCAGCGCGATTGCTATCGCAACCCGCCGCTCTTCGGAGACTACGAGGGGAGCAGCCAGGAGATCGCGGAAACGATCCGGCGGCGCGCCCCCAGGCACGGCTGGGGGGCGGGCCTGATCGATCCGGAGCAGGAGTGCCCCCTCACGGACGCGGAGGCGATCGAGTTGCTGGAGCTCGTACGCTCCATCGACAAGGGAGCCCAGGAGCAGCTCGAGATGGCCGTGCCCGATCGCCAAGCGCTGCTCTCGCCGGACGCTTTCAGCGCGCTGGTCGAGGAGGAGCATCAGGCGGCAGCGCGCAGTGCCGAGTTCACAGAGTTCCGCACCCACCCTGCCTACGACTCCTTGCGCACGGCCTCCCCAGAGGCACGTCAGACCCTGTGGAACGCCCTCTACGAGCTGATCCAGTACCGGGCCGACCTGAACCGCAGCTCGGAGCCGTGGATCCCGCTGGCGGCGGAACAGGTGCTCTCAAACCAGCCCAGCCGTTGGCAGGGCTTGGAGCGCGTGACCCGCGAGACCTTGGACTTCGTCCGATCGACGCTGGAAAGCGTGGGCAATCCCAGGGTCACCGGCATCGGGGACCCGAACACGGTCCATGCCGATGCCAGCGCGCTCCTCGAGCACTTGCGCCAGGGCGGCGGCCTGGGGGTCGGCCCCTTCCGCCCAGCGGTTGTCCGGCAAGCTGCCTACTTGCTTGACGGGATCCGCGTTGACGGTCTCCCTTGCCGAGATCCAGCCGTGTTGGAGCGCCTGGTGTTGTGGTTGGAGGCCAACCTGCGCCTGGACCGCCTGGACGCGGAATGGAACGGTCTCCGGCTCCCCCCGGTCGGCTCTGGCACCAGTCGAGCCTCGGAGTACGCCGACGTCCTCAGCACCCTGCAGCAGGTCCTTGACCTGGAGCCGCGGCTGCGCACCGCGGAGCAGGCGGCAGGGTGGATCCCGGCCCTGGAGACGCCGGTCTGGCACGACATGGACGCCCTCCGCAACCTGTTGAACGCGGTCGAGGCCAGTCACTGGGACGCTGCCTGGGCGGAGGTGAGCGCGCGTTACGCCCCTACCGAGCGCGTGCTTGAGGCGGTGTCGTTGAAGCCCAACCCTCACCCGTTGGTCGAGACCATGCGGGAGGCGGTGCGAACACGCAGCCCCCAACGCTACGGCCTGACCTATGGCGCGTTGGAGCAGCTGGAGCTGCTGCGGCAGCGCAAGGCTCGGCGTGATGAGCTGCTGCAGCGGCTGCGTGAGCGAGCACCTCGGCTGGCGGAGCGCCTTGAGCAGCAACCGGAGGATCCGGAGTGGGATGCCAGGCTGGGCCAGCTGCAAGCGGCATGGCATTGGGTTCAGGCCGACCATTGGCTCCAGGGGGTCACGCATCCGGTCGAGGTCGGGCGCCTCCAGCGAAGCCTGGACGACGCCCGCTATGAGATCAGCTTGGCCACGCGCCGCCTGGCTACTGAGCTGGCCTGGTACCACTGCCTGGCCAGGCTCACCGAGCATGAGCGCATGCACCTTGTGGCTTGGGAGAACGCCGTCCGGCGGATCGGCAAGGGGACCGGTCGGCAGGCGCCTCGCTATCGACGCATGGCTCGCGACGCCATGCAAGGTTGTCGGTCGGCTGTCCCCGCCTGGATCATGCCCATCTTCAAGGTGGCGGAGACGGTGGACATCGCTCCCGAGGTCTTCGACATCGTGATCGTGGACGAGGCCAGCCAGTCAGGGCCGGAGGCGCTGTTCCTCCAGTTCCTGGCCAAGAAGGTGGTCGTCGTTGGCGACGATCAGCAGATCAGCCCCGACAACGTCGGCGTCGAGCGAGAGAAGGTGGAGATGCTCAACGCGCAGTACCTCCATGACATTCCGCTCGGCGCTCACTACGACGCCGACAACAGCTTCTTCGACCTCGCCCGCATTCGCTTCCGCGACCGGGTGGTGCTCCGAGAGCACTTCAGGTGCATGCCCGAGATCATCCAATTCTCGAATGACCTTTGCTATCGGGAGCATCCGCTCGTCCCTCTCAAGCAATTCGGCGCCGGTCGGCTCGCTCCCGCTGTCCAGGTCCGGCATGTGCACAACGGCTACACCCATGACGGGGAGGTCAACGACCCCGAGGCGCGGGCGATCGTGGAGCAGATCGTGCGCTGCATCGCTGATCCCGCCTACGCGGGTAAGACCTTTGGGGTGATCAGCTTGGTTGGTCACTACCAGGCCGAGGTCATCGACCGGCTGCTGGCCCGGCACGTCGACCCCGCCGAGATCGAGCGGCGGGCGATCGTCTGCGGTGACCCCTATGCCTTCCAGGGTGACGAGCGGGACGTCATGTTCCTGAGCCTGGTCTACGCCCCCTCCGATGGTCGGCTCGTCGGGTCCTTGACCACCGAACGTGACCGTCGACGCTTCAACGTGGCTGCCAGCCGTGCCCGTGAGCAGATGTGGGTGTTCCACACGGCGACGCTTGATGCCCTCGACCCGGAGGGCATGCCAGCCCGGTTGCTTCGCTATTGCCTCAGCCCACGCATCGAACCCACGCCGTTGGGGGACGTGGACGTGCAACGGCTGCGCCGGCGGGCCGCGGAACGCGAGCCGGGGGACCGACCGCCGGTGCCCTTCGACAACTGGTTCGAGGTGGACGTCTTCCTCCGCATCGTCGACGCCGGCTACCGGGTGATCCCCCAGTACGAGATCGGCGGCTACCGAGTGGATCTCCTGGTGGAGGGCCTGCGCGGGCGGCTGGCGGTTGAGTGCGAGGGCGATGACTGGGCGGGGGTTGAGCAGTTCGAGGAGGCTGCCCTGCGCCAGCGCCAGCTCGAGCGCTGCGGCCTGCCCTTCTGTCGTATCCGCGGTTCCGCCTTCTACCGGGACCCCGACCTCGCCATGGAGGAGCTGTGGGCGGACCTCCGGGAGCACCGGATCTACCCCGAGGGGCAGGAGCCCCCGTCCGAGCTGGCGGGCGCGGCCGACCTCGAGGGTTCGGAGCGGGTGCCCGAGTCCGGCTCTGCCCCCGGTGGCACGGAGACGGAGGCCTGGCAGGGGGATGACGCCTTCGACTTCGGCTGGGAGGACCTGGACCCCCCCGGGAGCGAGTGAGGAGCCCGGCGTGGGGAGCGGGGCCACGACCTCCTCGACAGGCGGGCCGTGGGCGTGATCCCCGGAGGGCCGAGGGCGCCACGCACGGGCTGGACTGGCCGCTCGCGACGAGCTGGCCGGTGAAGGCCCCGGTCGTCCTCGGACCCGCTCCGCGTCCGCGACGGCGGATCGACGTCCGCCTCCTCCTGGTGGTGACCATGGGGGCGGTGGTCGCGGCAGCGGTGGCGTGGACGGCGCGGTCCGGGGCCACGACCCCGACGACGGGGCCGGTTGGGACCTCGCTCGGGCTCGCGGTGGCGAGCCCGATTCCCGCTGTCTCCTCTCCAGAGGCAGTGGCGGGGCCGCCCGACTCGGTCATGGTGGCGACGCCCCGCCCGACCCCAGTCGCGATCACGCCGGCCAGGACGCCGTCCGCAGCCTCCCCCGGCCCCACCCCGGTCGTCTCCTCTTCCCCGTCGCCTTGGACGGGTGGAGAGATGCGGCAGCATCGCCAGGGAGGGCCGCCGTGGACTCAGGTGCCCTGGTGCTGGCGAGGGGACTGTCCCGATGGGGGCTGAAATCGTTGACAGCGGATGAAGACCAAAGGTATCGTCGTTCCCACCCTGATCACGAATGAGAGGGGCTAGTTCCTTCCATGAGTGACGTGATCGTCAAATCCCCGCCCGAGGTGGTCGCGCCGCCGCGAGAGGCGGTGCCGATTATCCCGGTTCGAGGGCTGCCGGTCGTGGCGGCGGTGATCGCCGGCCTGGTGGCGGCCATCGCCAGCAACTCGCTGTGGGCGTTGAACTTCCTCCACGTGAGCTGCGGCGCGCTCTGGACGGCCATCGACCTCTTCATGGGCTTCGTGGTCGGTCCGACCCTGGCCCGCATGGAGGTGCCGGCGCGCATCGCGCTGACCCGGCGGCTGATGCCCCAAATGCTGCTGATCATGCCGACGCTGGTGTTGGTCACCCTTACCACCGGCTGGCAGCTGGCCCGTTACCTCGGGTACCTGGTGTTGCCGTACCCTCAGCACTGGTGGCTGGTGGCCTCGTACATCGTGGTCGGGGTGATGGCCATCGTCGCCTATGGCGTGCTGGAGCCAGCCAACATCAGCGTGCTCCTGGAGCTGCGTAAGCCGCGGCCCAACGTGCTGCTCATCGGCCGCCTCATGCGGCGCTTCATCTTCACCGCGGGCGTCACCGGGGTCATGCAGGTGGCGACGCTGGTGATCATGACCCGGATCACGACGTGGTGAGCCCGTCCGACGCCGGGGTGCCCGAGGCCGACGAGCCCTACCTCGGGGACACGTCACGCTCGCCCGTGGTCGGCTGCATGCTGGCCTCCATCGTCTGCGCCTTCCTCTCGGTGGGGATCATTGCCGCCTATCTCCCGCGCCCGGCGCCGCTGCCCTGGTCGATCGGCTTCCTGGTCGCCTCGGCCGCGCTGCTGGCGGCGGCGCTGGTCTTCCTGCTCCGCCGTCGCGGCTTCGCTTGGCGGCTCTTCTTCGCCGTCGCACGCTGGATACTGGCGCTGACGCTGGTCTTCACCGCCATGGCCGTCTACGTCTTCGTGTCGGACGGGACCCCGCTCAAGACCATGGCCATCATGGCGATAGTGCTCCTGCTCACGGCCATCGACATCCCAGTCCTGGTCGGCTTCTCGGTCGCGCGTCACGAGCGCCCCTGACGGTCCTGGGGAGGCGGATCCTCCAGGGCTCCCCTGGTTGTGCCGGGGATGGCGTGGAGCTGGGAGGGGGCGCGCACCGGCCGACAGGCGGCGCGACCCATGCCCGCACGTTGGGTGACGGCGGTGGTGGCCGGCAGGTGGGCCATGGGGGCGGGGATGCCGACCTCGGCCAGCGGGCCCACGAACCGGCCCCGGCCCACGGTGGCTGCGAACGCCACCGCCCTGGACGCCGCCTCCAGCCCCCCGAAGCCTCTGAGACAGGGGCCCACCCCGCTCCCGTGGCATCGCATGGGGACGGCGGTATCTCCCTGGTTGAAGCGGCCCCTGGGGATGGTTCGACCGGATCTGACGCCAGCGCTCAGGGAAAAGATGACAAGGGTGAGCATGTCGGCTCCCCCCTCGTCGAGGGGCCTGGCCCCGCCCCGGTGGCGAGCACGTTCAAGCCCAGGTTCTCGCGGCGCCCCTCCCCGTTCACGCCCCTGGCGATAACGGTGACCACGCCCCCCACCCGGCTGCGCGATGCCAGGGCGTCGCTCCACCTGTCGGCGATGGGCCTCCGCCCAGCGGCCTACCCGGGGGGCTGGGCATCGAGGAGCAGGCCGAGCCGAGGCGCACCGTCTGTGGCTTGCTCACCTTCCGCTCCCCTCGGCGCCGTCGTGGGGCAGCGGGCGCAGCTGTCGTCGCTCCTCCCCTAGCCGCTGCGGGACAGGGCCTGGAGCTGGCGGTTCTCCCTGCTGTCCCCCTCCAACCCCCACCGACGCCCACCAAGTCGCCCGGGACGTGGCCCATCAGGGGTTCGACTACTCTCTTCGATCGGGGTCATGGGCTTCACCGAGGTTGGGAGGGGGCACTACCTGGTTGGCCACCACCCGCGGCTGCCGGCTCAGAGGCAGCCCGCGCCCGACCCACTCCACCCCATCTCAGCGTTGTGTGGGCAGTGCCGCAGACGTGGCCCGGTGGCTGCCCAGCTCTCGGTAGGCGTCGAGGATGTCCGGCCACTGGCTTGCCTCACTCGATGGGAAGGGTTCTCCGTACTGTGGCATTTGGTTCCAGCACCAGCACCATCCCCCATCGGGGGCGACTTCGACCGGCGGTCAGGTCAACCGGGGGTACGAGCCTTGAGATGGCCGTCGCTGCGGACATTGCCGTGGCCATGGGGCGAGGGGCCAGGGATGGCATATTGCCTATGGCACGCATAGGACGATCCAGGTAGGATGAGGTCTGTCAGCGGTATACGTTAGAAGGGCTGGATGGTCAGCTTGGCGCTGGCCACGGAAAGGAGGGAGCATGCCGAGGTTTTCGCACTCCCCATTCCCAGGAGAGCGGGAGTGGCGGGTACGACGTGGGCTGGAGTTGCCTGAGTCCACGTCGGCCCGGCTGCCGGGCCCATTTGCCTCGACAATCCCCTCCCCCACTCATTGCATGGGCCGGTAGCCACTCGTGCTGCCGGCCCCAGGCCCGGCTCCGACCAAGCCCCCTTGGTCGAGGGGCGGGGGCTTGAGTCCGGTGAGTTCTGCTCCAGGGCGAGAGGCGTAAGGCCGGCGCCAGGCCCGCTCGGCGGGGACGCCAGTGGGTTGATGGCGTCCCCGCATGGAGCCCGGAGCAACGATCCCACTACCGGTGCGCTGGGCTTTCGGTCGAAGGAGGAGGCCGTCGGGCGGCCAGCGGCGATCCCTCGAAGCTGGCTCCAGTTACTGCCGCTGCTGAGCCTGGGCCAGTTGCTCGCAGGTGCTGATTGCGGATGACGAACCGACGTTCGAGGTCGTGTCCTGTTGGCTCACCAAGCGTAGGCCGAGAGCACCGGCGATTGTTTCGGTGATCGTCTGCAGGGGAGCTGGAATGTTGGTGTTGGCCAGCGAGACCGAGTACGAGTTCGAGGTCGGCTCGCAGATGATGACCGGCACCTGGGTGTTCTGGCTGTGCTCGGTGTCGGCCAGGACGACCGGAGCCATGCTCAAGCTGCTGGCCAGGACAATGCCGGCACCGGCGGCCGCGATGATGCGTGATCTCATGCTGCACCTCCATGATCTTGAAGCTGGCTGGACTCGGTCCTCGCCCCGGCCTCGAATCGAGGACGAGCAGGGGACAGAGGTTCGGTTCGGCGTCCCAGCTTTACCGGTGGCCCGCGTCTGATCGTTGCGCGCGATCGTCACTGCCCCTGGATACGGAGCCTGCCTTGGATCGGCGCATCGGATCCAGCGAGAAGATCTGAACGGTCCACCGTTCCTCGGAGGTGCCGGACTGCTGGCGCCCCGGCTCCCGCTTGCCTGGGCATGGGCTGGTGGGGCCTCGTGCCGGGGATCAGGTGGGGACGCCACTCGACGAGTGGCGTCCCCGGGGAAGCGTTTCGCACACCGTCTCGGATCGTGGAGTTGGGTAGGCGAGAGGTCCCGGGCGGGCGACCCTGGGTCGGTGTGCCGCATGTAGATCGATGGAGCCGCCGACGGTTGCGGCGGCTTTCCACCAGTGGCTTCGGCTACGGTTGCGTCTGCGCCTCTGCCTCGGCCGCTTGCTCGCAGGCGCTGACCGAGGACGACGAGCCGACGTTCGAGATCGTGTGCTGCCCGTTCTCCAGCCGCAGGCCGAGAGCGCTAGTGATCGTTTCGGTGATCGTCTGGACAGGGGCAGCGGTGTTGGTGTTGGTCGTGGAGATGGCGTACGAACTCGACGTCGGCTCGCAGACGACGATCGGCACCTGGAAGTTCCGAGCGTGCCAGGCTTCAGCCAGTGCAGTCGGGGCCAGGCCCAAGCTCGTGGCCAGGACGGCGCCGGCTCCAACTGTTGCAAAGATGCGTGATCTCATGAAGCACCTCCGTGTTCTTGGCATTCACCGGTTCGGTCGCTGGTCGGTCCTCAAGTCGAAGGCCGACCGCTCTTGGGCGGCATGGATCGGTTTGACATTCCCAACTCCATCGACGGCAAGACCGTCCTGCCCGAGGACCTCAATACCTCACCTGCCGCACATTGGTGGTGCATGTCCTGTGGCTGGTTCACGATCGCTGCTGCTTCCGATACGGAGCCTCCTGCGGATCAGCACATCGGTTCATCGGAGGCAATGGATGGGTCGGAGTTCGAGCTAGCTTCGGCCCGAGGTCGGGTTGGGGCGCGCCACCGGCTCTCGCCTGACCACACGACGTGGCCACGCCTCGGCAGGATGGCCGAGGTCACCGACGTGGGGATGCTAGCCGCCGGCCAGATGGCGGCCGGGAACTCCAGGCCATGGCATCATCTCGTGGCGTGCCCCGGCGGTGGGGAGCAGTGATGGCGCTTGCCTCGGCCTTCCCCACCGGCCCTTCATCAGTCCTTGACCACCAGATGCCAGGCGCAGGTGGATCGGATCTCAAGGTGGTAGTGCTGGCCGCCGGGATAATCTTTGGTCACGTCCCGAGTGCCGCCTCCCGAGATGTAGTCGACCGGGCTGCCGTCGGCTCCCTGCACCTGGAGCGTGAACCGAGAGTCGAGGTCGGAGCAGGTCCAGGATGCCCGAAGCTGCCAGGGGCCAGGGGGATCAATGTCGGCCTGGCTGGTTCCTCCCGAGGAGCGGGCATCGATGACGGTGAGGGATGGGTTCTCCGATGTCGATCCCTGGGGAGAGGGTGAGAGAACTGCATCCGGTTGCCCGCTGAGGATCTGGCTGATGTCGCGTTGTTGGTCGATCTGGGCCGCGAGCGAGGATCCACTCGTCGCTCCCAGGAAAAATGATGCCAGTCCGAATGCTACGGCCAATGGCCGGTATCGTCGCAGCCACTTCATGTGCATATTTCCCACAGCCAGTCGAGGTATGCGATACGGGATGTCCCGTGCTGACGCCACTCAGGATGTCCCCTGGTCATCCGAAGAGTCAAGCCGCAGATTCGGAACCGGCTCATCACGTGGGGATGAGAGATTCCTCGTGGACCATGGAATCATCCGGCTACCGGGGGGCGGGCTCCGGAGCAGGACGTGAGCGGGCAGGGCTTGGCGAATTTGGACCAGCGTTGGCGACGCCCACAGGCGTAGCCGGGGCGCCCGAGACCCGGGTTGCGGAGGCTGGAGGCCATGGAGGGCGCGGACCCGGGAGGCCGAGGATCTGGACCCTGGTCCAGCTGGCCTGGGCCCGCGGGGTCACGATCGGGCCGCAGCGGCGGCGGCCCTCTCTCCCCTCGCTCGGTGGCCGTGACGCGCTGGCGGCCCCGGATCGCCGCGCCCGGGGTCGGCTCACGGCCTGCCACCCGCATCCCCGCGGCACCGCCAGGGCCGACCTCCCGCCGCGGGTGCAGAGCCGGCCTCCCGGGTTCAGGGGTGGGATCGAGGGCTGGCTTGGCTCCCGCTCGGCATCGGAGAGGGCGGTGGGGGATCCAGGTCGGCCGGGCGTCATCGTCACCT
>DATGLL010000036.1:0-5114 GCA_035294145.1 Candidatus Dormiibacterota bacterium | reverse complement strand
CTCTGCCGGCGGGCGGCCGCCCAGGGGGATGGCCGCGCCCCGGGGGGCCCCACGAGGCCCGCTTCGTGGGGGCCCCTCCAGGATGGCGCGGGGCCTGCCGCGCCCGAGGGGTGGACGTCGCGGGCGCGCTGGCTCGCTTTGGGCCTCACGCCTGGGCGATGGCGGGTGACCCGGCCCGGCGGGGAGGGCGGCACGGCGGCCCGAGGCCGAGCTCGACGCCGACCGGGGCCCCAGAGGGCCTGGTGAGGGCCGTCGCCCCTCGGGCCTCGCCGGCGCCGAGATCGGGGAACCGGCGAGGTCTGGTGGCCCGGACCTCCAAGGAGGCGTTCGCCGACGGCATCCGCGCCACGGTCGATGCCTGCCGACGGTGGCGGCGATCGGGACAGGGCGAGCTGGCCGAGGGGTGGGCCGCTTGAGGCGCAGGGCGAGGCAGGCCCGGGATCAGGGCCGTCGTGCCCCCCTCCCGGGGCGACCAGGGTCGAGCCTGGCCGTCGCCATGTCACCCCGCCTCGGATGGCCAGGGCACGACGGCGGGGGCCAGCTGACGCCGCGCTGGTGGAGGTCGACCGCCTCCCGGCTAAGGGCCTGTCACCGCTGCGGCTCCATCCAAGACCTCGACGGGGTCGAGCCCTGGCCGGGCGAGGGCTGCGGGGGCACGCCACCGGCACGATGGCCACGTGGCAGCCACTCCGGCGGGGCGCTCGGGGCCATCCCGTGAGGAGTGCCGCCTGATGGGACGAGCGACAACGGCTGACGGTCGCCCCTCTCTGGTGCCCCGGAGCCCGACTCGCAAGTCGTGCCCGAGGCTGCAGAGGCCGGACGTGGCGACAGCGCAGATGGACACCGAGGCACCGCCACCTGGCCAGCCATCGAGGTCGTCAGGGCCACATGTCCCCACGGCCACGGGCCACCATGTCCGGCAGGGGGCAACCGAGCCAGCATCACGGGCGCACACAGGTTGACCCACGGGCACGATCCAGCTGCTCGACCGTGCAGTCGAGGAACGGACCGCTAGCCGAGGCCCTAGCGTTGGTCACCAACGGGTCCGCCGGCCCGGCCTCGACGACCAAGCACTCGACCTCTTCTCACATCACGAGGTCGGCAACTGCCGTCCAGCGCTGGGCGCCGCCGAGCCGAGAGCACCGCCTGGGGCCCCTCCAGGAGCAGGCGCCGAGGACGAGGCCCCCCCGAGGAGGCACCGATCACCAGCGCACGCCAGCCACGCAGCGCCCCCAGGGCCTCGGTCGCCGGCGGCGGCTCACCTCAGGCGGCGGGACGATGTCTAGGCGGACTCGCCCACCACCGCGGTCCGGTCGCCCTCGTCACCGAACTCGTACTCTGGCTCGCCGGCGTTGTCGATGGCCTCGGGCCGGATGATGCAGCGCTTGATGTCCGGCCGCGAGGGGATCTCGAACATCGTGTCGAGGAGGACCTCCTCGATGATGGACTTGAGGGCGCGAGCGCCGGTGCCTCGGCCCACCGCCTTGCGGGCGATCGCCTCCAGCGCCCCCTCCTCGAACACCAGCTCGACGTTGTCCAGGTTGAAGAACTTCTGGTACTGCTTGACGAGGGCGTTCTTGGGTTCCGTCAGGATGCGGACGATGTCTTGCTCGTCCAGCGGATGAAGGGTCACCACGATCGGCAGACGCCCGATGAACTCAGGAATGAAGCCGTACCGGAGCAGGTCCTCGGGCTGCAGCAAGGAGAGGATCTCGGCTCGCTCGCGCTTGGCCGGCTTGGTGGACGGCGCTCCGAACCCGATCGACTTGCGGCCGACCCGCTGCTCGATGATCCGATCCAGGCCATCGAACGCACCGCCGCAGATGAAGAGGATGTTCGTGGTGTTGATCTGGATGAAGTCCTGATGGGGATGCTTGCGCCCGCCCTGGGGCGGGACGTTGGCAACCGTCCCCTCGAGGATCTTCAGCAACGCCTGCTGCACCCCCTCGCCCGAGACGTCACGGGTGATCGAGGGGTTATCGGATTTGCGCGCGATCTTGTCGATCTCGTCGATGTAGATGATGCCCCGCTCAGCCCGGCTGATGTCGAAGTCCGCCGCCTGGATCAGGCGGAGGAGGATGTTCTCGACGTCCTCGCCCACGTAGCCGGCCTCAGTAAGGCTGGTGGCATCGGCGATGGCGAAGGGGACATCGAGGATCTTGGCCAAGGTCTGAGCCAGGTAGGTCTTGCCGCACCCGGTAGGGCCGACCAAGAGGACGTTGGACTTGGTCAGTTCCACGTCCCCGACCATCTTCGAGGCCGACACCCGCTTGTAGTGGTTGTAGACCTGGACGGCCAGGACCTTCTTCGCGTGCTCCTGACCGATCACGTACTGGTCAAGGGCTGCCGCGATGGTCTTGGGGTTGGGGATGAAGCCGGTCTTGGCCTTCTTGGCGTTGCCCGATCGGCTGTCCTCCTCAAGCACCTCCTGGCAGAGATCGATGCACAGGTCACAGATGTACACCCCAGGGCCCGCAACCAGCTTGCGCACCTGATCCTGTCCCTTCCCACAGAAGGAACAGCGTGTGTAGCGGCGGCGGTCCTCGCGATCGCTCACCTGTTCACCCCCTCACGTCCCCGCCGGGGCCGGGCGCTGATGTCGGCGTAGGATCTCACTGGCCACCCTGACACAGTCGCTGCAGATGTACACACCCGCACCGGCCACAAGCTGCACTCCTCCCTCACCACGCTCCTTACCGCAAAAAGAGCAACGGGGACGATAGCGGGTCACCCGAAAGTTGCTGCCCTTGCGGTGGAAGATCATGCGGTCACGCCTTCGAGCCAGGAGCCTTCCCGTCGGCCGCGGCCGTCGCCGGCTCCGGGGCGCGGATGATGTCGTCGATCAGGCCATAGGCCTTGGCCTGCTCGGGCGTCATGAAGTAGTCCCGCTCGGTGTCCTGCTGGACGCGCTCGATGGGCTGGCCGGTGTGCTTGGCCAGGATCGAGTTGAGCAGCTCGCGGGTGCGCAGGATCTCCCGAGCGTGGATCTGGATGTCGGTCGCCTGGCCCTGCATGCCCCCCCATGGCTGGTGGATCAGGATGTTCGCGTGGGGCAGGGCGAAGCGCTTCCCCGGAGACCCGCCGGCCAGCAGCACGGCGCCCATGGAGTACGCCATCCCGATGCAGATCGTCGACACGGGGGGACGCACGTACTGCATCGTGTCGTAGATCGCCAGCCCGGCGTTCACCGACCCGCCGGGGCTGTTGATGTACACGGAGATGTCCTTCTCCGGGTCCTCGCTCTGCAGGAACAGCAGCTGCGCCACGACCAGGTTGGCCACCTGATCATCGATGGGGGTGCCGATGAAGATGATCCGCTCCTTCAGCAGCCTCGAGTAGATGTCGAACGCGCGTTCCCCGCGGTTCGTGCTCTCGACGACCATCGGGACCAGGTATCCCATCGGCCGGATCCCACCCATGACCTCATTGTAGGTCCGGTCTCCCATAGCTCTACTCCGACTCGCCCGACCTCTCGGTAGCCGTCCCGCCCAGTCGGGCCACCAATCCCTCCAGGACGCGGAGCCGGGTCAGGCGATGGCGGAAGTAGGCCCGAACGGCCGAGTTGGCCAGGAGCGAGTCCAGCTCCCGCTTCAACCCTTCATCCCGCTCTGCCTCCGTCCTCATGTGCTCGGTGATCTCGTCCTCGGAGGGCTCCACCGCCATCTGCTTGCCGAGCTCGTCCAGCACAAGGTCGACCCGGACGCGGCCCTCCGCCTCCGGACGTAGCCGCTCACGGTACTCGGCCTCGGTCGTGTTCAGGTACTGGAAGTAGCGATCGAGGCGCAGACCCTGGCGATGCAGGCGTCGCCCCAGCTCCTCCAGCTGCCGATCGAGCTCACGCGCCACCAGCGCCTCCGGCACGTCCAGCGTGGAGGCGTTCACCACCGCCTCCACCACCGCCCGCTCGAAGGTCAGCTCGTCGAGGCGCTGGGCCTCGAGCTCCAGGTCCTGCCGCACTGCCTGGACGAAGGCCTCCACGGTCGTGTGCCGGCCATCGCTCAGCTCCCGGGCCACCTCGTCGGTGAGCTCAGGCACCACCTTCTCCTTGACCCCTCGGATGGCCACCTCAAGCCTGGCCGGCCTGCCCCTGAGCTGAGGGTTGGGATGGTCCTCGGGCAGGGTCACCTCCGCGGTCGCCACCTCCCCCTCCCTACGGCCCACCAGGGCCGGGAGCAGCTCGGGGATCACCTCCCCCTCGCGCACCTCCACCTCCGTGGCCCGCCGGGCCTCCGCGGGGACTGGACGGCCGTCCACGTGGACCTCCAGGTCAAGGACTGCGACATCGCCCTCCCGGATCTCCCGCTCGACCGGCCGGATCTGCGCCAGGCGCTCACGCAGCTCCTCCAGTCGGCGTTGGAGCATCTGCTCGTCGACGACGGTATGGGGGCGCTCCACGTGGAGGGAACCCAGGTCCGGGAGCCTCACCTCGGGCATCACGCTCACCCGGGCCGTGAGGCGAGCCGGACGTCCCCGCTCGAGCTGCTGGACCTCCACACTGGGACGATCGATGGCATCGATCTGCTGGTCGCGCAAGGCCTGGCTGACGACCCCGGGGACGAGGATCTCGACCACCTCGTCGCGGACTACGGCCGGACCTAACCGAGCCTCGACCAACGGTCGTGGGGCCTTACCGGGCCGGAACCCCCCGATGCGAACACGCTGAGCGAGCCGATCGAGTGCCCGTTCGAAGGCACGGTCGACCTGGTCCTGAGGGACCTCAATGGTCAAGCCGACCTGACTTCCCGGCAACGACTCGGTCACCACTGAGAGCTCGGCTGCGGTCATCGGGCAGAGATTCTACGCAGCCGACCTCGACTCCAGCCGCCGTCGCGACGCATGGTCGGGGCGGCGCCGATGGCCGACCCGGATCAGCCACCGCCACCAGGGAAGGGGAACCCGAACCGGTTCCTGGACGGAGGCGAGGGGGGCGTCGGCTGCGGGCAGAGCAGCGGGATCGCCAGGTGCCGGCAGTCGATGCCGGCGACCTGGGGGCCGGTGCCGGGGTCGGGGGGGACGTTGTAGCTGGGCTGGGCGGAGGTGGCCTGGGGGCTGGGGGCGGCGTCGCCGGGGAAGGTGGGGAGGTTGGTGGTCCCCCGTAGGAACCAGCTGTCGCC
>DATGLL010000035.1:0-37559 GCA_035294145.1 Candidatus Dormiibacterota bacterium | reverse complement strand
AGGGCCGGCCACGGGCGCCGGCCGCGTTCCAGGGAGGGAGCTGATGAAGGTCAGGGCGGCGGTGCTACGCGGCTACGAGCAGGACTGGGAGGTCACCGAGCTGGACCTCGATCCGCCCCGGGAGCACGAGGTCCTGATCCGTTCGGGCTGAGGATGGCGTGGGCGACGAGCAGGAAGTAGGCCACCAGGTCGGCGCTGCCGCGCTTGCCCCTCCCCACCCACCGCACCAGGAACTCCCGGTAGGGGACGCCGAAGGCCCCGGTCAGCTTCTGACCGCCCAAGAAGGGCGGGTTGCCGACCACGGCGTCGAAGCCGCCCCGCTCGAACACCTCGGGGAAGACCAGCGGCCAGTGGGTGGGCCGGCGGGCGAAGGCCCCCTCGGGTCGGCCCGCCTCCAGACGCGCCGTCGCCAGCTCAGCCATGGCCCGAAGCCGCCGCTCGCGTTCCCCGGGGTCGGCCTCGCGCAGGGCGCGCGCCGCCTCGGCCGCCACCTCCAGCAGCTCTCGCTCCGCCCCCTCGCCGCAGGCCAGGGCCGCCCCCACCATGGCGTCGGCGATCACGGCCAGGGGCCGCTCTGTCGCCTCCGCCTGGGCCAGCAGCCGGGCCTTGTAGGCGGCGTCGCGGACGTCGCGGAGCGGGTGCTCGGCCAGCTCCCGCCGGATCCCCTCCGCCTCCCCGAGCGCCCGGGACACCGCCCCCCAGAGGTCGAAGCCGCTCTCGCTCATCCCCCCCGCCCGACGCCGTGCTCGGGCAGGGTCGAGGTGCAGGGTGCGCAGCTGCTCCAGGCTGGTCAGCCCGAGCAGGCTGTCGCCGCAGACCAGGCGGTCGTCCAGGAAGCTGAACGGCCGCTCCCGGCTGAGCGAGACCAGCCAGAGGCTGAGCTTGGCCATCTCCACCGCCATCTCGTTGACGTCGCCACCGTAGAGGAAGTGCCAGGAGACCCCCTCGAGCCGGCAGAGCGCCAGCAGGTCGTAGCCCATCGTGACGCCCATCCCAGAGGTTCCTGGCCTTGCTGCGTGACCCGACCGTGATCACGATCGTGGTCGAGCCTCGGGACCGCTTCGTGCGGTTCGGGGCCGAGGAGGTGGAAGCTGCCCTCGCCGCTCAGGGAGGACGGCAGGTGGGGGTCGATCCTTCCGAGGTCGACGAGGACCTGGTCCGAGACGTAAGCGAGCTCCTGAGCGGCCTCGGTGCCCGGCACGACGGCCGGCGTGCCGCCGCCCATCGGGTGGCCCGGGCGATGGCGGCGCTCCCGCACGATGGCCCGGAGGGGTGCCCCACGAGGGTTCCCCATCGGAGCACGCTCCGATGGGGTCCCCAGGCCGGCCTCGTGGGGAGCCCCGGTGAGACCCGGGCCTCCCGGGCACGCGGCGGGGAAGCGCGAAGCCCGCGAGGGCAACCCCGTGAGGGGTGCCGCATGGGACGATCGCTTACCCAGCAGCAACGGTTCCCGACGGGTCCCGCTGCCCCGCCCGAGGGGTTCCAGGGAGGTTCGACCCGAATACGGATCGGCCTTCCGGAGGGGCGATGGAGCCTACGCCGGGATTCGAACCCGGGACCTCTTCCTTACCAAGGAAGTGCTCTGCCGCCTGAGCTACGTAGGCCCGATTTTGAACTCGTTCGGAGCGCTTCCCTCGTCATCGCCTCTCTCCTCGGCTCTTCCCGGTGACGAGGGTCTGGCCCTAGCCGCGAGCTAGTCTACCCTCTCCTCACGACCGAGAGGTGAGGTCATCTGCCTCATCGGCGGACGGGACCGGCCGAAATCGACAGCGATCCCACGACGGCCGGTGCTCCTCCTCGATGATCCACCATCGCCGGCTCCGAGGCGCTCCCCGACCTCGGCCGCCCTCACGACCAGATCGCCCACCACGCCGAGCGCGCACAGCATCCCGGGACGGCGCGGCCCGCTTCGCCAGATCGCCGCCGTCGCCACGGCGACGAAGAAGGCCGCCGGCACGATGGCGGCGGCCGGATCCTTCACCCCGACAGAGGTCGGGCGAGGTGTCATCTGGGCTGGCAACACGCACCAGACCACCAGGCCGACCAGTGCGGCTGCCACGACCATCAGCCGGGCCAGACCTGGCGCTGCAGGAACGCGTTCGCCACCAGCCCGGCGCCGAGGGGTCCCTCCAAGATCTGGGGCTCCATCTCCCCCAGGCCCGGCGTGCGGTCACCCGGCGCTCGGGGTCATGGGTCCCAGACGAGGGCCACGCCGGGCCTACGGTTGCACGACCGGCGAGCTGCGCCGCGACTCGATCCATCGCCGCCTCGTTCGATCGACCTCGACCGGCGGCACCACGGAGGTGTCGAGGACGACCACCTCGGTCACCCCCGGAAGGTAGTCGATGATCATGTCCAGGACCCGTGTCGAGAGTGCACCGAGCCGCCCTGGCCCTGGCTCCTCCTCGTCGATCGTCAGCCGTACGTCGAGCTGTCTCATCGCATCCTTCCCAGCCAGTTTCCAGCCGTCCCGTGCCCTCGAAGGGTCGGGGAGCGACCGATGAAGCAGGCGGTGGCACGCATGCCCCACCCCCGAGGCCTATGGGGGAATCCGTGTCCTTGCTTGGGCCACGCTCGTTCGTCAGCCATGCTGGCCATGCCATACCATGCCAAGGCGCACGCAGCTGTGCAAGCCCGCCTGCGGTTCGCCCCGGGCGGCCGAGGCGCCAATTGACTGTGACCATCGGCGCCCCGAGCGAGGCCCCCGCCTGATCGCGTCAGCGCGGATACGATCCCCGGGCCTTGAGGGGTGGCGGCGGCTCCGGAATCGCGGTCTGTGAGGAGCCACCGCCGCCAGCAGTCTACCAGACCAACGAACGAATGTTTGAGTGACACCCGATGGGAGGCCACGTCAGCGGTCCGAACCCCGACGACGTCGTCTGGCCTCGAGCAGGCGGGCGGAGAGGGCCTCCTCCTCGCGCTGCGGCGGCGCTCGACGACTCTCGCCTTTCGAGGCAGGTCTCGGCTCCGGTTGCCGGCCGAACGATGGCGCTGCCGGCTCCGGCCGATCCCGCTGGTTGGCACCCGCCGCTGGGGACGGCGTGCTCAGGGAGCGCTGGCGGACGCGCACCACCCGCTCGCGCAACCGCACCAGCTCCTCTGGCACCACCACCTCCAGGTCCGGCGCCCGTCGCCGGGCCGCCAGCGCGATGACGTTATCCAGGAGCTGGCGGGGACCGAGCGTGATCCGACGCATGGCCACGTCCAGTGGCCAGAGCAGAACCGCGACCAGGATCAGCGGCCAGAACACATCGGTGCTCACCGGAACGGGCAGTGGAGGCTGGCTCCAGGCAGCTTCCGGTCGGGGCAGCACGATCCCCGCCCCAGTCCGAGCGATCTGGTGCAGGAAGCCATCGTCACGGCCCAGCTGCAAGTACTCGGGGGAGTAAGGCACAGCGATGGCAGCGTCGCCCTGATCCACGACCTGGCCGTTCTTGCTGAGGGAACCGTGGAGCAGGTAGATGCCGACCGTCGCCCCGCTGATCCGCCCCTGCCAGTGGCCGGGGGCGACCTGGACCAGATCGATGCTGGAGCTCTGCAGATCCGGACGCTCAACCCCGACCTGAGCTGTGGCACCGGCCACCTGAGGCCCGATCACATCGACCTGGAGCCCATCCCCGCTGGGCTGGGCCTGGACCTGGAGCTGCTGGGTGGCCGTTGGCAGGGTCCAGGCCACCATTCGGGCGAAGAGGATGCCGGAGACAGGAGAGCTCAGGAACCCGGCCGTCCAGGTACCGGTGGAGTCGCTGGTCCAGGCCACAGACCGTCCCAGGCCATAGCTCCACGCGGCCAGGACCGGGTCTTGCTTGGGGCTGATCAAGTACTGGTCGGCGGCAGGCTTGGGGGTGGTCACGACGTACCCTCCCAGCTGCGGGAAGGAGTTGGTGGGCACCCCCTGGAGCAGGTCACCCGGGCTGCCGATCTTGGGGAAGAAAGGCTCCTGCTCGAACCACGGACGCAGGGAGGCCACGCTCTCTTGCAAGAAGAGCTGCGGCACCTGAGAGGGATCGTCTGACTCGTAGAAGCGACCGCCGCCCCAGCGGGCGATGTCCTGCATGTAGGACATGTACTGGCCGACGCCGTGGACGTTGACGGCTACCGCCGAGGTGGTCACCCCTTTGGCGAGAGCCTGCTGCAGGAAGCTTTGCACGGCCTGTGGAGGGTCGGCGTTGGCATCCCCATCCCCCAGCACGATGATGTGCTTGACCTGGGCGTCGGTCTGCTGGAGCGCGTTGAACGCCATCTGCAGGAAGCTCAGGTAGCCAGGCGGGTCGCCCAGAGTGGCCGACTGGAGCTTCTGGTCGATCGACTTCTTGTCGGCAGCCGAGGTCATGGGCACGACGAAGCCCTGACGACCGTCGGTCACGCCGACCAGGTCGTTGGGGGAGAGTTGAGCGATCACGTCCTCGGCCGCGCCGAGCGCCACCTGGTCCGCCTGGGGGTCCTCCATGGTCTCCATGACCAGCACCACCGCCACCTTGGGCTTGTCCTTGCGGTTGGGGATGCTCATGGAGACCGGCAGGGCATCCTCCAGCGGCGTCCCCTGCCATCCGCCTGGGCCATAGGAGGTCGGCCCGCCGATGGTCACCAAGCCACGGCCGAGATCGTGGACGGCCGCAGCGATGGCGGCCATCGACGAGCTGGGGAAGCTATCGGCAGGAGCATCGACGATGACGGTAGAGTCGTACCGCCCCAGCGTCGCCGTGTCGGTCGGCGCACCTGCCGCCGTTCGCTCGTCCACCTGCATGCCCGCCGCCTGCAGGGCTGCCGCCACGTTGGCGCCCTCCCCTGGCTTGCCTTCCAGCAAGAGAATCGAGGGGCGTCCCAGGACGCGGATGACCGCCTCACCGACGTTGTTCTCGGTGTAGGTGTCGGGCTGCACGGTCAGCTCGGCCTGGACCTGGTGGAGGCCGATGGCGAGGTTGGGCACCTGGAAGACCTCGGTTGAACTGCCCGCCGGAAGCGACACCGCCTGGCTCGCGACCTCGCGATCGTCGACGATGAGCGTCAGGCGCCCGCTGGCCTCACTCGTGGACTGGAGATGGACGCTGACCGTCGCCGTCTGCCCCTCGCGAAGGCTCGAGGGGGCGTCCACCGCGGTGACCATGGCCTCCGCCGAGGGGGCTTGGCCAACCGGGATCACATCCACGCGGTCCCCCTCCGCCCGAAGCGCCGCCACCGCGCTCACCGCATCGCCCAGGTTCTGACGCCCATCGGAGATGAGCACGAGCTGATGGGCGTAGCCGTCGGGCAGCATGCCGGCCGCCAGCTGCAGGGCGCCAGCGATGTCGGTATAGGAGGGGTCGGGCTGGGTTTGGAACCCCTCGAACTGAGGCGTTCGGGTGAGCGGCATCTCGACCGCGGCATCGTGACCGAAGGTCACCACCCCGAAGAGGTCGTCGGGCCCCTTGGAGGCGGCCAGGCGACGTACGATCTCGGCCTCCTGCTCCAGGTTGCCGTGCGCCTTGACGCTGGCGGAGACGTCGACCACGGCCACGATCGCTCGCCGGCTCGGCAGGGTGTCCAGGCGGATCCCGGCGAGCGCCAGGCTCAGCAGGACGATCATCAGCAAACGGGTCCCGAGCGTCACCCGGCTCCGGCTCCCCGACAGCGGCGGAGGCCAGCGCCGCCAGGCCAGGTAGGCGAGCGGGGCCAGCAGGAGGAGGAGCAAGAACTCCGGGCGCAAGAAGGAGAGACCGGTCATGCCCTCGCTCCCAGGCGCCGACGCCATCGCCCCCACGCGACCAATCGGCGGGTCGGGACCCCGAGGTAGGCCAGCCACTCAAGGACAAGGGCGAGGAGTGCCGCCATGGCCAGCCATGGCCAGATCTCGAGCGTCCCCCGTGGCGCGGGCCCAGGCGGTTGGGAGGCAGCCTGGACCAGCGGCGCCGCCCCTGGGGCGATGCGGGAGATGGTGGGGTCCTGGAGCTGGACGACGAAGCGGCTCACCCGCGTGCCCCCGGCAAGCCGCTGACGGACGGTGTAGACGCCGGGCTGGGTGGTGTCGGTGAAGGGGGTTGAGGGCGAAGCGAGCGTGACCGTGCGCCCGTCCGGCGTCACCACCTGGACGGATCGGACGCCCGGCTCCACCTGCAAGCTCACCGGCTGCCCCAGCGGGAAGACCTGGTTCTCGAAGCCGCCCGGCATCAGGTACTGGAGCAGGTTCTGGACCAGGATGGGGAAGGCTGCCCGCAGCGGCAGGTCGGAGTGGTGGAGATCGAAGGTGAGCACCGCCCCGGGCAGCCCGCCCTCCCGCACCAGGAGCAGGGGGTCGGCGGCGGCGGCGATCACCGTGCGCCAGCCCGCCGGCACCGTTCGCACCACTCCCGCGCTCTGCACGTGCACGTCTTGGAGGTCGACGTCCTGGAGGATCCGGTCCTGCGGGTTGCCGGGCAGCACCTCCCCGGGGTCGATCTGACCGCCTACCGGCACCGGCCCCAACCCCGCCGGCGGGTTGACGATCAGCGCCGGCTGAGGGATGCCCCCAGGGGGGAGCCAGCCGTCGAAGACGTAGAGATCGTAGTGCCCCGGTTGGTAGTCGGCCGGCTTCTCGGTGGTGAGCTGGAGGCCCGGCCAGAGCTGGAGGGCACGCTGCAGGAAGACGTTCTGCGAGGTCACCAGCAGCGCCCGATGCGGGGGCGGGGGCGCGGTGAGGAGCCATGCCCGGTCATCCAGGGGAAAGTCGTCACCCGGAGTCAAGCGAGCCTCCAGCACCCGGGTCCCGGCCGGGAGATGGCTCCAGGTCAGGTCGGTGGTCGTGTTCCCGTCCAGGTGCACAGGAAGGACGTCGACCAGGTGACCGTCGGCCACCATGTCCACCTGGAGACTCCGTGCCTCCCGTCCGTAGTTGGCCAGCTCGAGGAAGATGGTGCCGTTCGCCGTCCGGCTGATCGACTGGATGGCGACGTTCTCCCCCGTGCTCCCAATCGACTCGTAGGTCAGCGGGGCCAGCGCCCGGGGAGGGGTCGGAGGAGGCAGACTGTGGCCGTCACTGAGCATGACGATCGAGCCGCCCGGACGGCCGGACAGGATCGCGTTGGCCAACGAGATCCCCTCGCCGAAGTCTCCTCGCGCTCCCGCGGGTCGGGCCCGATCCAGGGCCGCGCGCAGCACGGCCGGATCACCGGTGGGCGGCGCCAACAGCTCTGGGTGAGGGCCGAGCAAGATGATGGCCATCTGTTGGCCCGGCCCAAGCTGGCCGGCCATCTGCTTGGCCCGGGCGACCGCCGCCTGGAAGCGGCTCGGGGCCACATCGGTCGCCTCCATGCTGGGCGACGCGTCGAGGATCACCACCGTGGTCGAGCTCACCCCAGCGGCGCCGACCAGGCCTGGCCTCGTCAACGCCAGCCCCAACAATGCCGCCGCCAGGAGCTGGAGGAAGAGCAGGAGGCTCGGACGCAGCCGTTGCCAGGGGGCGTTGGCCTGGCGATCGGAGAGGTGCGGCCGCCAGAACAACAGCGACGAAACCTGGAGGTGGGGGCGGCGGACCTTGAGGAAGTACAGGAGCAAGATGGCAGGCAGGGCCAGGAGCGTGAGGCCGGCGAGGGGGACCAGGAAGGACATCAGCCTCGTCGTACTAGGCCAGCTTGCAGCCCGGCCAGCATCATGGTCTCCAGATCGTCGGCGCTGCTCGAGGAGGCGAACCGCCCACCAGCGGCACGAGCGGCCCGGGCCAGGCCCTCACGGTGCGCGGCGAGCGCCCGAGCGTACTCGTCGACCAGCCCTGGGGTGATGGTCAGCTCGCGCACGGCACCACTTTCCACGTCCACCAGCCGAACGTCGCCCGAGATCGTCGGGCGCTCCTCGTCCGGCGCCAGGACCTGCCACAGCACCGTCTCCTGGCGCCGGGAGGCGAGGTCGGCCAGAGGCACAGTCCAAGCTTGGGCGGCGGACTCAGCCGCCTCCACCCCGCCCGACGAGGCCCCGTCGGGGAGGAAGTCGGAGATGACCACGGTCAGCCCCGGCCGCGTCCAGCGCCGTCGCTGCAGGTCACCAGGCCCCACCCTCCCCTCCAGCGCCAGCCCCTCAAGGAAGGCCCAGGCTCGGGCAACGCCATCTCGCCCGCGAAGCGGCGGCAAGCGGGCCCCACCCAGGGTCCCGATCTGCACCCGGTCCATCGCCGCCAGCCCCAGAAAGGTGAGGGCGGCCGCCAGCCGACGCGCAGCCACCCACTTCGGGGGCTGGCCCAGCCCCATGGAGGCGCTGGTGTCCAGCAGCAGGTTGAGGCACGCCTCCTCCTCGGCGACATACAGCCGTAGCACGAGCCGCTCCAGTCGAGCGTACGCGCGCCAGTCCACCTGCCGGAAGTCATCACCGTGGACGTAGGGGCGGAAATCTGAGAACTCAGGTGAACGTGCCGACCGGGGTGAGCGCCGCTCGCCTGCGTACAGGCCGCTCTGCGGGCGCCGGTAGACGAGATCGAGCCGACCGAGGAGGGCGAGTTCGCTGGCGGTCAGCACCGCCGGCTACCCGCCGCCCCCGCCCCGGGTGGGGGCCAGCTGGTGGTGATGCCGCAGGTGGCACGCCCCCCTTCTCACGGCGTCGCCTCCAGGATTGCGGTCACCACCTGGTCCGCGTCGATCCCGGCCGCGTCGGCCTCGAAGTTCAGGAAGACCCGATGGCGCAAGGCGGGCCGGGCGACCGCGTGAAGGTCCTCCACGGCCAGGTTGTACCTCCCCTCTAGCAAGGCCCGGATGCGGCCGGCGAGGACCAGCGACTGAAGGCCACGGGGGCTGGCTCCCCAGCGCACGTACCGACGCACTTCCTCCGGCGCCTCCGGCCGCTCAGGGTGCGTGGCCAGCAGCAGGTTGACCGCCCGTTCCATGACCGCCTCAGCCACCGGGACCTCGCGCGCCAGGGCCTCCATCTGCGCCAGGTCCTCGGCACCGGCCACCACCTGCAGGTCAGCCTCGGTCGTCCCCGTCGTCCGCCGAGCGATCTCGGCCAGCTCGCTCGGGCCTGGGAAGGGCACGAGCACCTTGAAGAAGAACCGGTCTAGCTGGGCCTCGGGTAACGGGTAGGTGCCTTCCAGCTCGATCGGGTTCTGGGTGGCCAGCACGAAGAACGGGCGAGGCAGGGCACGGGTGCGCTCACCCACCGTGACCTGATGCTCCTGCATCGCCTCGAGCAGCGCGCTCTGCGTCTTCGGCGTGGCCCGGTTGATCTCGTCGGCCAGCAGCAGGTTGGCGAAGATGGGACCCGGCTGGAACTCGAACCGGCGCCGCCCGGTCTCGTCCTCGGTGACGATGTGCGTGCCGGTCACGTCGGCCGGCATGAGGTCGGGCGTGAACTGCACCCGCGAGAAGCTCAGGTCGAGGACCCGAGCCAGCGACCGCACGAGGACGGTCTTGCCCAGCCCGGGCTGGCCCTCCAGGAGGACATGCCCGCCGGCGATGAGGGCGATGAGCACCGAACGCACCAGCTCGTGCTGGCCGACGATCACCTTTCCGAGCTCGCGCTCGATGGCATGAGCGATCTCCTGGAAGCGCTCAGGCTCCATGGCCGGGGTCAGCTCAGCCGCTCTCACCCGCCCAGACCGCTGAAGTACTGCTGAACCAGCTGCTGCTCCTGCTCGGGGATGTCGGCCCGCCCCACGTCCTGGATGGCCTGTTGCTGGTACTGGGACAGCACCTGCCCGTAGGGGACCAGCTCCTGGCTCTGGCCAGGTCCGCTGCCCTGGTTGACCCCCTGGTCGGTGCTTTGCGGCTGCCCCGGCACGTAGACGGGCTCCGTTCCCCCGGCTGGCTTGATCCGAGCCCCACCACCGGAGCCGTTCCCGCCCATCCCCTGGCCTTGACCCTGACCCTGGCCCTGGCCCTGGCCCTGGCCCTGGCCTTGGCCCTGGCCTTGGCCCTGGCCTTGGCCCTGGCCTTGGCCCTGACCCTGACCCTGGCCCTGGCCCTGGCCCTGACCCTGGCCCTGACCCTGGCCCTGACCCTGACCTTGCTCAAGCGGCTGCTTCGCCTGCTGGAGGCCGTTGATGGCTTGATTGACGTCCCCTTGGAACTGGTCCTGGGCACCGACCGCCTGCAACTCTTGAGCCGCCTGCTGCAACGCCCGCTGTGCCCCCTGCACGTCGCCACGCTGAAGCGCGTCCGCAGCCTGCTGGAGGGCCTGCTGAAGCTTCGGATCACCACCGGCGGCGGCCGCGGCCTGGGAGAGCGACTGCGCAAGCTGCTGTTGCTGCTGCTGACTGGTGCGGGGTAGGGAGCTGGCCAGCTGCTTCAGTTGGTTGGCGCCTCCTTGGAGATCCTGGCTGGCCAGGGCGTGGCCAGCCGCGGCCGACTGCGCGTTCTGGGCGAGCTGCTGGCCGGCCGCGGCGGCAGCGTCCTTCTTCTCCGCCACGCTGGGATCCTGGAGCTGCCGGATCGCGTTCTGCGCCTGGCTTAGGGCGGCCACGGCCGACTGAGCATCCTGGGCCTGGCGTACCGCCTGGGCCGTCTGCTGCAGCTGCCGCACCAACGCCTGCCGCTGGGCGGCGTTCTCGCCCGGCCTAGCCTGGCTCGCAGCCTGTTTGGAGAGAGCATCGACCTGGCCGGCGGCCTGGGTCCGGGCTGCCTGGAAGGAGCGCTCCTGCCGCAGTTGCTGGAGGGCTGGGTTGGGCAGGAGGGCCAGTGTCACCACGGCTGCCATCGCCACCATGGCCGCCACCAGCCACGGGACCGGCACGGGCACCGGCCCCAGGGCGGCCAGGTCGGCCCGATCGGCGAAGGCGGCAGCGTCGGCTCGCTGGCGGGCGTAGATCCAGCTGCCCTCTGCGGCGAACTGCAGGGCAGTGGTGAGCCGCTCCTGGCCACCGAGCCGCCGATCGGCCACCCGGGCCGCCTCCTCCCAAGACGGCCATGCGCGCAACCAGCCCGCCAATCCCACGCCCAGACCGATCCCAGCGCAGGCGGCCAACCCCGGCCAGGCCGGGTCGACCGGCCAGCGCCGCTGCAGGGCCTCGAAGCCCAGCGCGAGCAAGGCCGCCAGCGCCGTCCCCTGGATCCCCCAGCCGAGAGCCCGGTCACGGACCAGGCGGTGCCGCACCCTCCGCAGCAACCCCCTGATCTGGTTCATGCTCGGCTCCCCTCGGGCAGCTCCGGCGGCTCCCCCTGCTCCAGCACAGGCTCCTCCTCACGGCGCGGCACGAGCGGTCGCCAGCCCTGGAGGAGCTGGACGGCCCCGAAAAGGCTCACCACGATGATCACCAGTTGGACCAGGATCGTCGCCTGCCATGGCTCGATGGTGGGGCCGATCTGCAACGGTGGTCCGCCCAGGGCGAACAAGAGCTGGAGCAGCCGGCCGAGGTGCACGGGGGATCCGCTCGGCTCGTTGATCAGCTGGTTCACGGCGTAAAAGGGATTGGCGAAGAGCAACGGGTGCGGATCCGGCGAGGCGGCCAGGCTACCGGCGCGGACGTAGGCGGCCACCGTCAACATCACCCCTCCCACCAGCGTGCCCACCAGGCCGAAGAAGGCCACCCCATATGCGACCACGGTGGAGGTCAGCGTGCGCCGGAAAAGGGCGCTGCAGAAGAGCGAGGTGGAGGCCATGGCCAGGGCGGTGGTCACGGTCAGAAGCTGGGTCACCACGAACTGCTGGAAGTCGATCCCGCCGAACAGGAAGACGGCGGCGAAGAGGGGCAGGGCGGCCACGATCAACAGCAGCATGAACCCCACCGAGGCCATGAGCTTCCCCCAGACGATGCCGAGGGGGGTGACACGGCTAACCAAGAGCACATCCAACGTCCGGCGCTCCCGCTCGCCGCTGATGGCACCAGCGGCCAGGGCCGGCGCGAACAAGCTCACGAGCGCAAGCTGGATCAGGGCCAGGGCCGTGAAGGTGCTCGCCCCCACCTGGGCCGCGCCCACTCGCTGCCCCTGCGGGTAGATCGCCGCCAGCACGAAGAAGGCGTACCCGAAGAGGCCAAGCAGCCCCAGGTAGAGGGTGATGACGAACGGGGCCCGCCAGCTCCGCATCCGCGACACCCCATCCTTGACGATGAGCGGGTTGTCGAGCAGACGGGCCAATCGCTCGGTCCAGCTCATGAGCCTCCCCGCTCCGCTGTCGTCGCTGTCAGCCGCAAGAAGGCCTCGGAGAGGTCACCGGTCACCCGAGCGAAGGCCCGGACCCCTACGCCGGCGTTCACCAGGTCGGTGAGGAGCTGCTCGTCGGGGAATCCCTCCTCCACCGCCACCTCGAGGCCATCCTCGACGACCTCGACCGCGATCACCCCCGTACGATCCTGGACCAGATCCCGAGCGGAGAGCAGTTTGACCTGATCCGGCTCGACCAGCTCCACCCGAAGGCGCCGTCCTGCCAACACCCGACCGCGCACGTCCTCCATGGGCCCCGCCTCGACCATACGCCCATGATCGATGAACCCCACCCAGGTGCACAGCTCCTCCAGCTCAGGGAGGATGTGGCTGGAGACGAAGATCGTCTTGCCCATCCGGCGCAGCTCCCGGATCAGCTCCCGCATCTCGATCCGGGCCCGGGGATCCAGGCCCGAGGCGGGTTCGTCGAGGAGGAGGACCTCGGGATCATGCACCAGGGCACGGGCCAGACAGAGCCGCTGCTGCATGCCCCGGCTCAGGGTGTCTACCTGGGCGCTCGCCCGATCCCCCAAGTCCACCAGCTCGAGCAACTCTCGCGCCACCTGGCGTCGTCGATGACGTGGCACCTCGTGGCAGGCGGCGTAGAACTCCAGGTACTCCTGGGCCGTGAGCCGGTCGTAGACGCCGAAGAAGTCGGGCATGTAGCCGATCAGGCGGCGGACCCCGTACGGGTCCTCGGTCACCGGCACGCCGTCGATGGTGGCGATGCCGTCGTCGGGTGTCGTCAGCGTGGCGAGGATGCGGATGGTGGTGGTCTTGCCCGCTCCGTTGGGGCCGACGAAACCGAAGATCTCACCCCGAGGGACGCTCAGGTCAAGCCCATCCAGGGCCACCTGCGAGCCATAGCACTTGCGGAGCCCCTCGACCTCGATCACGACTGGCTGCCCTGATCCACCAGGGAGAGGTTGGCCTGATAGGGAAGCGTCTCGCGCACCCGGACTCTGACCACGTTCCCTTGCACCTCGCCGGGGGTGAGCGCCACCGGCTGTTGGGAGCGCAGGGGCAGCTGCTGCTTGGGCAGGGCGCGCCAGGTGTGGGTGCTCCAGTCGTAGACCTCGACCGACTGCACCGCAGGATCGGGGCTATCCACGAAGGTGTAGCTGAGCGCGGGGGTCGAGGTCAGCCCAGCCGGGATGTTGAGATCGTAGACATCGACCTGGGAGGTGCCGTCCGCGTTCGAGATGCCCGACACCAGGCGCGGCCGCGGCGCCATCCCCAGCAGGGAGTCGCTCGACTGCAGCCGCACCGGCTCCACCATCGCCGCCAGGGCGGAGCGGCCTGGCTGCTCACCGTCCACCAGCAGGGAGTCGGAGGCGCCGGTCAGCGCCACCACCGCCAGGTCGCCAGGCCGGCCACTGATGGCCTGGCTGGCCGCAAGGCGGACCACCGCGTCCTTGGTCGACTCCGAGGCATCGCGCACGGCGGCGGGCGCCCCACGGGCGTTGGGCAAGGCCCCGAGGTTCTGCTCGAACGGCGTGTCCACGGAGGTGCTGGCGTGCGGGCCAAGGTCGGGGGCCAGGACCACCTGGGGACCGTTGCTGCTGACCAGCACCACATCGCTCAGGGAGCGAGAGGTGTGGTTGATGACCGTTCCCTGGAGACGGCCCTTCTGCAACCGCAGCCGGACCTCGATGGGCATGGCCTGACCCGGCTGGTACGAGAAGGGATGCTCCACCGAGAGGGTCTGGAGCCCACGCATGGCCCAGACAGGGACGTTGCTGAGGAGCACGTCAGGGTGGGAACCGATCGTGATCAGGGCCCCGCCGTCGCCCTGGGAGAAGGGCCCGGCCATGATCGCGGTCGAGACCAGGGTATTGGTGGGCAGGCTCAGGTCGACGTCGCCCTTGCGAGGCGCGTAGATGCCGTCGAAGCTGTACGACATGACCGCTCCGTGGGGGCCGAGGCGGTTCACCTGGACCTCGGTCAGGAGGTAATCCGAGCCCCGTGACCCAAACCCCACCACGTAGGCGCCAGCGGTGAAGAACACGGCGATGGCAGGCACCGTGGCCCAGAGCAGGACCCTCCTCCCAATCGCACGGAGGAAGAGGTAGGAGAGGACACCCACCAGGAGGACGTAGGCGACCAGCAAGCCACCGAGCAAGCCCACCGGCGGCGAGGATGCGGCGGGCGTGTCCTGGAGGATCTGCACCAGCTGGTCCGCGCTGCTCGAGTAGCCTGGCGCCCACGATCCCAGGCCAGTGACGCTGGGCCCGCCCCCAAAGGCGCTACCGGATCCGAAGCCGTTGGAGAAGAGGCTGTGCCCAGCCCCCTGCACGCCGCTGAGGGCCCGGTCGATGGCCTGGGTCCAGGCCAGGCCAGCCAGGTCCACCTGGCTGTCGAAGGGCCCCGCGAAGGGGTCGAAGGCCAGCTCGACGATGTCGCCGGCGCCGTACGAGCCCTCCACCACCAACGGAAGCCCCTCGCTCGAGGAGAGGACCACGCTCGCCCGGCTGCTGGTGGGGCCCGTCGCCACCTGGGCCACGGCGTCGGTGCTCATGCCGGCGAGATCAGCGAGCGCCCCCAACGAGGCCGTGGCCGTGGACTGTGGAGGCATGGGGAGCAGGTCTGAGGGAAGCGGCAGCAAGGTGCGACGCCACGAAGGACCACCCGCCTCGATCAGCGTGCCACCCAGACCGACGAAGTCCTCCAACGCCTGAACCTGGGCTTGGCTTAGCGCCGCGCTGTCGAAGTCGTCCAGGATCACGCCGCTGAGGCCGCTCAGGTAGACCGCGCTGGTGGGGAAGGCCTGCGGCGAGGCGAAGCGGGTGAAGGTCGTATCCACCCGGCTCAAGGCCCGCATCGGGGCACTGATCTTCTGGTCAGCCTGAGGCAGGTCGCTGAGGATGCCGATGGCGGTGCTGCCGCGAACCGTGGGGTTGACGCTGGCACGGGCGAGCACTCGTCCGGAGCTGTCGTGCAACTCGGCCCGGTATCCATCCGGGGAGTCGATGACGTAGACCAGAACCGATCGCGTGCTGTCACGACCCACCTCGACCGGAGTCTGGTAGACGGGATAGGTCCCGGTGTCGGAGTTCCTGTCGTCCTCGGGCACCAGCACCACATCCCCCGAGAAGCTGGACTGGCCGGTGTTCTTCACCGTGACCACGTAGGGCGTCCAGGTGCCCTGGGAGCTGGCGAGCTGCCAGCGCTGGCTGACCTCCAGCGAGAGTTGAGGGACAGAGGCAGCGCCCGCGATCCCCGGCACAGAGCCCAGACCGCTCAAGGCCAGCCCGCCGACCAGGGCCATACGGATGAACCTGCGAATGCGAGCTGCCGCCGGGCGTGCGGGAGAACGACTCGATCTCATCTGTCCATCCACAGCAACGCCGCTACCGGGCGGCGACACCTCACACGTTACCCCAAAGGGATGCCCGCGAGATTGCCGATCTCGTCCCCGATGCGCCTCGAAGCCGGCGAGCATGGGGCGCGTCGGCCGTGGCCCGAGCCGCGCTCACCGCTCAGGCTCGCTGGGCCCGCTCACCACGCGCCCGACCTCGGTCAGGATCTCGGCCCGGCCACGAACCTTGATCGCCGCCGTCAGCTCTGTGAACTGCGCGATCAGCACCTCGCCCGCGTCCAGCCGCTCGGAGTGGTGCGAGCGGGTGTCCCGCCCCCGGGTCAGGCCCATGATGACGACCCCGTCCTCCAGGGCCTTCACGACCACGTAGCGGCCCAGCGATCCCTCAAGCGCCGAGCCGAGCGTGTCCATTGCGGCCGTTCGCCTTCCCGTTGCCCCCAGCCCCGGCCCGGGGCCGAACCGTCTCCAGCCGAGTGACCTCCCGGTGGAAGCAGGAGTCGAGATCCTCCTTCAGGGCGGTGTCGGCCTTGACCCGAAAGCGCTCGCCCACCTGCACGGTGACCTCGCTACCGCTCACGCGGAAGTGGAGGAAGACCTCACAGTCGCCCCGGTGCCTGGCCAGGACCGCGGCCAGGTCGTCCACGACCTCCGGGCCGCCCTCGGGAACGTCGACATGGACCACCTTCTGGCGCTCCACGGGAACGCACTCAGGGTCGTCCCACCTCCACGCCGCCTCTGCGATCAGGACCGCGGCCTCCGGCTCCTCCTCCTCGACCTCCAGCTCGTCGTCCTCTGGTGCCGGCGCCGGCCCGCGGCCACCTCGGCTGCTGTCCACGGTCCCCTGGACGACCAGGATACGGTCAGGCTCGAAGAGCTGCCGGTACTGCTCGTACACGCGGGGGAACAAGGTGACCTCGACTATGCCGGTCAGGTCCTCGATCTCGGCGTAGGCCATGATCTGGCCGCGCTTGGTCACCACCCGCCGGAAGGACCGGACCAGCCCCCCGATCCTCACCTCCTTGCCGGCCAGCTCCGCGGTGAGCTCGCTGGCCTGGGTGTCGATCCGCCGCGCCAGGTCGCCCTCGATCCGGTTCAAGGGATGGTCGGAGAGGTACAGGCCGAGGAGCTCCTTCTCCGCGCGCAGACGCTCTTCGGGAGGCATGGGATCGGCCCTGATGCCATAGTCGATCACCTGCTCGGCCTCCTCGACCAGGTCGAGCAAGGAGATCTGGCCTCGCTCCCGGTCGCGACGGCTGCGGTCCGCCCGCTGACGCGCGTGCTCCAGGGTGGCCAGAAGCTGGTTGCGCTCACCCAGCGCATCGCAGGCCCCACAGCGGATGAGCGACTCCAGGGCCCGGGCGTTCACCTCTTGCACACCCCCGAGACGTTCACACAGGTCGTCCAGGGAGCGGAACGGCCCTCCCCGCTGGCGTTCGGCCACGACGGCCTCGGCCGCCCCTCTCCCCACGTTCTTGACCGCGGCCAGGCCGAACCGAATCCTCTCCCCCACGATCGAGAAGTCCACCCCCGACTCGTTGATCGCCGGGGGCAGGACCTCGATCCCACGCTTCCGGCAGTCGACGATGGTCGTGGCCACGTCCTCCGCCTTCCCCTGCACATGGGTGAGCAGCGAGGTCATGTACTCGAGCGGGTAGTTGGCCTTGAGGTAGGCGGTCTGGTAGCTGATCACGGCATAGGCAGCCGAGTGGCTGCGGTTGAAGCCGTACTCGGCGAACTTGGCGATGGAGTCGAACAGCGCCTCGGCCTCGGCCTGGCCGATGCCGTTGGCCACGCAGCCGGCGACGAACTTCTCCCGCTGCTGGGCCATCTTGACCTTGTCCTTCTTCCCCATCGCGGAACGGAGGATGTCTGCCTCGGAGAGGGAGAACCCGGCCAGCTCGCGGGCGGCCATCATCACCTGCTCCTGGTAGATCATCACCCCATAGGTATCGCGCAGGATCGACTCCAGGCGCGGATGGAGGTACTCGATCGGCTCCCGACCGTGCTTGCGGGCGATGTAGGCGGGGATGTTCTGCATCGGCCCGGGCCGGTAGAGCGCAACCGCCGCCGCCAGATCCTCAAAGCACTGGGGCTTCATCTCCTGGAGCATCCGGCGCATGCCCGAGCCCTCCAACTGGAACACCCCATGGGTGTCAGCGGCGCTGATCAGCTCGTAGGTGCGGGGGTCGTCGTAGCCCAGGCGCAGGAGGTCGATCTCGATCCCATGGCGCTCTTTGACCAGCTTCAGGCAGGTGCTGATGATGTCCAGGTTCTGCAAGCCCAGGAAGTCCATCTTGAGCAGGCCGACCTCCTGGACACCCTTCATGTCGTACTGGGTGATGACCTGTCGGGGCTGGTCGTCGCTGCCGTTCACCGACCGGGGCCCGTACTGAAGCGGGGCGTAACGGACCAGGCGATCGGGGGCGATCACCACCCCGGCCGCGTGCACGCTGACGTTGCGTGAGGCGCCCTCCAGCGAGCGAGCCACGTCGATCAGACGCCTCAGGTCGTAGCTGCGACCGTCGGGGCCCACCTGAGGGCCCGCCTCGTAGGCCTGCCGGAACTCCGGCACCTCGCTCAGGACGTCGTCCAGGGACTTGGAGCGGCCCTGATGGACGGGAACCAGCTTGGCCAGCCGATCGCACTCCTTGAGCGGCACCCCCAGGACCCGGCCGACGTCCCGGATGGCCGCCTTGGAGGCCATGGTGGTGAAGGTGATGATCTGCGCCACCCGATCGGCGCCGTACTTGTCGGTCACGTAGCGGATGACCTTCTCCCGTCCCTCGACCGAGAAGTCGCAATCGATGTCCGGCATCGACACCCGATCCTTGTTGAGGAAGCGCTCGAAGATCAGCCCGTGCTGGAGGGGGTCCAGGTTGGTGATGCCGAGCAGGTAGGTGACCAGACTGCCGGCGGCGCTGCCCCGGCCCGGGCCGGTCACGATGCCGTTCTGGCGGGCGAAGTTGAAGAAGTCCCAGACGATGAGGAAGTAGGACGAGAAGCCCGTCTGCTCGATGACCGCCAGCTCGGTCTCCATGCGCTCGAGGACCGCCGGCGAGGGGCGGTCGCCGTAGCGCCAGCGCAACCCTTCCTCACACAGCTTGCGCAGGTACTGGTGGGGGCTCATGCCCTCGGGCACAGGGAAGGGTGGCAGGACCGAGCGACCCAGCTCGATCTCAAGGTCGACCTGGGCGGCCACCTCCAGGGTGCTGGCCAGTGCCTCGGGCATGTCCTTGAAGACCCGCCCCATCTCCTCGGGGCTCTTGAGGAAGAACTCCTGGCTCTCGAAGCGCCACCGCTTGGGGTCGTCGTAGCTGGCGCCGGTCTGCAGGCAGAGCAGGACATCGTGGGCCTCGGCGTCCTCCTGCCGGACGTAATGGAGGTCGTTGGTGGCCACCAGGCGGAGGCCGAACTCCCTGGCCAGGCCGCGCAAGGCCTGGTTGACCTTCTCCTGGTCCTCGATGCCGTGCCGTTGCACCTCGAGCAGGTATCGGTCCGGGCCGAAGATGTCCCGGTAGGTGGCCACCGTCTCCCTGGCCCCTTCCAGGTCCCCGCCCACGATCTTCTGGGCCACCTCGCCGCCCAGGCACCCCGAGAGCACGATCAGCCCCCGGGCGTGCCCGGCCAGGGTCTCCCGGTCGATGCGGGGCTTGTAGTAGAGCCCCTCCAGCTGCCCGATGGTGACCAGCTCCATGAGGTTCCGGTAGCCCTCGATGTCGGCAGCCAGCACGGTCAGGTGGTAGGGGTCACGGTCCGCCTTGCTGTCCCGATCTCGCAGGCCGCGGGGGGCGACGTAGACCTCGCACCCCACGATCGGCTTGATCCCCGCCGCCCGGCAGGCCTTGTAGAAGTGGATGGCGCCGTACATCACGCCGTGGTCGGTGAGGGCCACCGCGGGCATCCCGAGCTCGGCCGCGCGGGACACCAGCTGCGAGATGCGGCTGGCCCCATCGAGCAACGAGAACTCGGTGTGGTTGTGGAGGTGAACGAAGGTCTGGGGGGCGCTGGGCATGGTCACAGTCCGAGGCTGGGGGTCTCTCGGCCGGGATTGTAACCGCCCCGGCGGGGCCGTGCCTCCCCGAGCGCGCCCCACCGCCGAGGGAGCGCCGTCCGCCCGGTCGCGACCGGGGCAGATGCCCACCCGGTCCCCATGCCTGTCCCGCCCGGTTGACGACCGACCCAGCCCCTCTGTGGGGGACACGCGTCAGAATCGTCCTGATGAGGGCCAGGCCGCACCGGCCGAGGCCAGGCGGGCGATCGGAGCGTCCCAGGAGGCGTCGAGGCTGCGAGACCAAGGAACCGACAAGCAGGCGCCCACGCGCCCTCCGCTGCTGCTGACCAACCTACTGAACGACCTCGAGGCGCTGGCCGACCGGCTGCCGGAGCGGGCTGCGGAGGGCGACCTGCTCAACGCCTACCTGCTGGCGGCCGGCATGCTCCAGATCGTCGACGACCATCTCCATCGAGACCCGCTGCTCCTACGCCGAGCGGCGGGACGTGTCGGCCGGAAGCTGCCGGGGCCCTGGGGGCGGGTTGGGACCGCAGCCCTCGGCATGGCGGCTGGCGTGACGTGGTGGGGGCTGTCCCACCGCCCCGGCCTGGGGAGGGAGCTCCGTTGGCGGGCAGAGCTGGCGCTGCTCGTCGATCGCCTGGCCGACGCCCTGATCGACGAGGACGCCTGGGAGGTCCGCCGCGCCCGCCCCGACCTGGAGGCCGCCGCTCGTGGTCTGCTCCGCCGGCTCCCCTGCCTCCCTCCCAGCCTGCGGCGGGAGGTGGTGCGGCTCCCGAGCTGTTTCCGCAGCTTCGACCAAGCGCCCGCGGACGTGGAGGCCCTGGCCCGCGCCGCCGTCGACGCCCAGCCGGAGCGGGGGCGGCCGCTCTTGGTGATGGGCATCCGGACCTCGGGGAGCTACCTGGCGCCGCTGCTGGCGGCCTTCCTCCGCCACCTCGGCCGCGAGCAGGTCGAGACCTTCACCATGCGTCCGGGGCAGCCCTGGCTCCCGTCCGAGGCCGCCTTCCTCCGCCGCGCCGCGGGCAAGGCCCTGGTCCTGCTCGTCGACGACCCGCCTCGATCCTGGAAATCGGTGCGCCAGGCGGCGGAGGGCCTGCGGCGCCTCGGTTTCGCCCGTGACGCGATCGCGCTCACGCTCGGCCTCTTCCCGAACGCGGACCGACCCGAGTCGCTCGCCGGCCACCCGGGGATCTTCCTCCCCTTCTCCCAATGGGAGATCCACCGAAAGCTCCAGCCAGAGGCGGTGCGGGCGACGATCGCCCGACTGCTGCTCGGTCGTGCCGAGGTCCTCGACCTCCGCGAGGTCGAGCCCGCCAGCGTCCCCCATGGCCGCGGCCACGCCCAGGCTCGCTTCAGGATCGAGCTGGGCCGGGGCGAGGTCCGTCACCAGCGGGTGATCCAGGCCAGGGGGGTAGGCCTCGGCTACTTCGGCGAGCACGCCTTGGCGGTGGGCCGTCGCCTCTGCGGCTTGGTGGGCGAGATCCTCGGCCTGGCGGAGGGGGTCCTTTTCGAGGCCTGCCCGGGGCCGGAGTCACGGCTCGCGCCCCCCCTCGACCTGCAGCGAGCCGGGGCGGTGGCTCGCTACATCAGCCTCCGCGCCCAGGCCCTCTCCCTCCCGGAGGACCTCACCCCGCGGCTGCGGCGACGTGGGACCGCGCCACAATGGGCCAGCAACACCCTCGCCGGCATCTTCGGTCGGGGCGCAGAGCTCGGCCGGCTCCTCCTCCTCCCCATGCTGCACCGCCTGCTCCAGGCCCGCAGCCCGGCCATCATCGACAACCGAACCCGACTCGAGGCCTTCGTCCTGGACGACGGCGCCATGCTCAAGACCGAGGCCGACATCAGCGTGTTCGACAGCGCCGACTTCGTCTGTTTCGACCCCGTGGCCGACCTGGCGCTGGCGGCGACCAGCGCCGAGGACACGGCCAGCGGGGAGGCGCTCCGGCTGGCCTACGAGGCCATGGCAGGGCCGGTGGGGGCGGAGCGGTGGCTGCTCCATCAGCTCATTCGGGTCCTGATCCTGATGGAGGAGCGATCTCCGGCGGAGCGAAGCCTCGACCCCCGGCCCGCACGCCTCTTTCAGCGCTACTACCGCGAGGTCTTGATCGGAGACGCACCAGCAAGCTCGGGCCCCCTCTGCGCCATCGATGTCGACGGCGTCCTGGAGACCATGCAGATGGGATTTCCAGCCACCAGCCCGGCCGGCGCTCTCGCCCTGCGAGCCCTGCTGCGGCACGGCTTCCGCCCCGTGCTCGCCACCGGGCGCTCGCTCGACGAGCTGCGCGATCGCTGCGCCGCCTACGGGCTGGCCGGAGGAACGGCCGAGTACGGAAGCGTGATCTACGACCATCACCGGGGCCGCGCTCGTTGGCTCCTCGACCCCCAGGCCGAGCGGGCGCTCGACTGCCTACGGGACGCCCTGAGCGCCCATCCCGGGGTGCACCTGGACCCACGCTACCGAGGCGCGGTCCGTGCCTTCCGCGTCGACGAGCGGGGCCGTCGACGTGCCCTCGCCGCACGCACCGTGGCCCAGGCCCTGGCCGCCTCCGGCACCGAGGAGATGATCCGACCGGTGCCGGGCTTCTTCCAGACCGACTTCGTGACCACCTCCACGACGAAGGAGGCGGCTCTGGAGGCGCTCGCGGCCGAGTTCGAGGTGGAGGGGCAGCTCGCCCTCGCCGTGGGGGACACGACCACCGACCTGGGCATGCTGCGCATGGCCCACCTGGGACTAGCGCCAGCCAACGCCGACGTCGAACTCCGCCGGGCCGGGGTGGCGGTCCTCCGCCGCCCCGCCCAGGCCGGGCTGGCGGAGGCAGTCGCCCGTCTCATCGGCCACCATCCCGGTGCTTGCCCGGCCTGCGCCCCTCTCCCGGCCACCGAGCCCACCCGCGCCTTCCTGCGCCTCCTCGCGGCCAAGGACCTGGCCCCCTGGCGGCGCCTTCTGCGGCTGCTCCGGCTCGCAGCGCTCGGCTAACCGCGGGCCGCGGGCGGTGGCCTCCGCTCTCGAACCCGACGCCCCCGGGCCTGGGTGGTGGCCGCGCGGCGCTTCAGCCCGACCCGGCCCATCGAGCTCCCCCTGGAGGGGCCCAGGAACTCGGCTGCCCCCTCGGTCGGCGAGCCTGGGTCGCAACGCCGTGCCGATGGGGAACGGCCCCACTCACCGGCTCCCTGCTCCTCAGGCGACCGTCGGGGGCATCGACCACCCTCCTCTGGACGATGACCAGGAGGCCCAGGCCCAGCTGGCGAACGCAGGTGGCCAGGGCATGGCCCTCACCGTGCGTCGGGCCAGCCCTGGGACGACCGCGCAGAGATGGCCCGCGACGCACACGGCCAGGTCGGCAGCCGCGAGGCCCGCGACCGTCCCCCGACGTCCCCGCCAACCACCTGCTCGACGAGCCCTCCGCCCCTGCCCCGTCGAGGCGCCTCACCCAAGGCGCCCACGACGTCAGCCACCCGTCCGAAGGCGAGGCCAGCGCCATCGCGCGGGCATGGGCCGACGCTCGCCCCCCGAGCGGCTCCGAACCTTCGGCCCGCTCCCGACCTCAGGGGCGAGCCGCCATCGACGTCGGCGGCCGCTCCTCAAAGGGCTCGCATCGCTCGTGCCACCGCCTCCACCTCCTCGTCGGTGAGGGAGTGATGAACGGGAATTGAGAGCATGTCGTCGGCAGCCCGCTCAGCCTCAGGACAGCGCACGTGACCGTACCTGGCATAGGCAGGCTGGCGATGCACCGGCACCGGGTAGTAGACCCCGCTCCCCACCCCCGCCTCGGCGAGGGCCTCGCGCAGACGGTCACGCGCCCGGCGCGCCTCGCCATCCACGCCGACGAGCCGTAGGGTGTACTGATGGTACACGTGCTGGGCGCCAGCCAGGCGCTGGGGTCTCGCGAACCGCTCATCAGGGATCATCTCGTCGTAGTAGGAGGCGATGCGACGCCGGCGCTCGGTGATGGCCTGCAGGCGGCCCAACTGGGCCAGGCCGATCGCGGCCTGCATCTCGGTCATTCGAAAGTTGAACCCGACCCGATCATGGACGTAAGGCTGCTGGGCGTACGCTTGGTGGCGAAGGCTGGCGCACAGGGCGGCCACCTCTGGATCGTTGGTGGTGACCATCCCCCCCTCCCCCGTGGTCAGGTTCTTGGTGGCGTAGAAGGAGTACACGGCGGTGCCGAAGCTGCCCAGAGGGGCTCCTCCGAGCGTGGCTCCCACCGCCTGGCACGCATCCTGGACCAGGGCCAACCCGTGCTCCTCGGCCAGGGCGCTGAAGGCGCGGAGGTCGCAGGGATTGCCGTGGAGGTGCACAGGGAGGATGGCGCGGGTCCGAGGGCTGATGAGCTCCGCCGCCGACGCTGGGCTGAGGTTCAGGGTGTCATCGACATCGGCGAAGACGGGCTGCGCCCCCACCTGGGCGATGGCGTTGGCGGTGGCGATGAAGGTGAGGGGACTGGTGATCACCTCATCACCTGGCCCGACACCATGGGCAAGGAGGGCCAGGAACAAGGCGGTGGTGCCGCTCGACGTGGCGACCGCGTAGCGAGCTCCGCTGGCCTCGGCGAAGGCACGCTCGAAGGCCCGGACCCGCTCCGCCTGGGCGAGCTGTCCCGAACGCATCACCTCGAGAACGGCAGCCTCCTCCTCAGGGCCGAAGGTCGGACGGGCCACGGGGATCACGATCGCGCCCCCAGGCCCGGGTGCGATCGACCGCAGCCGGGGCAGGTCCCGGCGGCGTCGAGGCGCCCGCCACACTCGCAGACGTAGCCGGCGAGGCGGGCCGGATTGCCATAGACCAGAGCGTGCTCGGGCACGTCCCTGGTCACGACCGAACCCGCCCCCACCATCGCGTGGCGGCCGATGGTCACACCAGGGAGCACCGTGGAGCCGCCGCCGATGGAGGCTCCGTCCCCGACCACCACCCCGGAGACCACCCAATCGCCCTCCCCCTTGAGCCTGCCGTCCGGGGTCGTCGCACGCGGCCGCCGATCGTTGAGCAGGCAGGCATGCGGCCCCACGAAGACCTCGTTGCCGATGCGAGCGCCGCTGAACACCGACGAACGGGTGTGGAGCTTCACCCGATCACCGACCACCACCCCGACGTCCACATAGGCTCCCTTGCCGAGCACGCAGCCAGCCCCGATCCGAGCCCCTGGACGGACTTGAGCCTCGTTCCAGATCTTGGTACCGGGGCCGATGCTGGCGTCCTCGGCCACCTCGGCCGTGGGATGCACGTAGACGGGAGAGACGCTCACCTTCATGCCAGCTCCTTGCGAAGAGGTTCAGAGTCAGGGACGAGCGGGCAGCGATGCCGCGGGGGAAGCACCCGCCGGCCCTCCACCCCCTGCCCAGCCGTGGCCAGGCGGATCACGGCCGTCCCACCGGCCGGGACCGTGACCTCAACCGGCCCCTGGCCCGAACGTCGGACGCCGTCCACCTCCAGGACGGCCGTGGGAGGCAAGTGAGGGCGTCGGACGATGAAGGTCCGCGGCGACGGGTCGGGATTGTGGAGGCAGGCCTCCTCAGCGGTCATCAACACCTCCCACCCCCGCGGGCCCAGCCGCTGGAGGTAGGCATGGCGTGCGACCTCGTCCAGGCTCATCCAGACCGGGGCCGCCGCCCGGTTGACGGCCTCCGCCCAGCCGACCAGGTCCTGGAAGGCCGGGCCCAGCGCGCGCAGGTGGCCGAAGCCCAGCACCGGGCGCCCCAAGAAGAGGTCGACCAGGAAGCCGGGGTCATGGAGGCCCCTCCGCCAGAGCAACGGGTAGCCCTCCCAGGCCAGGTCGGCCGGCCGCAGCCCGAGCTCGGGGTCGTCTGGGATGGGCGCCCCCAGGGGGAACTTGTCGTGGAGGTTGCAGGTGGCGACGAAGCCGAGACGACGGAGGTCTGCGAAGATGGCCGCCGGCCCCACCCCGTAGGGGAAGACCATGACCCGGTCCAGCCGGACGCCGTGCTGCTCGGAGAAGCGAAGACCGTTGCTGACCGCACGCCGCAACGCCAACCGTTGGCGGGCCAGAGGTCGAGCCGGGTAGCGCGCCCGCCTGGCCTCCGGCAAGTAGAACTCGTAGCCATCGTGGTCGCACCCGTGGTAGCAGGCGGAGACCAGCCCAGGGTGCCGCCGCAGCAGCGCGACCACGGCGGGGTCGGCTAGCGGCAGCTCCCGCGGCACGGTGGCGATGGTGACGTGGAACCGGTGCTCGCGAGCCTGCGTCAGCAGGAGATCCATCCGCAACCCGATGCGGTCCCGACGCAGGGCTGGGTCGTCGATCGAGAAGTTGGCCACGGCCAGCGGCGGGTGCCAGGCCGAGCGACCGTAGAGCCGACGCAGGAGCATCATCGGAACCAGCGCGGTCGCGGCCCGACTGGAGGCCAGGACCCGCCAGAGGGGCTGGGCTAGCTCGGCAGGGGCGGTGCTCAAGACCACCCGCCCCATCCCCACCGGACGCTCCACGACCAGCGGTAGCCGATCCCCAGCCTCACAGGCCAGGGCCCGCCAGCCAGGGCCGGCCCGCAGGCCAAACGACCACGCCCCGCCCATCAGCCTGGCCCCGCTCAGCTCCCGGGCGGTGTCCCCCGCCTCGGGGGGGAAGAGCAGGTCGGCAGCGGAGCCGGCCGCCAGCTCGGGGAGGGCCAGGTCCAGCCGCTGGCCCAACCCCGCCAGGGCCGGGAGGGAGGGCGGGCGAAGCCCGTCCACGTAGAGGGTGCCGCCCCGCTGGAGAAAGGTGGCCAGCCCGGTCATGGCCGGCTCCCGAAGCTCGAGCAGGGCCTCGGCCGGGGCTCGCAGGAGCGGCCAGCGCCCGGCCAGGGCACGACGGAGCAGGTCGCCTGGGCCATCCTCCCCGGCCCGCTCCACGCTCAGGCCGTGGAAGCTCGCCACCGCCGCCAGCGTCCCTGCCGAGCGCCCCAGGTCCCCAACCGTCGGCGTCGTCGGGCATGCGGGCTCGGCCGGGCCCGCGCACGCCGTCCCGGGCACGATCGGCGGCATCGCCGGCGGACGGACGTAGCCGGGGCGGTCGCCCCAGAGCAGCTCCCGCCACCAGCTCCGCCGAGCCACCACCGCCCGTCGTGCCGCCTCCCAGAGGCCGGAGAGGCGGCCGGGGGATGGGGCGGCCACGACCTCGAGATCGGCAAGGGCGGTCAGGACCCGGTCCGCGATCGCCGACCAGGCGTAGGGCTCAGCCAGGCGGCGGGTGGCGGCCTCCCGCCCCCGGACCTCCAGGGCCCGGGTCACCAGCTCCGCCGCGGTGTCCACCAGGTAGACGCCGGGCGCCGAGCCGAGCCGCTCCGGCAGCGCCCCGAACTTGAGGCTGACCACCGGAAGGTCGCTGGCCAGGGCCTCCAGGACCGAGAGCGGCATCGCCACCGCGTCCTCTCGCGAGGCGGTGGGAAAGACGTAGACATCGGCCAACCGGTAGAGCTCCTCGACGTTCGGCTGATACCCCTCGAGCAGGACCACCCCCCCTTGGGCCAGGTCGGCGCGCAGGCGCTCGGACTCGGCACCGCCGTGTCGGCTGGCCACCACCACCACCGTCACCCCCGCCGTCGCCGCCAGGGGCAGGAGGGCGGAGAGGTTGCGACCCGCCCTCAGATGGCCAACGTGGAGCAGGATGCGACGGTCGAGCGGCAGTCCCCACTTGCGCCGGAGCCGCTCCTTCTCGCCCGGCAGCGGGGGACGGAACCGCTCCAGGTCCACACCGCCGGACACGCAGATCGCGTTGAGGCCAGCGGCCAGCGCCCGGCGCCGATCCTCGTCGGTGGGCAGCAACAGGAGATCGGGCATCAGGGAGCGGGGGAAACGACGCAGGGCCCGGGCGGCAACGCTCTGGAGGGCGACGAAGGCAACCGGGGCCCGGCAGAGCCGGCGCAGGATCTGCGCACGCACCAGGGCAGCCGCGGTCAGCGAGCTACGCGAGGCGTAGACCACGACGCTCGGGGTCGAGTCCCGCAGCTCGGGCCGGCGGGACACCCTGACCAGCTCTCGCAGCCGACCCACCACGCGGCTCGGGCGGCCGCCGGCCGAGGGCGACGAGCCCACGACCTGGGTCAGCAGTCGGCAACGCCGCCCCAGCTCCGAGCCGAGCACCCGGACGAACTTGGCGTAGGCCTCGTCCGGGACCCCATCGACCTGTTCGGCGACCAGGAGCACGCGCAGGGCGTCCCCATCCCGCGGGCTTGGCTCGGCCACGAGCTCGCCGGCCGCGTCCTCGCCCCCAGGAACGCTCGGGCGACCGAGCGGCGCCGATGGCTCCAGGACCTCGGTGCGATCGGCGATCGCCGATCGACGGTCGTCCAGGAGGACGTGGTCCCGTAGCTGGCGCACCCGCGGGGTCTCGGCCCCGAAGGCCCAGACGGTCACCGCCCCCGCCACCAGGAGCTGGGCCAGCGCCCCGGCGCTGAAGGCCAGCCCCGCTCCCACCAGGCCGGCGCGGGGGATCAACCAGAGGCCGCTGCCGAGGGTGACCACGGCCGCCACGCCCGCCGTCACCGTGTCGACGATGGGGTGGCCGATGCCGAGCCAGCAGCTGTCGAGGACGCTCTTCACCCCATACAGGGCCATCCCCACGGTGAGGACCATGAGCGGCACCGCAGCCGTCTCGTACTTCCCCCCGAACACGCTCGCCGTCAGCGGCCGGGCGAGTGCCACCAGCGCGAAGGCCAGGGGGAGGGTGACCACGGCCGTGAAGGCCAGCACCCGAACCAGGTAGCGCCCCACCTCGCGCTCGGACAGCCGCGCCACACGCGGCGTGAGCACGAAGGCGATGGCCGAGGGGACGAGCATGAAGCCGTTGGCGATCGCCTTGGCGGCGCCGTAGCTCCCCGTGCTGGCCTCGCTCCGGAGATGCTGGACCAGGATCAGGTCCCCGCTGTACCAGAGGTTCCAGAAGACGGCCTGGAGGAGCACCGGTCGAGCGAAAGCGGCGATGCCCCGGATCCGCCTCCACCCCAGGGTCGAGGGGCGAAAGGCGACGTCGAGACGACTGACGGGCGCCAGGGCGAGCAAGGCAGCCACCCCCGAGAGGCCGTAGACGATCAGGAAGACGGCGGGGGAACGACGACCGACGAGGGCCAGAGCGAGCACCGCGGCCAGCTGGAGGACGTTGGCCAGGACGTAGAAGACAGACTGCAAGGTGTACCGCCCTAGGCCGCGCTGGACCTCACGGTAGGTCTCGAGGGCGGCCACCCCGATCAGGTTGGCGAGCAGCCCCACCATGAGCCAGCCCCCCAAGTCGAGCGGCCGGGCCACGGCCACGGTGATGACCGCGCTGAAGCCGAGGACGATGGCCACCACCGCCAGCCAGTTCGTGTAGTAGAGGTTCCGTCCCTCCCGATCCCCCTCGTGGCGGGCAAGGAAGCGAGAGAGACCCAGCGGGGCCGTGGTGAGCAGCACCGAGAGCACACCGCCCACAGCCAGGGCGTAGCTGAGACGGCCGTAGCCCGCCGGGTCGAGCAGACGGCCCGCCGCCACCTGGAAGAGGAAGCCGAAGAGCTTGGCCAACCCGAAGCCCAACAGCACCGTCACGGAGGAGCGCAACAGGGCGGCGTCGGGCACCAGCCCCGCCAGCCGTCGGCGAAGGCGCGACCGGGAGGGCGAGGGCAGCGGGCGCAGCTCGATAAAGGCCGGGGCCGGGCGGGCGACCAGCGCCAGCCCGCTCAAGGCACCAACCAGCATCCAGAACTCCTGGCTGACGGCGGTGAAGGTCAGGTACTCGGAGGTCACGTTGAGGAGCAGAACGCAGGCCACCGTCGCCAGACAGGTGGCGCCGAGCGCCCGGCGCACCGGGTAGGGACTCCAGCGCGAGGCCCAGCCAGCCTTGGCCACGGCGGCCATGAGCAGGAGGAAGATGACGAGCCCAGGGATACCGGCCCGGAACATCTCCCAGAGATAGTCGTTGTCGACGAAGGAGACGAGCGGCCTCGGCACCTCGGGGGGCATGACGGTGGCGGTGCCAAACCAGAGGCCGTGGTGGAGCAGGGCAGGGATGAAGAAGCTCTGCCAGTAGTCGACCCGCGTGGCCATGGTCTCGGGCAGGCCGTGGCTGGCGCCGCCGAGCTGGTTCTGCAGGCGGACGGCGATTGCCGGCCAGAGCAGCACCAGCCCGATCAGGCCGGCGGGGACCGCGGCCGCGAACTCCCGCCAGGGGATGCGGCGGACGACCAGCATCGCCCCCACCAGGCCGAAGGGCAAGGCGAGCACCGGCGCGTAGGTGTCCGAGGCCAGCATCCCCAGCACGTTGACCCCCATCACCACCCGCAGCCACCAGGGGGAGAACCCAGGCTGGCGAGCGGCCAGGAGCGAGAAGGCGAGCAGGAAGTTGAGCAGGCCAAAGGCCCCAACCGCGCTGTAGAAGCCCAGCAACGAGGTCGGCCGGTAGACGTTGTCCCAGCTGGGCAGCGGCTGGGCGGGATAGTAGACCTCGACCAGCTGGCGGACGTTCCCCGGGTTGACCAGCTCGAGCACGGCGATCGCGGCCACCGGGAGGCTGGCCAGCAGGGTGACCTTCAGGAACCGGCGCAGCCCCTCGCCGGTGAGCTCGGCCCGAGAGAAGACCAGATAGACGAGCAGGTACTGCACCGGCCCCAGGACGGTCATCCACTCGGACTGATCGAGGCCCGCTTGGGTGAGCAAGGCCACCGCTGAGGGGATCAGGACCCCGCCCAGGCAGTAGACCAGCACCACCACGTCGAGGGCGCTGAAGGGGAGCGGACGGCGTCGGGCGATCAGGTGGACGCCGAACCCGCCGACCAGCGCCATCAGCAGCACCTCGTTGACCCGGAACACCGGGACCACCGTCCCGCGGCCCATCCCCGCGGTGAGCGGCACCGCGAGCGCGAAGAGGGCGCAGGCCAGCGGCGGCCTCCAGACCGAGAGCACGAGCAGGGCCACGGCGCAGGCCGCCACCGGCGCCAGCAGCACCAGGTGCGACATCAGCGCGGAAGCACCTCCACGCCACGGGCCGGCTCCGCCACCCGATCACCGTTCCGTCCATCGAGCCCGAGCGCGGTGAGGTAGCGGGGCCTCACCTGATCCCAGCTGATCGCTCCGACGACCTCGGCCGCTCGCTCGGCCTGTCGGCGGGCCGCCTCCGGCTCCCTGAGCAGACGCTCCACCTGGGCCGCCACCTCGTCGGGATCGCCCGGCCTGGTGTAGGCGACGGCCTCCTCGGGGAAGTAGGCCTCGATGGTGGGCAGTCGCGAGCACACGGCCGGCACCCCGAGCTGGGCGTACTCGAGCAGCTTGGTCGGGAGCAGGAAGGGGGTGTAGCGGTCAGGGAGGATCGTGACCAGCCCCAGCCTCGCCCGTCGGACCTCGGCCACCGCCCGAGGCCATGGCAGCAGGCCGGTGAAGCACACCTGTTCCTCGACCCCCAGCTCGCACGCGAGCCGCTCCAGGGCCGGTCGCGCCTCCCCATCGCCCAGGATCTTGAGCCGGAGGTCGGGCCACCGCTCCCGGAGCAGCGCCAGGGCCCGAATGGCCACGTGGACGCCGTAGCGCTCGACCAGGGTGGAGTGGGTGACCAGGACCCGGCCGTCCCGCTGGGCCGGCGGCAGGTCGGAGGGCAACGCGATGGTGTTCGGGACCACGGACACCTTGCCCGGGTTCAGGCCACGGGCCCTGAGCTGGTCGAAGCAGGGACGGCTGACCACGATCACGTGGTCGGCCCACCGAGTCGCCGCCCACTCCATCGCCCGCGCCACCCTCGAGGCCACCTCCCCGAGCCGGCCGTCGAACCGCGCGGTCACCATCTCGGGCGCCAGCTCGTACATGTTGAAGACGACCCGTGCCCCCCGCCAGCGGGGGACAGCGGCGGCGAAGGCCAGCAAGTCGGGCAGGTTGTCGACCTGGACCACGGCGTAGCGGCGTCGGAGGCCGAGCACCCCCGCTAGCCCCAGCGCGGCGAGGAAGAAGGCGGCGTACTCGAGGGGGTAGCGGATGGCGGGGCGCCGGCGATGCCCGATGGGAATCCGATACACCCGCAGCCCGGGCTGGGGACCGGTGGAGGCGCCCGACGGCTGCGGGCTCGAGCCCCCCTGGGCGCAGATGAGATCCACCTCGTAGCCCCGCTCCAAGAGCTCGCGGACGTCCCTGGCGACGGTGGGCATCTGCGGGTAGGGGTGCTGGGTGATGCGCAGCACCCGGGCCGGGAGCCGCGTCCCGTCCCCATCGGCGAGCAGACGTCCGAGGCGCTCCAGGGCATCCGCCCGCTGGCGACGCAGGTCCTGGGCCAGGGCTCGGCTCCGCGCGGCCAAGGCGACGCGCTCCTCAAGCGCGGACGCGATCGCCTGGGCCATCGCCCGAGGCCGGTTGGGGGTGAAGACGGCGCCGGCCGCGAACCGCGCCCGGAGCCCCGGCAGGTCGGAGAGGACGAGAGGCCGTCCCAGCCCCACGGCCTCGAACGCAGCCCGGTTCATGATGTGGGGGTCGGTGCTGAACACCGCCACCACGTGGGCGGCCGCCATCTCGCCGAGGAAGCGTGGGTAGGGCAGAAAGCCGGTGAACACCACGTTTGCGGGCGCCGTCTCACGAAGCGCGCGGGGGATGTTCGCAGGGTCGCCCGTGAACCGGAACTCGACTTGGGGCAGCAAGGCCGCCGCCGCCACCGTCTCCGCCACCGGCTCGTTGCCGTCGAGGCTGCCCGCCACCAGGACCGTTGGCCGGGGAGCGGCGCTCGACGGAGCCGGAGGCTCCCCGAGCGTCCCCTCCCCGTGAAGCTCCATCTCCTCGGGGCCGGGGACGTCGTCGGGCACCAACAAGCCGCGGATCCCCCAGGCCTGGACCAGCTCCAGCGCCTCCTCGGTGTGGACCAAGGCCACCCGGCTCCGTCGCAACAGCCAGCGATGGAGCGGACGTGCCCAACGCCACCGGGGGGCGTGGAAGGTGTCGGTGTGGCAGTCGATGACGAGCGCCGCGCCCCGCCGGCGGCACCACGCCCACGCCACCACGGGCGCCACCACCGGTGGGGTGATGACCAGCACCCGCTCGGGGCGCCGCTCCTCAAGGTGGCGCCAGGTGCGCAGCGCACACTCCAGGTAGCGCAGCGGCGCCGTGGCCATCCCCCGCCGTCGGCCGCTGGTTACGAAGCACGCCTCCCCCCCGAGCGCCCCGGCCAAGGCGACGGTGCGGGCCTGGAAGGGAGCCCATGCCAGGGCGAGCGTCCTCGGTGCCGACCCCACGCTCAGCCCTCCCGGCCGACGGTCTCTCCGGCCACCCGCTCTGCCGATGGGCCAGCGCCGAGCTCGCCGCGCGCCTCCCCCCTCACGCCGTCGTCGGTCGTGGCCCCCTCGGAGATGAGCTCGGGACCGGGGACCGCACGCTGGGCTGGTCTCCTGGGCAAGAGCACCGCTGCCACCGGCTCGATCCCCACCTGACGTAAGAGGTCCCCCGTGCGCCTGGCCTCGCTGAAGCGCGTGCGTCCCTTGGTGGCCACGATCACGGCGGTGCTGGCCGGCGCCTCAAGCCACGGCGTGGCCGGCCCGTGCAAGGGCGGAGGGAGGCAGCGGATGGTGAGGTCGAAGCCGTCCTGGGGCGGGACCTCCTCGCAGGTCACCACCACCTCGGAGGTCGACCCGACCGAGATCTGACGTCGAGCCGCCGGCTCGGCCGAGGACTGGACCACCAGCACCCGGTTGCGGACCTCGGCCACCGCCTGGCCGAGGTCGACCCCCACCTGGTCCACCTGATCGCCCGGGGAGGCCGCCACCAGCAGCACCGAGCCCCGCTCCCGCCGCCCGATGACGCTCGCATGGGCCAGGATCCCATACGAGGCCGGCCCCACCAGGCGTCCCCCCTCACCGAGGTTGAGCACCAGCCGGCAACCGGTGGCGCCAGCGAGCTCGCCCGCGTCGCTGATCCGATCCCGCAGCCGCTCCGCCAACAACGCCACCAGGAAGCCCACCAGCAGGCCCCCGGCCACGCCCACGGCCAGGTAGAGCTTCGGGTTGGGATCGACCGGCTTGGCGGGCGGGACGGCAGGCTGGTCGAGAGTGAGCACGTTCAGCTGCCGGGAGAGCTGGACCTGCGCCTGTTGCAGGTTGGCGTATGTGCTCGTGTACTGGTTCTGGAGCCGATCAAGCTGGGCCAGCAGCGGCGCCTCCCGGTTGGCGGTGCCGGAGTCCGAGTAGCCGATCAGCTCCACCTGGGCGATCGCCTGCTGCACCTGAGCCATCTGCTGGTCGATCTGCTGAAGCTGCCCCTGGTAGTAGGCGATCTGCGGCTGCAGCTGGGCGTTGATGATCTGCTGGTTGCGCTGGATCACCGCCTGGGCGACCTCGTTGGCCAGGCGGCTTGCGTCGCCAGGGGTGGAAGCGTCGGCGCTGATGCCGATCAGGCCGGTGGTCCTCAGCGCCGAGGCCTTGATCTGCCGCTGCAGGGTCTGCGGGGTGCACCCCTTTCCCTCCTGGCTGCAGACCGCCCGGAGGACCGGTTGCTCCGTCGCCATGGCGATGAAGCGCTGGGTGGCGTACTGGTCGGCCTGCATGGCCACATCGAAGCCCTGGTCGAGGGCCTGGGACTCATCGACCGAGAGGACCGCGGTGGCCTCGTAGGTCGGATGGCGGACGTGAGCTGCCCCCAGCGCCATCACCGCCGCCACGATCGCCATTCCCCAGACCAACCAGTGGCGACGGCGGATGGCGTCTCCGACCGTCTTCAACGGGGAGGATCCCACCGCCTCAGGACCTCCACAGAGCCGCCGCCACCAAGGCAGGCACCGTCTTCAGCAAGATCTTCAGGTCGAGCAACGGAGACGCCTCCTTCACATATCGCAGGTCCAGCTGCATCATCTCGGGCGCCGACAGGCACTCTCGTCGCGTCACCTGCCAGAGCCCGGTGATGCCAGGCGGGACCAGAAACCGTTCCAGGTACTGGGGCTGGTAGTGCACCAGCTCGTAGGGGATGGCGGGCCGGGGTCCGACCAGGCTCATCTCGCCTCGCATCACGTTGAAGAGCTGGGGCAGCTCGTCCAGGTCGAGCCGACGCAGGACCCGGCCCACCCGGGTGATGCGAGGATCGGCCAGCGTCTTGTAGCGGTCGTCGACGGCGCGGCCGGCGAACCAGGCGGCAGCTGCCTCCCGGTGGGGCGCGTCATCGCATCCCACGCGCATGGTGCGCAGCTTGAAGATGCGAAAGGGCACGCCGAAGCGGCCGACCCGCTCCTGCCGGAAGAAGGCCGGCCCCGGACTCTCCAGCTTCACCAGCAGTGCCAGCAGCCCGATGACCGGCAAGGCGACGACCAGGCAAGCCCCGCCCACCACCAGGTCCAGCGCCCGCTTCCACCAGAGGCGACGGTGGGCACTCGCGTTCTCGCTGATGACGGCAAAGCTGAGGTCCATCGGCTGTGTCTCTCCTGCAGTCAGACTCGAGTGGCGAGCACCATCCCGATCGGCCGCCACGTCACGTGGCGATCCTCTTTGCACGCTAGGAAGCGCCGCATGACGCATGCAATGGGCCTGCATCCGCATGCCCTAGGTCTTAGTCCCAGCCGACCGGGACAGACGGGGACCTCACCCCACCCGATGTGGCACCGAGGTCCCGCCCGGCTCGCCTGAGGCCAGATCACCCTCCCCCGGCGACCTCGAGGGACGGGAGAGCGTCGCCGGGAGCCGCTGGCGAAACCAGCGGATCTCCTCCTGCAGCCCCACCTCCAAGGCCGTCCAGCTCAGGCCCAGGGCTCGCTCCGCCTTGGAGACATCGCAGAGCGGCACCTGGCGGGGCGCGCTCCCGGACTCTTCGATCGGGACCTCGGTCCCGCACAAGGCGACCACCAGCTCCGCCACCTCCCGGATGGTCCGGGGCTGGCCAGCGACGTTGTAGGTCCCATCGGCTCGGGCACGCAGCGCGGCGGCGAAGGCGGCAACCACGTCGGCCACGAACACCGGGGCGAAGCGATGGTCACCTCGACCGTCGACGTGCAGCGGCCGCCCCTCGAGCGCAGCCTTGACGAAGCGGGGGATGGCGCGTCGCGGGGGCTCCCCGGGGCCGTAGACCGTGGCCAGGCGAAGCACCGCCGCTGGTCGCCCCAGGTCCTGGGCCCAGCCCCTGACCAGCTCCTCCTGGAGGAGCTTCGCCCAAGCGTAGGGCGTGGACGGGGCGACCGGACCGTCCTCACGGTTGCCCTCCCGGGGAGGGTAGACCTGAGCCGAGCTGGCGAAGACGACGTAGGCGAGGCCGGCATCGGCGGCGGCCTCCAGGAGCCGAGCGGTGGCCAGCACGTTGCCGGTCAGCTCGGAGCGCAGGGCAAGCAGCGCCCCCTCGCCTCGTGGCGGCCGGTAGCCAAGGTGGACGAGGGCTTGGGCACCCTTGAGCAGGGTCGTCAGCCGAGCCCGGCCCTCGACCAAGGCTCGCCTCTCCCAGCGGGCCTCGCCCCGCTCCACCAGCGACCGGCTCGCCGCCGAGCGAAGGGGAGGCGGCCCCAGCAACAGCACCTCGGCCCCCGCGGCACGCAGCCATGTGGCCAGGTGAGAGCCGATGAAGCCACCTCCTCCGGTGAGGGCGATCCGGCCGCTCAGTCCGCCATCGGGGCGGGCCGCCAGTTCACCACCTCCTCCCCATCCAGCCAGGAGGCGGGGTCGCCGGGCTGGCGTCGCAGCCACTCGAGGTACCGGGCGAGGCCCTCCTCAATGCTCGTCCTCGCCCGAAAGCCCAGGAGACGATAGCCACGACGCACGTCGGCATGGTGCTGGGCGACGTCCCCCGGCCGGGCTGGGTGATGCTCGATGGGCACCGGGGTCCCGGTCAGCTCCCGAATCAGCTCCGCCACCCGGAGCACGCTCACCGGCTCCCCCCGGGCGATGTTGACGCACTCACCGAGGAGCGCATCACACTCCGCCGCCAGCACGATCCCCCGGGCGACGTCGCCCACCCAGGTGAAGTCGCGGGTCTGGCTCCCATCGCCGAAGACCACCAGCGGCCGCCCGGCCAGGGCCCGGGCCGCCAGGCGCGGGATGAGTTCGCCGCTCGTCCCGCGCAGGTACGCCCGAGGCCCATAGGCGTTGAAGGGCCTCACCACCACCACGGGCAGGCCGTAGGTACGGGAGAAGGCGAGCGCGTGCACCTCGCCGGCGAGCTTGCTCGCGGCGTACGGCGTCATGGGACGCAGCGGGTGCTCCTCGTCCATCGGCAACCGCAGGGCGCTCCCGTAGACCTCCGAGGACGACACATAGACGAACCGCCGCAGGCGCGCCGCGCCCCGGGTCGCCAGCAGCAGGTTGAGGGTCCCGAGGTCGTTCACCAGGAACGTCCGCAGCGGGTCACCGATGGACTCGCGGAGGCAGACCACGGCCATGTGGACGATGACCTCGGCCTCCCGGGCGACCTCGGCCACGAGGTCACGATCGGTGATGTCGCCGCGGACGACCCGGACCCGCGAGGCGACCGAGGCGAGGTTCTCCACTCGACCCACCGAGAGGTCGTCGAGCACGGTCACCTGGTTGGCGCATGCCAGCAGCTCCACGACATGGCTGCCGATGAACCCTGCCCCACCGGTGACCAGGACACGCCTGCCCTGGAGCTTCACTGGACATAGTGTGGCCGTACTCGACGGGCACGGCGCATGGGACACCCCAGGGGCGGCCTGGGTCGAGACGGCGCCCGGCCGGGACATGTGTCGGGGGCCGACCACCCGTCAGCGGGGCAGGATCGGCCGCCCGGCACCGCCGGAACCGGCGGCCTCCCCGGGTCCGCGCTCCCCGTCGCCGGAGAACGGCGCCGGGGGGCCGCTCCCGGCCGGCGGTGCCACCTCCACCCGCCCTTCCGCCGGGCGGTGCAGCCGGGCCTCCCGCCCGCCCGCGAGCGCGGCCGCGTGCCCCCCCTCGGCCCGCCGTCGCCACCACCGAGCGACCTCCCGGGGAAGCGCGTGCCAGTAGCCCTCACGGGCGCGCATCTCGCCCAGGAAGGCCTCGTACACGGACCAGTACCGGGCGTGACGGAGGTAGTCGGGGTGGGAGTTGAGAAGCGCCATCCCGCAGTGCCGGCTCACGTAGTCCACCTTCTCCAGCCAGAGACGAGGCGTCCGTTCCCCCAGCAGGTCGACCAGGGTGGAGTCCTGGGGGAGCGTGTAGGGCAGCTCCCAGAAGCGCCCGATCTGGAACGGCCAGAGGCTCATGGTGCCGCCCGGGACGGGCTCGAAGGGATCGCTGTCGAAGAAGGAGGTGTCGTACTCGA
>DATGLL010000034.1:0-2179 GCA_035294145.1 Candidatus Dormiibacterota bacterium | reverse complement strand
CTCCGCTGGTACGCGGCCGCCGTGCTCATCCCACCGGCTGCGATCCTGCTGGTGCTGACCGTTCTCCGGCTCCTGCTGTCGCCCGCCTTCGCCCCCGGCTTCGACCTCTTCGGGATCGCCGCCGGGGCGGTGGCCGGCTTCTGCGAGGAGTGGGGCTGGACCGGCTTCGCCTATCCCCGGATGGCCGTCCGTCTCGGCCCCCTGGGCGGCGCGGTCGTGCTCGGGGTCCTCTGGGGAATCTGGCACCTGCCGGTGGTGGACTCGCTCGGCGCCGCCAGCCCCCACGGTCCCGCCTGGCCGGAGTTCTTCCTGGCCTTCGTGGCCCTGGTGGCTGGGCTCCGGGTGCTGATCGCCTGGGTCTACACCAGCACCGGGAGCGTGCTCCTGGCCCAGGTCATGCACGCCAGTAGCACCGGCTTTCTGGTCATCCTCAGCGCCGAGCGCGTCTCACCCTATCAGGAGTCTGCCTGGTACGCTCTGGACGCGGCGGTGTTGTGGATGGTCGTCGCCCTGGTGGTCCTCGGAGGCGGGCTGCGGCGCGCCTCCGCCGTCGAGCGGCGGCCGGTCGAGGCGTGACAGGGTCTTTCGGCCCGCCCTGAACCGGTGCGGAGACGATGGCGGTGGGTGGAGGGGGGAAGCCGTCGTTGCCCCCGTTCGGGAGGTGCTCCCTCCTCGCGCCCATGGGAGGCGGCCGCCGGGTGCCGTCCGCGCCGAGGAGCGTGTCGATCGAGGGGGCGAGGTGTTGCCCAGGGCGTCGATGACGGTGGGCGCGGTGCCGGGCATGGCCCGGTTGCCGGTCCGGCGCCCACCTCGTCCGGGCGCAGGTCAGGGATCGAGGGTGCTGCGCAAGAGCGCCCCTTCGGCGGCGAAGGCGGGGAGCACGTAGGGGAGCGGCGATCGCGCGTGGCTCCCGGGGACGAGCGCCGAGGGCGAGATCGTGTGGCCCCTGGCCTGGACCACGAGCCGGGGCGAGCTCCCGCCTATCCGCCCTCCCCCGGCTCGCGGCCGGGGGTCTGGAGGTGGGCCAGGGAGCCGTACCGGGCCACCAGCCGGGCGAACTCGGTCTCGTCGTAGAACCGGCACTCACCGGCGCCGAAGGCGGTCGCCACCGCCACGCAGAAGCGGGCCGCCATCTCCACGTCGAGGAGCTGGGCGGCGCCGACGGCGGGGCCTGGGACCACGGTCTCGGCGGTGAGGGCCACCCCCACCGCCGGCGCCGGGGTGGCGGTGGAGGGCTGGAGGATGCTGTTCAGGTGGAAGAGCCCGTTGCCGTAGGGCGTGATGTCCTGGTGGGTGATGGCCAGCACCGCCGGCGGCTGCCCGGTGACCGCCTCGAGGACGTCCAGCAGGTCCTCGCTCACCCGGAGGATGTAGCCCTCCTTGACCGTGGGGGTGATGGCGAGGCCGCGCCGGTTGAGGATGCGGTTGCCGCGCGTGGTGTCGACGCAGAGCAGGGCGTCCATGGCCGGGTCCACCTCGTGTCGGTTCATGGTCTCCTGATCGACGGGGGAGACCATGAAGGGGACCGGGTGGTGGGGCCGGATCGAGGCCCGGGGGCAGACGTGGGTGGCGACGATCACGTCGCCTGGGAGGTGGTCGCCGCCCGCGCGGAGCCGGGCCAGCTCGAGCGCGCAGGAGAGCGCCGCCAGGGCGCCGTCGCCGTCGGAGACGTAGCCGGTGCGGGCCGGGCGGGCGCCGACCCCGCCCAGCCGTCCGATCACGCCCAGGGTGGGGGCGGGGCCGCCGGCCAGCCGCCCGTCCCGCCCGGCGAGCACGGCCCGGACGAAATCGGTCGACCCCTCCTCTCCCTCGACCCGGGTGACCGTCACTTCGTCCGCCCCCGCCGCCCGGAGCAGCCCCGCCACCCACTCGCCGTCGACGTCGGCGCGCCGCAGCACCTCGTAGAGGTCCAGGACCGCGCGCCAGGTCATGCCGTCGCCCGGGGCGGCCTCATTGCCGCACCATGGGTGCTGCGACCCGATTGAGGGACGGTCGCAACCTTCGGTGACCACCGGGGCACGGCCAAGCGGCCGAGCCCGTCCAGGACCAGCGTGAGTACCGCCGGCCCCGGGGGGCCGAGGGCCTCAGATCGGCATTGGGTACCTGCCGCTTGGACGGCCGACCAATGGGGATCCGGCTTCGGCCCTCAGCACCGCTTCCATCCCCATTGTCCCTCGCC
>DATGLL010000033.1:0-3369 GCA_035294145.1 Candidatus Dormiibacterota bacterium | reverse complement strand
TCGGCGATGGTGGTGGCCAGGTCGCCCTCAAAGGGCCTCTGGGCCATGACCAGGCGAAGGGGACCATGGAGGAGGGCCAGGAGGCGGGGGTGGTCGTCGATGGTGGGCGGTGCGGAGAGGTGGGCTGGGGGAAGCTCGTGGCGGGCTCGTGGTTGGGTTGGCGAGAGTTGCCATGAGGCGCCTTCGTTTCCGTCACTGCACCTCACCCCGGCCGGTGGCCTGATCCATCACGCGCAAGATCCCTGGCACCCCGCTTAGGCAAGCCCAAGGAGATCGGTGACTGCTGCATCGATCTCCCCCAACACCCCATCGTTCTCCAAGGCACGCCGACAGTCTCGACGGAGGGCCTCGAAGCGCCGTGAGGCCGAGACCTCGACGGCAGCTACCACCTCCTCTGCCCTGCCAGCCAAGTCGGAGATGGCTCGGTGCAGCTTGTCGCCGGGTGCGAACTTAGGGATGGGAAGGCGGAACACCAGCTTGTGGAAGTCGCGTGGGTTGTGCTCGCCGCGGGATTGGTAGGGCTGGAGGGCTTGGGTCACCGAAGGGCTGTTGAGCACCGCGGTCAGGTACCTCGCCTCCTCGATCGATTCGCAAGGTGCCCAGTAGAGTTTCGTATCAATGACCGCTTCCGGATCGTCCACGCGAGCGGCTGCGAGGTACTGCCCCGAGGCCGAATAGACGACGCGGTGCATGGGCGTCGGTAGTTGCTTGCTCAGCTTGCGCTGGTAGTCGAGCTGCGCGAGGAGGCTCAGCCGCTGGCTCGAGCGGTGCTCCGTCCAGATCCTCTCGGCCTCCTTCCACCATGCCTCCAAGCCTGGATAGCGCGCCAGATCCGGATCGGCCGACGAGAGCAGCTTCTTGCCATCCCAGGGCACGATCGCCAGGGCCGGCTCCAGCGCACGAAACGGCAACACCGTCCGCCCGAGATGGATCGGCCGCACGAACTGCCTCTCCACCGCCTGGGTGAGGCTCGGCAGGTTGCGCCAGGGGGGCTTCTCCGAGGGGTCGCGGCGAGAGGTGACCCGACGGCGGCCAGCCGGCGCGGACAGGATTCCGGGGGTGGGGGCATCTTCCACGATGAACAGGAGCCGTGGCACGAAGGTCGCCCCTTGGGTGAACCTTGCGTCATACGGCGAGATGCTCACGTCGTCGACGACATGAACCCTGCCTGCGGTTTGAGAGATCGTCCTCAGCGCCTCCTCCCAAGAGCTGCTTGGTGCGGGACGGCGGCCGGTCCACACCACGCCATCTGCGGGCATGGACACGGCTGGCTCCTCGCGTGTCCCCTTCACGTGCGTTCCGGTCACCACGCATGACGGCACCTCGAAGATGGGCGGCTTGATGTGGCCGAAGCTCCACGGCACGTCGAAGCGCACGGCCGTCCCAACGCGAGGGCTCCCCCACTGGCCCTTCCTGAACCCACGGTAAGCAAGTCGGGAGAGCACAGCTTGTGGCATGACGAACCCGAAGCGACCGCCATCGGCAAGGTATTGCTCGATCGCCCGTACCACGAACAGCGCGGAGAGGTCTTGATGGGTCGCGACCTTGGCCCCGGCCCACAACCCACGCTCTCGGCTCAGGCGCCGGAACTCGGCCTGCATCGCTGGTGTCATGTACCGATAGGCGAGCCAAGGCGGGTTGCCGATCAGCGCGTTCACCCGATTTGGCTCCTGCGCCAGCCAGACCGGACGGACCAGGTTCCTCACGTAGTAGCCCCAAATCTGGTCGCGTCCCTCGTCGTCGAGAGCGCAGAGGTGACGAAACGTCGCCACGACCGTCTCGCGATCGGCACCCTCGACACCATACCGGTCGAGGATCGTGTCGATGGACGGTACGATCCCTTTCTCACGATCGATCGTGGCTCGGGCCGTCAGCTCGGCCACCAGCCGATCGAACAGGTCGGCATCGGCCAGGACCGTCTCTGGGAACACGAGCTCCTCGCTGAAAAGACCTGAGCCCTCTGAGGTCTTGACCGCAACCTTGCCCTCGCTCAGCAGGCTCTGCTCGTGTCGCCACTGCACGGTATCGCCGAGGTACACGGGGACCGCGAAGCCATCGCGCTCACCAGCGATCCTGTCGGCCCCGAGGGCGAGGAGATAGGTCACCCGAGCGAGGATGACCGCGACCGGATGCACGTCCATCCCCAGGACGTGGCTCACCACGCTATGGATCGCCTCGCGGTTGCTGAGCCCGGCTGCATCGGCTGCCCTGAGGTGATGCCGCACCGCGTGGAACAGAAAGGTCCCGCTGCCGCAGCTCACATCGGCACAGCGCATCTCGAGCGGCTCTCTGACGACCTCGGCTACGATCCTCTCCGCCAGCCAATCCGGGGTGTAGTACTCGCCGATCCGATGACGCGTCCTGGCATCGATGATGCTCTCGTAGAGCACCTTGAGCACATCGTGATCGGCTTGCTTCCAAGCGAAGCGGGACAGGCGACGGGCCAAGGAGCGTAGCCAGGGCTCGCCTCCGGGGGCGTCGAGCACCCAGTCGAAGAAGTCACCTTCCACGACCCCTCGTATGTCGGCTTGCTGGAAGGCGATCCCGTCGAGGAGCTCGCGTGGGGTGCGCTCCTGCGTGGCGATGGACACGCCGAGGATCAGGTGGGCGATGAGCTTTGCCATCGCAACCAGCAGGCTGTGCTCGACGAAAAGCTCGTCGTCATTGGTGAACTGGGTGCCGAACGCCGTCTTCAGCAGCTTGGCGTACAGCTCGCGCTTGAGCGCAACCTCGGCGACGTCCCTGCAGCGTCGATACATGCTGAGCAGCTCGGCCCGATCCAAGGCGAAGGCCGAGCTCGCCGCACCGAGACGCCGTTCGATCTCCTGCGGGGTTGGCGGCACCGTCACACGCGTGGCCAGGATGCCCTCGAGCCAGATCAGGAGCGCGTCGAGGTCCGGTGCGGTCGCCGAGACCGTGTGCACGCTCGCGAGGGCCAGCTGGTCGTCCCCGAGGTGGTAGAGCTGCCACTCGGCACCATCCGTGAGGATGCCAACGTACCGAAGGCCGGTCTCGCCGAGGCGCTGGCGCACATAGCCTGCTAGCTGATCGGCGGCGGCGGTCGCGACGTTTCCGACACGAAGGTCGCGCTTGACCTCGATGATGGCGCAACCAGCCTCGACGTCGATCCGTCGCCTCATCCCTGCCGGGGTTTCGAGGTTGACGTCATGGATGCCGGCCTCTGTCAGATCAAGGCCACCCCACAGCAGCAGGGCCCGCACGTCTGCCTGCACCTCGGCCTCGGACCGAGGCGCATCCCGGTTCGCAAGCCGGCGGACGAGAGCTACGAGCTGCGGACGATCCATCGGTTACCCGGCTGGCCGAGAGCCGCGGCCGCGGTGGCGCTGCCGCCAGGACGCCACCTGCGAC
>DATGLL010000032.1:0-6522 GCA_035294145.1 Candidatus Dormiibacterota bacterium | reverse complement strand
CAGTCTCGCTCCCCACCCACCCCACCGCAAGCGGTTGCTCGGCCGCCCAGGCGGTGACCCACGCTCCCCGCCGATCCACGTCGGCACGCTGATCGGCAGCGGGCGGACCCGGCGTCGCGCCGGACGGGGAGCGCGCCGGCGCTTCCCCCAGGATCAGGCCCCAACCTGCCAGGCCGGGACGAGAGGCTTGCCCGACCGGACCCCGCGGGAGGCGGTCACGGGGTGGAGGCCCTGCTCGCGCGCCCACTGCTCCAAGCTCAGGGGAGCCGACGATGGCGCAGAGATACGGCGGCAGCTCACAACCCCCGCCCCCGATCGCCCATCAACGTGGGACCGGGTCGGACGGCCCGATGTCCTCGATCGACGTGCCGACGACCAGGCGCTCGAGCTCCCCTAGCATCAGCCGCTCCGCCATCTCCCTGGTGAGACGATCAGGGTACAGAAGTGCATGCACGCTCAGGCCATCGATCAGGGCCAGGAATACCTCCGTGGCGTCATCGAGCTGCACGTCCCGACGGATCTGGCCAAGGTCCCTCGCCTCCTTGAGGAGGCTGCGGATCTTGTCGTACAGGAGGGCTGCCTCCTGCCTCTGGACATCGAGGATCTGTTGGCTGCCCAGGGCTCGGCTCCAGTAGCTGACCTCGAGCCTTGTCTCCACAGTCCTCTCCTCGTCCAGGGGAAGGTTGTCGAGCAGGAGCTCCCGCAGGGCAGCCAGGCCGCGCAGCGACGCGAGCTTCTCGGACTGACGCGCTCGGATCCCCTTGTGCGACCAACGTAGGGCCGACGTCATCATCTCATCCTTGTCCCGGAAGTAGTGCGCCAGCACGCCGGCGGAGCAGCCCGCCTCACGGGCGATCACTCGGATGGTGGCGTCATTGATCTGTCCATGCGCGATCACCCGGCGAATCGCCGCCATGATCTGCTCGCGACGCTCCTCGTGGTTCACGATTTTCGGCACGTCAGTTCCCCCACCTCTGCGCTCCGATCAGGAGCGCCCAGGCCCCTGTCTTGGTTCGTGACGCAGGAAAGCCTCAGCAACTCTTCCTCCGGGCACTGGCAGCAAACGCTTGCGTGTGCTCGAAGCTCTGAAGCCCGGCATCGGAGCCCAAGCCCTGAATGGTGAGCGCCGCAGCTGCTGTTCCAAACTGCGCCGCCTGGTCGATGGACCAACCGCGGCTCAACCCAATTATGACCCCAGCGCAGAAGGCATCGCCGCAGCCGGTGGAGTCGACCACAGGCACGTCAAACGCCGGTTGATAGGTTCGGGTGGCGCCGTGGGCGATCAGGCAACCACGCTCCCCAAGCTTCACGATGACGCAGCCTGCCCCGAGCTGAAGGAACACGTCGGCGGCCGCCTCCGGGCTGTCCAGACCCGTGACTCGAGCGGCCTCCTGAGCGTTGGGCATGAAGACGTCGACAAGAGGGAGGTACCTTCTCAGTAGGTCGAGCGTGTCCTCACGCTTCACCCCCAAGCAATCTGCCGTGGTCAGAGCACCGCGGCGCTTGGCGAACCTCAGCACCTCCACGCTGGCGTCACCGTCGAACCTCGGCATGGCGGAGATGCCCCCCAAGTGCACGAACTCACATCCGGCGATGGCCTCCCAATTGACATCCTCGATGCCGAAATGGCCATTGGCGCCGATGACGTGCCATGCTGGGCGGGTGCCGTCCGGGTGGATGGGAAGGATGGTGGCGGAGGTTTGAGCCTCAGGCTTGCGCACCAGATATCGAGTATCAACTCCATTCTTGTCGAGCAGGGAGACGAGCATCTCCCCTATCTCGTCCTGGCCGACGGCGCCCATCGCGATCACCTTGGCTCCCAGCCGGGCGAGGTCCACGCTGGTCCCACCGGCGGTGCCGGCGGCCGAGATGCGGATCTCGTCGATGAGCTGCGACGTCTGACCGACCGGGAGCGACGAGATCGGCCGCCCGAGGACGTCAAGGATGTAGACACCGACGCAGGCGACGGTCACCGGCGAACCGGGCGAGGCGGCGCGGATACCTTTCATGGCCCAGGTCGTCCTCAGCGCCGATACCGACGTGCCCCCATGGCCTCAGCCGCCTCGGCCAGCTCCTCGCGAGTGAGGAGTCGGGCGCCCCCCACGAGCCGGGCATGGTAGTAAACATTCGCCACCCACTCCAGCTGAAGGGCAAGCGCACACGCCTCACGAACGGAGTCTGCCATGATGAGCGCGCCATGGTTCTGCAGCAACACCGCCCGCCGGTCAGCCAATTGTTGAGCAACCTTCTGGCCCAACTCTTCGGTTCCAAAACGGACGTAAGGGACCACCGGGACAGGGCCTCCGAAAAGGCCGACAATATAGTGGATGGCGGGGATCTCGTCCACCAACGTGGACAAGACGGTCGCGTACACCGAGTGCGTGTGGACGATCGCGCCCGGTCGATGGGCACGATAAACGGCGCGATGCATCGGCGTCTCCGATGACGGCTCGTCGGAGCCCTCCACGACACGCCCGTCGAGGTCCAGCACGACGCAGGCAGCCGGATCGATCTCCCCGAGCCACGCGCCGGCGGGGGTGATCGCGAACAGCTCATCCCTGCGCGCGCTCACGTTCCCGGACGAGGCCGGAGCCAGCCCATGGCGGTCGAGGATGGCAGACTGCACGGCGATGTCCCGCCGCTCGGCCTCAAGGATCATGGCTGGGCCACCCGCCCTCCACGCTGGGTCTGGAGAAAGCGCCTGAGGACATTGGTGGTGAGTCGGGCAGCGTTGTTGGCGAAGTTGTTGTAAGCCATGGCTCCTGCCCAGGTGATCGACCCGACGGAGAAGACCGCACCTCCTCCAGACCGTTCCAGGAAGACGATGTCGGAGCGGATCAGTGGATTGCTGGAGCCGTCCAACCCATCGGTGATCATGGGCACATCCTCGACGACCAGCTTGTAATACTTGCTGTGAGGAAGCGAGGTGGCGACCACGACGGCCTCACGGGGTGAGCCCTGCTGAGGGTCGAACCGGTCCAGCTCATCACCCGACGCCCCGTTCATCACCAGGCCGAAGTCGCCGATAGTCTCCTCCGCGATCCCTTCGAACATCCACGCCAGCTCGGGCGCGTAGCTGGCAGGCGTGCGCCGATAGCCGGGCGCCTTGAGGTCCCAGCCCTGGCTGGCCATCCCGATCCCGACCAGGGCGTTCGGTGCCCTGCCACGGTGACGCCACAAGCCTCCCAGCTCTCCCGTGGAGACGTGGTGCTGCTCGCCCGGCGGGCTGGACCAGGTCCTCGTCCCGGAGTTCCCCCGGCGGCACTCGAGCAACCACGGATGCTCGGGGTGGCAGCTGGTGACCCAATAAAAGCCATTCCCACCAAGATACATCAGACGGCCACCTGCTCCCAAGTAGGACTCAATCGCCTCGAGCATCTCGAGGCTCGCATACTCCGGATGGGAACCAGTCACCACGACACGGTAGGGCATGAGCGCCTCATGCCCCACCTCGTGCAGGAGGTGGTCCGTCAGCACATCGTAGCTCTGACCCAAGTGATCCAGCCATCCGGTTATGTACAGATCTGCGGGCAGATGTCGAGGCGCAGCTTGGACCGGCGACCTGTAGTCTGGGCGGAGGTTGAAGATGGGTCTACGGTAGCTCGAAAAGCAGCGGCCCGAACCGTCCCTGTGCACATCGTATAACGACCCCGCAAGCTCAGGATGACTTGCTATCTGCCGGTCTCGACGCCCGGGCTGCGGCTCGCGCTCCGAGAGGCCCATCCCGTGGTAGTCGATCCTCTCACCGAGCTGCGCGTTGGCATAGGCCTGGTACGTGAACGTGGGGACAAGGAAGGCAACAGCGGGCCTCCTCGTGGCAGCCGTGTTGGGCACGACGAAGAACGGGATCTGATCAGCGGATCCGCCACCCACAGCCCGCACAGCGTAGATGCCGCTCGGCAGCTCGTCAGGGAGGTGAAAGGTGGCCACCGCCCTCCATCCTGCATCATCGAGGTCATCCTCATGGAAGTGGACGGCCGCGAACTGGTCAGGCGCTCGTCGAAAATCCACCTCTGAACGCAGCCATACCTTCCCCGTGACACCACGCGTAGGGGCATTGTGCAGCCTGCCATGCAGCCCATTTCCCGACCTATCGGTCACAACCCATCCGTCCATGCCCTGTGAGAAGTCCCACTCCAACAGGGCACGACCCTGATGGGCCGCTTCGCGTGCCGATCCTGAGAGTCGGATGGCCTCGAGCTTACCGTTGAAACAACCCCATGGGCAATCGAGGCCATCGTCAACGCGATCCAGGCCACAGGCAGCAACCAGAAGGGTGGCAGGGCCAGCATCGAAGGACGGACCAGGAGGGTTCCACGCTTGGACGCGCACGTGGCTTGTTTGTGTCTCACGCTCCAGACGAGCGCGCAGCTCCATGGTCCGTGCCTCTCTTGAGACATGCGCGGACGCCCAGATCCAGCGGTCAGGGGGAATCGGCTGGGGCAGCCTGGCTACGGCAGCCGTGCCATCCGCCTGACCGCACCTGAGGAGCAGACGCTGGTCCACCGTCAGCACCAACCCCAGCAACAGCACGCCCGGCTCAGCGCTCAGCACAGCGAGGCCCTGCTCATGCCCGGCCTGGAGCAGGGTCGGTCGAAACCACAGCTCGAGCTCGATCGAGGTCAAGCCCGCGACCTGCACGCCGCGGGCCAGGGCGTACGAGCCGAGGGATGTACGCTGCGGGCGGCCCATGACCTCGATCGCAGGGATCGAGTCCACCGAGGAGACAGGTTCGATAGTCGTGACCCGCTCGTCAGCAGACCTCAAAGCCACCACATCGAGGCGAACCGTCGTCTCAGGCGCATGCAGCATCACCTGCACATCCTCCCCCCCTCGATAGTGCAGGCGATCCGTATACCCGCATATCTCGCCCCACCCCTCGTCCGGCATATGGGTTGACACTGCCCCTCAGCACCCCAAAGCGATTCTCAATCCCGACCGAACTGCTTGACCACCACCCCGAATGCGTCGTCGGTGGCATCCAAGGCCCTGCTGATGTCCTCGGCTGTGTGGGCGGCGGACAGAAACCAGTTGTGAAAAGGATGGAGGTACACGCCGCGCTTGACGCATTCATCCGCCCATAGGTAGGACTTGGTAAGCTGACCGTCACCGGCGAACGTCATAAACGGCAGCTGTGGCGTCCCGCTCAAGGTGACGGCAAGGCCATGCGATCGAGCCTGGCTGGCGAGACCGTCACGGAGTTGTTGACCAGCGACCCGCATCATCTCGATCGCATCTATCCTGGTAGCCTCCTCGATGGTCGCCAGGGCAGCCACCATCGGCACCGCCGCGAACCAGAAGGAGCCGGTTGCGTAGACGGAGGAGGCCGCGTCCCTGAAACGGTCGGAGCCAAGGACGCAAGCTATAGGGTAGCCGTTGGCGATCGCCTTGCTCCAGGCGCTGAGGTCGGGTCGTACGCCGATGGGCTCCCAGCTGCCCCGAAGATCGACCCGCATCGCGCATCGGACGTCGTCCAGGATGAGGGCGGCTCCGAGCTGATCGCAAATCGTGCGAAGCCGGCGTGCAAACTCAGGGTCGACAGGCAGCAGATCCTTCTTGATGTCGTGGCGCATCGGGCTGGCCACGATCCCAGCCAGATCGGCGCCATGCTCAGCTAGGAGCCCTATGACGGAATCAAGATCGTTGTATTCGTAATAGAGGATGTTGGAGCGTTCCTCCTCAGTGATCCCGTTGGTGTTTGGATTACACCAAGCCGCCCAGCCGTGATACGCGCCTCGAGCCACCATCACCTTGCGACGCTTGGTCGCTGCGCGAGCGATGGTCACGCACAGGGTTGTTGCATCAGTTCCGTTCTTGCAGAACAGGGCCCAGTCCGCGTGAGGCACGTTCTGGGTGAGGAGCTCGGCGAGGCGCACCATGTGCTCGGTAGGACCGTTGAGACAGTCTGCACGACGCATCTGCCTCCTGACCGCTTGCTCAACGACCGGATTGCGATGGCCCAACACCATCGGTCCATACGAGCACATGAGGTCGATATATTCGACACCATTCGCATCTCGTATCCGGGCGCCCTTGCCTTCGACGAAAAACTGAGGATAGTGGGGAGGAAGGTTGGCAACGGCCTGGTGGCCGTACATCCCTCCAGGGATCACCCTCTGGGCCCGAGACCTCAGCTCCGCGTCCATGATGAGCCGAGGTCCGGCGCCCGCACCCGCCGAGGTCGTGGCCGAGAGAGAGGCTACCTTTTCCGCATTTGATCCGCCCATTGGGCACAATTTTAGTCGGACGTCCGAAATAATTCAAGCGGCGCACATCCTCGCCTCTGCCCCGGGACGGCAGGGAGCAGGTAGCTGATCACAGGGGACTTGATCCACCTCAGAGCCTGTTCGGAAGCCCTATGCGGCCTGGAGGGGGGGTCACGCGGTCTCCCATCAGACGACGGCACATACCTCGATACCCCCGGCGACGATCGGGTCGCGTCCAGCAATCTCCCCAGCACCACCTCGTGGCAGGGTGAGGTTGGGCGGCAGTGCCCCAACATCCGGCCATGCGAGTGCCCCA
>DATGLL010000031.1:0-31084 GCA_035294145.1 Candidatus Dormiibacterota bacterium | reverse complement strand
CGTCCACCAGGATCAGGTGACCGACTCGCCGGGCCGGGACGGGGAGCTTGCCCGACTGGAACCAGCGGTAGGCGGTCACGGGGTGGATGCCTTGCTCGCGCGCCCACTGCTTCAAGTTCATGGAAGTGGATTGTAGTGTATGGGCGCGTCAGCTGTTGTCAACCCCATGGGGGGTCGGTTGGCGCCTCCGCCCGAAGCTGGGGTGCCGGGGGCGGGCACCGTCGCCTATGCTTCCTGACATCGTGATTCGGGTGGCCTTGGCGGGGCATCGGGGGCGAACCGGCAGCGAGCTGGCTCGGGCCCTGGAGGCGGCGGACGACGTGGAGTACGTGGGGGGGATCGGCCGGGGTGACGATCGGGCCGCCTTCCTTGCCCAGCGGCGGCCGCAGGTGCTGGTCGACTTTACCCATCCGACCGTGGCGCTTGACAACGCCCTGGCGGCGGTGGCGGCCGGCGCTGCGCCGGTGGTGGGCACCAGCGGCCTCCGGCCGGAGGCCGTCGATCGCCTGGAGGCCGCCTGCCGGGAGGCCGGCCTGGGCGGCGTGGTGGCTCCCAACTTCGCCATTGGGGCGGTGGTGATGATGCGCCTGGCGGAGCTGGCGGCGCCCTTCTTCGATGCGGTCGAGGTGATCGAGATGCACCATGCCGGGAAGGCCGATGCCCCCTCTGGGACCGCGCTCGCCACCGCCCGGCGGCTGGTCGCAAGCAAGCCCGGCGGCTTCGCCTACAACCGCCCGGCGACGGTGGCCCTGCCCGGAGCCCGCGGCGGCGAGGATGGCGGGGTGGCGGTGCACTCGGTCCGGCTGCCGGGGGTGGTGGCCGATCAAGAGGTGATCTTCGGCCTGCCCGGGCAGACGCTCGTGGTCGCCCACCGCACCACCAGCCGCGAGTGCTACGCTCCCGGCGTGCTCCTCGCCGTGCGCAAGGTGGTGGAGGCGCCTCGCTTCTACCGGGGGCTCGACGAGCTCCTCGGCCTGGGCCAGCTCCGCCTGGGGTGAGGAGGTTGGGGAGCGGCGAGGCTGGGGGTGCAGCGTCTAAACTCCAGAGCATGTCTCGCCGCACTCGGGGCCTGCGCGTGGCGGTGGTCGGCGCCACGGGGGTGGTCGGTCAGGAGTTCTTCCGGGTCCTGGCCCAACGTGCCTTCCCGATCGCCGACCTGAAGGCCCTGGCCTCCGAGCAGTCGGCGGGCGGATCGGTGCGGTGGGACGGACGGACGATCGCGGTTGAGGCGCTCGACGAGCATGCCTTCCAGGACGTCGACCTCGCCCTCTTCAGCGCCGGCGCGGGCGTGTCCCGGACCTTTGCGCCGATCGCGGTCGAGGCTGGGGCACTGGTGGTGGACAACAGCTCGGCCTGGCGCATGGCCGAGAGCGTGCCCCTGGTGGTCCCTGAGGTCAACCCCGAGGATATCGCCCGCAGCGAGGGGATCGTCGCCAACCCCAACTGCAGCACGATCCCGCTGACCATCGTGCTGGCGGCGCTGCGGCGCGAGGCCGGCCTGGAGCGCGTGCTGGTGGCCACCTATCAGTCGGCCTCGGGTGCGGGCCGCGACCTGCTCCATGAGCTCGAGGAGCAGACGCGGGCCATCGCGGCCGGGCGCCGGCCGGAGGCCAACGTCTACCCGCACGTCCTGGCCCACAACGTGGTCCCGGGAGGCTGGCCGCTCGAGGACGGGGGCTACAACGAGGAGGAGATGAAGATCGTCAACGAGACGAGGAAGATCCTCCACGACCAGCGGCTCCGGCTGGCGGCCACCTGCGTCCGGGTGCCGGTTCCCGTCGCTCACAGCGAGGCGGTCCTGGTCGAGACCCAGCGCCCGCTCGCTCCCGAGGCGGCGCGCGAGCTCCTGCGTCAGACGCCGGGCGTGGTGGTACGGGATGGTCCGGGGCCGGACGACTACCCGACCCCGGCCGCGGTGGCCGGCACCGACGAGGTGTACGTCGGCCGCATCCGTGGCGATCTCTCAAGCGAGCGCGGGCTGCTCATGTGGATCGTGTCCGACAATGTGCGCAAGGGAGCAGCCCTGAACGCGGTGCAGATCGCGGAACGGGCGGTTGAGATGGGGGTGCTGTAGCGAGATGGGCCAGGACGTGCCGCAGCTCGGACGGCTTTTGACGGCGATGATCACGCCCCTGCGCGAGGACGGGGGGGTGGATTACGCCGCCGCGCAGCAGCTGGCTCGCCAGCTCTGCGATGATGGCTCGGACGGGATCGTGGTGGCGGGGACGACCGGCGAGTCCCCGACCCTCAGCGACGAGGAGAAGATCGATCTGGTCCGTGCGGTCAGGGAGGCCATCCCGGACCGGAGCGTGGTGGCGGGGACGGGCACCTACGACACGCGTCACTCGCTTGAGCTCTCGGAGCGGGCGATGGCCGCCGGTGCCGACGCGCTCCTGTGCGTCGTGCCCTACTACAACAAGCCGCCCCAGGAGGGCATCTACCGTCACTTCCGTGAGCTGGGCCGGGTGGGGCCGGTGATCATGTACAACATCCAGGGCCGGACCGGGGTGAACATGAGCGCCGAGACCACCCTCCGCTGCGCCGGTGAGCCGGGGGTGATCGGGGTCAAGGAGGCGAGCGGGAACATCGATCAGATGGGGTTCGTCTGCGCCGGTGCGCCGCCCGGCTTTCGGGTCTGGTCCGGTGACGACAGCTTCACCCTTCCCCTCCTGGCCGTGGGCGGGTACGGGGTCATCTGCGTGGTCTCGCACCTGGCGGGGTCGGCCATGAAGCGGATGATCGAGGCCTACCTGGCCGGCCGCAACGACGAGGCGCGCTCGATCCACCACCGCCTGCTGCCGCTGATCAAGGCGCTCATGACCGTCTCCTCCAACCCGGTCCCGGTCAAGTCGGTGCTCAACGCCATGGGGTTCCCCGCCGGGCCCTTCCGCCTACCCCTGACCCCGCTCCCCCGGGTCGAGCTGGACCGGGTGCTGGAGACGGTCCGCGCGGCCGGTGACCTGATCACGTTCCGCAGTGGTGCTGGCGTCGGCTGAGGGAGGGCGGCCACCGTCGCCCCCCGAGGAGCTGGAGCGGCTGCACGCCCGCGTCCGGGCCTGCACGCTCTGCGGCCTCCACGCGACCCGGACCCAAGCGGTCCCCGGCAGCGGCCGGGTGCCGGCCGAGGTCATGATCGTCGGCGAGGCCCCGGGCTTCAACGAGGACGTCAAGGGGCTGCCCTTCGTGGGGCCGGCTGGCCGGTTGCTCGACACCCTGCTGCGGCAGATCGGGCTCTCCCGAGAGGAGGTGTACATCACCAACGTCCTCAAGTGCCGGCCGCCGCAGAACCGCGATCCCCTGCCCCATGAGGCGGAGGCCTGCCTGCCCTATCTCAGGCTGCAGTTCAAGCTGGTGCAGCCCAAGGCGGTGCTGGTGCTGGGCCGCCATGCCCTGGAGCGGATGCTGCCGGGTGTGGGCCCGATCTCCCGCGTCCACGGTCAGATCTTCGTCCGCTCCGGCGTCGCCTTCATGCCCTGCTACCATCCGGCCGCGGCCCTGCACAACGCGGCCCTGCTGGACGACCTCCAGAAGGACTTCGACCGGGTCCGCGAGTACCTGGACCAGCTGTTGAGGGGAGAGCCGGCGGCGGCTGAGCCAGCGCCGCCAACGACCGATCCCGAGCCACCACCGGAGGCGGAGCAGCTGTCGCTGATCTAGGTCGCTCCCCGCGTCTCAGGTACGTGCCGCTCGGGGGCCTGGGTGAGATCGGGCTCAACATGTGGGCCCTGGAGTGGCAGGGCGAGGTCCTGGTCGTCGACGCCGGCCTCATGTTCCCTCACGAGGAGATGCTGGGGGTGGACCTCGTCCTGCCCGATCCGGCCTACCTTCTCCAGCCCGGCCGTCGTGTCCGGGGCGTGGTCCTGACCCATGGGCATGAGGACCATGTCGGTGGGCTGCCCTTCCTGCTCCGTCAGCTGCCGGTGCCCGTCTACGGCACCGCCTTGACCCTCGGGCTGGCCCGACCGCGACTTCGCGAGCACCGCGTCCTCCAGCAGGCGGATCTGCGGCAGCTCCGGCTGGGGGACCGGATCCAGCTGGGGCCGTTCCGGGTCGAGCTCGTCCCCGTCGCCCATAGCCTTCCCGACGCGGCCGCCCTGGCCATCGAGACCCCGGTGGGGCGGGTGCTCTACACCGGCGACTTCAAGCTGGAGCGAACCCCGCCCTGGGGCAGGGGGACGGACGTGGAGCGGCTCCGGCGCCTGGGGGAGGAGGGGGTCCTCCTCATGCTGAGCGACTCGACCAACGCGGAGCGTGCGGGCGTCAGCGGGTCGGAGCGGGACCTCGAGCCCCGCTTCGAGGAGATCTTCGTGGAGGCCCCCGGCCGGATCGTGATCGCAACCTTCGCCTCCAACATCTATCGCCTGCAGCTCGCGGTGACGCTGGCGGCGCGGCACGGGCGACGGATCGCGCTCGCCGGTCGCAGCCTGCGCAACGCCTTCCGGACCGCCAACGAGCTCGGGTTCCTGCAGGTCCCCGAGGGGCTGGTCGTCCGCCTCGAGGACGCGGTCGAGGACCCCCGCCTGGTCCTCCTCACCGCCGGCAGCCAGGGCGAGCCGGTCTCCGCCCTCTCTCGGTTCGCGGCCCGCCGTCACCCGGTCGTGAACGTCCGCGAGGGGGACTGGGTGGTCATCTCGGCGCGGCCGATCCCGGGCAACGAGCGGCTGGTCAACCGGACCATCGACAACCTCTACCGCCATGGCGCCGCGCGCGTCCTCGCCTCCGAGGCCGAGGGCGTGCACGTCTCCGGTCATGCCCACCGCGAGGAGCTGCTGGAGGCCCTCCGCATCGTCCACCCCCGCTTCTTTGTCCCGGTGCACGGCGAGTACCGCCAGCTCCACGCCCATGCGCAACTGGCCCGCCAGGCGGGGATCCCCGACGAGCGGGTGTTCCTGATCGAGGACGGGAGCGTGCTCGAGCTGGACCAGGAGTCGGCCAGGGTCTCGCGGGAGGGGGTGGCGGGGTACGTCTTCGTCGACGGCCTTGGCATCGGCGACGTGGAGCAGGTGGTGCTCCGCGATCGTCGCCAGCTGGCGAGCGATGGGATCGTGATCGCCACCATCGGCATCGACCACGACACCGGCGCCCTCCGTACCGGCCCGGAGTTGATCTCCCGGGGCTTCATCGACCCCGGGCTCTCCGAGGAGCTGATGTCGGAGGCTCGCCAGGCGGCGGTGACCGCGATCCGTGGCGCGGGCAAGAGGCCTGACCTAGCAACGTTGCAGGAGGCCGTGCACGATGCCATCTCGCGTCTTTTGTGGAGACGCACCCGTCGGCGACCGATGGTGATCCCGCTGGTGACGGAGCTGTGAGGGACCGATGCGTACCATGGTCCGGTGGTTTGCCGTCCAGCTTCCGAGGACCGGAGACCGTCGGAGGCGCGGCCTCGGGTCAGCGATGAGGGACCCGGCGTGGCGCCGGGGTGGCCGGTGGCGACGGGCGCGTCCGGTCACAGGGGCTGGCCCCGAGGCCCTCGGATGGGGGCGCCGAGTCGAGGATGGGTGGGCACGGCCCGGCCCGGGCCAAGGGACCGGGATAGGGCGAGAGCCGGGCCGAGGCCGCAGGCGGGGCCGTCGCCGTGGGGGCTAGGGCCGAGAGGATCGGGGTCGGGGCTATGAAGCTGCCTCCGGTCGGCCTGGTGGCCCCGACGCTGTGCCCTCGCTGTGACACCCCGACGGTCTCGGAGGACGGCCAGCGGGCGGATCGGTGCCCGAGCTGTGGCCTGCAGCTGCGTTGGTGCGGCAACTGCCGAGGGGTGGCCGGCCCTTTCGATCGGTACTGCGGGTTCTGCGGGTTCGAGCTGGTCCGTGGGAGCCGTCGGAGCCCGCTCTGGCGCGCCTGGCTGCTGGTGGCGCTGGTGCCCTTGGTCGCGGGGCTGGCCTATGGCCTGTGGTCGGCGCACGTCCTCGACCTGATCGGGCGTCCGGCCCCGACTCCAGCGCCGCCCCTGGCGACCTCCGGCCACCAGAGCGGCGGCCTCGGCATCCGGTACGCGGCGCCGTTCGCCTGGACCGTGATCGACTATTCCAGCGGCCCAGGGCAGACGTTGCCGATGGTGGTGATGTCCCGTAACCCCCTGGACCAGTCGGCCGCGGTGCAGAGCGGCGGTGACCTCCTCCAGGTGAGCCGGCCGCGATCGACGATCGTGTCCCTGACCAGGACCACGCCCCAGCGCACGCTGGTGGCGGACACCACCGACCCGGCCGCGGTCCTGACTGCCGAGCTGGCCCCGCTGGTGAGCGCGCCCCCGACCGGTACCAGCGTCCACGTCCTCCAGCCTGTCCACGCCATCCTTGTGGGAGGTCGGCCGGCGGCGGAGGTCCTGCTGCAGGTGGGCCAGGGCGAGGCCCGCTACTACCTGGTACGGGCCCTGGTCTATGCCCCTGGCCCGGGCGGCCCCATGCTCCGGGTCGACGCCCTGGTGCCCGCCAGCGAGTGGGAGATGACCCAGAACACGGTCACCGCCATCCTGCGTTCGCTCGCCTTCTCCTGATCGCGCCTCGGCGCCCGACGGGGGCGGGTCAGGCAGGCCTGGGCAGGGCCGAGCCGCATTGGGTGCAGAAGCTGTGGCGGTGGAGGTTGTGATGGCCGCAGGCCGGGCACACCAACCGCCGTGGGGGCACCCCCTCCTGCCAGCGGTCGCGCTCCCGCCGGTACCAGAGCCCGTTCTCCGGTCCCAGGCTCCACTCTCGGCCTTCCGCGTCCTGGACCCGGAGCTCGCGCACCGCGGCCCGGAAGGCCCGGTGGTCCAGGGTGCCGGCGCGACGTTGGGCGACCAGCTCCTGGTAACGTTGCTCGGCCTGGCCAAAGGGGTCGACCGCCATCCTCGGCAGATATAATCCCCCCAGGCACCGCCTGGTTTCAGCATTGCGTCGCACGACCGCCCGCTCTCGCCGTCCCGGCGCCGTGGCCCGACGCAGCTCGGGCAAGTCTCGACGCCCTCGCACCCCTCAGCCGTCCGCGCCGCTCCTGACCCCGACCCAGACCCGCGAGGTCGGTGGCGTGGCGATCGTCGGTCTTGGCCTGCTCTGCGTGGTGAGCGTCCTGGGCGGCGATGCTCCCCTGCTCCGGGCGATCCGGGGCGTCCTGGTGGGGTTGTTCGGGTTGGGATGGATCGTGCCCGTCGGCTGCGTGCTTGGCGTGGGCGCGCTCTGGATCTGGCCCCGCCCGCCCACCTTGCGTCGGGCCCATCTGCTGCCGGGGGCGGTGGGGGTGGTGGCCGCGCTCGGCGTCTTGAGCATCGTCTCGGCTCCCGCTGGCGGGGAGGTGGGGGAGGTGGTGGCGATGCTGGTGGTCGGCCCGATGGGCCGGGTGGGAGGGTGCCTGATCCTGCTGCTGGTGACGCTGGCGAGCGTGATCGCCGCCCTCCGCTTCAGCCTCGGCTCGGCCCTGCTCGCGATGGTCGCCGCTGCCCGCGCCGCCTACGCGGAGCGGCAGCGCCTCCAGGCCCTGGTCCGACGTCGGCCGCTCAAGGCGCGCCGAGACGAGGAAGCCCCTTCCCCTCAGCCGCAGGAGGGGCCGATCGCCCCTCCGGAGGAGGTCCCTGCCCCCGCACCCGCCCCGACCGCGATCTGGGTCCCGGATCACCTCGAGGAGCGAGCGCTCGCCCAGGCTCGCCTCGCCGCCCGGGCGCCGGAGCCGTCGCCCCCCGCCTCCCGGTCCCAGTCGGAGGCCGACCTCCCGGTGGTCGCAGGGGAGTGGGACGACGAGCCGGCGGTGGATTGGAAGCTGCCTCCCTTGAGCCTGCTGGACAGCGTCTCGGCGAAGCGCGAGCGCCAGCAGGAGGAGATCAAACGGAACGTCAAGCTCATCGAGGGGACGCTGGCCACGTTCGGGGTCCAGGCTCGGGTGATCGGCGTCAACTCGGGCCCGTCGGTGACCCAGTACGAGCTCCAGCCCGCTGCCGGGGTGCCGGTCCGTCGGGTGGTCGCGCTCCAGAACGACCTCTCGCTCGCCCTGGCGGCCGCGCCGTTGCGCATCGAGGCCCCCATCCCGGGGAAGTCGGCCATCGGCATCGAGGTCCCCAACCGGGCCATGACCCTGGTCACCCTGCGGGAGGTGGTCGAGAGCCCGGGCTTCCGCAGCCCTGATCGAGCCCTGGCGGTCGCGTTGGGGAACGACGTCGCTGGGCAGCCGATGGCCGCCGACCTGGTCCGCATGCCCCACCTCCTCATCGCCGGTGCCACCGGCCAGGGGAAGAGCGTGTGCATCAACGCGCTCATCTGCAGCCTCCTGCTCCAAGTCACCCCCGAGCAGCTGCGCCTGGTGATGATCGACCCCAAGCGGGTGGAGCTGCAGGGCTACAACGGGCTGCCCCACCTGGTCACGCCCGTCATCGTCGAGCCTCACCAGGCGGCGGCGGCGCTCCGCTGGGCGGTCGCCGAGATGGAGCGGCGCTATCGGCTCCTGGCCCAGGAGGGGGCGCGCAACATCGGCGTCTACAACGAGCGAGCGCGAGCGGCCGCCGCCCGGCCGCTCCCCTACCTGGTGATCGTGATCGATGAGCTGGCGGACCTGATGATGGTCGCCGCCGGGGAGATCGAGGAGCTGATCTGCCGCATCGCTCAGCTGGCCAGGGCGGTGGGGATCCACCTGGTCATCGCCACCCAGCGCCCCTCCACCGACATCATCACCGGCCTGATCAAGGCCAACGTCCCCTCCCGGATCGCCTTCGCCGTGGGCTCCCAGGTCGACAGCCGGGTCATCTTGGACGCGGCTGGGGCGGAGAAGCTGCTGGGCCGCGGTGACATGCTCTACCAGCCGGTCGATGCAGGCAAGCCGACGCGCCTCCAGGGCGCGTTCATCTCCGACCGGGAGGTCGAGGCGATCGTCGGGTTCTGGAGGTCGCAGGGGGAGCCTCGCTACCTCGAGGAGGTGCTGGAGGCCACCTCCACCGGCGCCGACGAGACGGGACGAGGCGAGCGCAAGCTGGACCCGCTCTTCGCCCGCGCCGCCCGCGCCGTCGCCGCCGAGGGGGCCGCCTCGGTCTCGCTCATCCAGCGCAAGTTCAACGTCGGCTACTCCCGGGCGGGACGGATCGTGGACCAGCTCGCCGAGCACCGCGTGATCGGTGGCTACCAGGGGAGCAAGTCACGGGAGGTGCTGATGACGCTCCCCGACGTGGACGAGCTCCTGGAACGGCTGGGCCTCGAGGGATGAGGGGGGCGAGCGGCCCGGCCCGAGGGAGATGGTCGGGGCTGAGGACGAGCCCCAGCAGCGAGAATGACGGCAGATGAACCTACCCAACGTCCTGACCCTCAGCCGCCTGCTCGCCGTCCCGGTCTTGATGGCGCTGCTGATCGTGGCCTTCCCCTACCACGATCAGCTCGCGGCCGGGGTGTTCCTCGCCGCCTCGCTCACCGACACCCTGGACGGCAACCTGGCCCGGCGTCGGGGGCAGGTGACGGAGCTGGGGAAGTTCCTCGACCCGCTCGCCGACAAGCTCTTCATCCTCTCCGTGCTCATCGTCCTGGTCCAGGAGGGCGAGCTGGCGGCGTGGGTGGTGGTGGTGATCTTCGGCCGGGAGCTCTTGATCACGGTCCTGCGCTCGCTGAGCGCCAGCCAGGGACGGGTGATCGCGGCCACGCCTTGGGGCAAGACCAAGACCGTCCTCCAGGTCCTGGCCGTGATCCTCTTGATCCTCCAGCGGCCCTACCCCTCGTTGGAGGTCCCGGCCAACGTCGTGGTCGGGATCGCGGTGGCGTTCACCGTGCTGAGCGGGATCGACTACCTGTGGCGCTTCCGCCACGTGGTCTGGCGGCCGGAGGGGCTGGCCCCGTCGCCGGCGGGCGGGGCGCCGGGGGCGGAGTCGCCCGTGAACCCGCTGGTCCGGCGCCTGCACGAGGCCCTCTCCGTGCGTGGCCTGACCCTGGCCGTGGCCGAGTCCTGCACAGGGGGGTTGCTGGCCGCGGCCATCACCGACCAGCCCGGGAGCTCCGCCTACTTCAAAGGCGGGGTCGTGGCCTACTCGAACGAGGTCAAGGAACGGTTGCTGGGGGTGTCGGACGACCTCCTGGCCCGCCACGGCGCCGTCAGCGCCGAGGTGGCGCGGGCCATGGCCGAGGGGGTGCGCCGCCGTCTGGGGGCGGACCTGGCGCTCGCGATCACGGGGATCGCGGGACCGGGCTCCGATGACACCGACAAGCCGGTTGGGCTCACCCACATCTGGGTGGACTCGGACCGGGGCGGCGAGGGCCGTCGCTTCGTGTTCGATGGGGATCGCTGGCAGAACCGACACCGGGCCGTGGCCGAGGCCCTGTCGCTGGCCCTGGCCCGTTTGGGATGACCTCTTGACGTCACCGAACGAGTGTTCGTATGCTGTACCGGCATCTCGGCTCGGTCGACGTCCCGAGGCGTGAGGGAGGTTGACCGTGCCGACCAGGAGGAGCAGACTCACAGCCGAGCGCGCGGGCGATGGAGCGCCAGCGGCAGGAGGAATCGTGGAAAAGGAGAAGGCACTCAACACCGCCATCCAGCAGATCGAGCGGAGCCACGGGAAGGGCTCGATCATGCGTTTCGGTGAGGTCGCTGCCTCGCGCGAGGTGCACGTGATCCCGACGGGGGCGCTCTGCCTCGACCTGGCCTTGGGGGTGGGCGGGATGCCCCGTGGCCGGGTCGTGGAGATCTACGGCCCGGAGTCGGCGGGCAAGACGACGGTTGCCTTGCACGTCATCGCCGAGGCCCAGCGGCAGGGTGGGGTGGCCGCTTTCGTCGACGCCGAGCACGCGCTGGACCCGATCTACGCGGCCCGTATCGGGGTGAACATCGACGAGCTCCTGATCAGCCAGCCGGACAGCGGCGAGCAGGCGCTCGACATCGTCGAGGTCCTGGTGCGCAGCGGGGCCGTGGACGTGGTGGTGATCGACTCGGTGGCCGCGCTCGTGCCCAAGGCCGAGATCGAGGGGGAGATGGGCGACAGCCACGTGGGGCTCCAGGCCCGGTTGATGTCGCAGGCCCTGCGGAAGCTGACCGCCGCCATCTCGAAGTCGAACTGTTGCGTGATCTTCCTGAACCAGCTGCGGGAGAAGGTCGGCATCATGTTCGGAAACCCGGAGACCCAGCCCGGTGGCCGGGCGCTCAAGTTCTATGCCTCGGTGCGCCTCGACATCCGCAAGGTCGAGGTGGTCAAGTCGGGGCTTGAGAGCATCGGCGCCAGGGTCAAGGTCAAGGTGGTCAAGAACAAGGTGGCGCCGCCCTTCCGGTCGGCCGAGTTCGACATCCTCTTCAACGAGGGCATCTCCCGGGAGGGGGCGCTCCTCGATGCCGCCCTGGAGTACGGGGTCGTCGAGAAGAGCGGGACCTGGATGTCCTATGGCGACATCCGCCTCGGGCAGGGGAGGGAGAACGTGCGCAGCTTCCTGCGGGAGAACCCGACCCTGGCCGGGGAGATCGAGGCTCGCGTGCGGGAGCGGGCCGCCGGCGCGCCACCGGTGGTCCCGACGCCGGTTGGGGTCGGGTCGGACCAAGGCTGAGGCAGGGGCTGCCCTGGCGCTGGCGCTGCGCTGGCTGGCGCGGCGTCAGCACGCCGAGGCGGAGCTCGAGGCCAAGCTGCGAGACCGTGGGGTCTCGGCGGAGGCGACCGCGACGGCTCTGGCGCGCTTGCGGGAGCTGGGATACCTGGACGATCGCGAGTTCGCCCGTTCTCTGGTCACCGAGCGATCACGCCGACGTGGGCCGGCTCTGATCGCCGCCGAGCTGGCCGCTCGCGGGATCGCCCCCGAGCTGGCGACCGAGGTCCTCGCCGAGGTCGGACGGGATCGGCAGATGGAGACAGCCCGGCGGCTGGTCGCCCGGCGGCGGGGTCGGAGGGCGCGTGACCTCGCCGCCTGGCTCCTACAGCAGGGGTTCCCCCCGGACGTCGTCCAAGAGGTGCTGGGGGAGGGGGCGCTGGACCCCTTCCCCGACGAGAGCGGGCCTGCGTGAGCGCGCCGGCAGGGCCAGCCGACGGCACGGTAGCATTGTTGCCTTTCACCTGGCAGAGCTTGATGCCCAGCAAGGTGTCGTTGCCAGGGGTCTGGAGCGGCTCTAGAATCCGAATTGAGCCCGCTCCGTGGATGGGGCTGGCGTTTACGAAGTTGCTCTGACCTACCAACGGGGCCTCGGGGCCCCGTCCTTGGCATAGCACCTTCACAACCGAATAACGAGAGGTGAACCATCGAATGTCCGTCTATGTCGTCCTGCTGCTGGTGGTGGTAGCTGCGATCGTGGGTGGCGGGGTGGCGTACGTCGTCGCTCGGAGCAGCTTCCGACGGCAGCAGCTCGCGCGGCTGCGCGAGGTCGAAGCCAGAGCCCAACAGCGGCTGACCGAGGTCGAGAACATCGCCAAGGAACGTGTGCTTGCGGCCAAAGAGGAGGCCGTCCGGATCCGGGCCGCCGCCGAAGAGGAGACGCGGGAGGCGAGGCTCCAGGTCCAGCAGGCGCAACGACGTCTCCACCAAAAAGAGGAGAACCTGGACCGTCGCAGCGACGAGCTGGCTCGGCGCGAGCAGGGCATCGGCGAGCGCGAGCGCGCGCTCGAGCAGATCAAGGCTCAGCTCGAGGAGGCCACCCAGCGGCAGCTCAAAGAGCTGGAGCGGGTCGCGGCCATGACCCGCCAGGAGGCCCAGGGGATCCTCTTGAGCCAGGTCGAGAAGGACCTGCGCAACGAGATCGCACGCCGGGTCAAAGATGCCGATCAGGCGGCCCGCGACGAGAGCGAGCGGCGGGCTCGAGCCATCGTGACCGAGGCGATCCAGCGGATCGCCGCGGACCAGACCGCCGAGACCTCGGTCTCGGTGTTGCCGCTTCCCAACGACGAGATCAAGGGTCGCATCATCGGCCGGGAGGGACGGAACATTCGTGCCCTCCAGCAGGCCACAGGCATCGATCTCATCATCGACGACACGCCCGAGGCCATCGTGATCAGCGGCTTCGATCCCGTCCGGCGGGAGATCGCCAAGACGGCGCTGAACAAGCTGATCGTCGACGGTCGGATCCATCCGGCTCGCATCGAGGAGACGGTGGCCAAGGCCCGCCAGGAGGTGACGCAGCGGATCAAAGACGAGGGCGAGGCCGCGGCCCTGGAGGTGGGGGTCCAGGGCCTGCACCCGGAGATCATCCGGCATCTGGGGGTGCTTCGCTTCCGGACCAGCTACGGTCAGCAGGTCCTGGGCCACTCGAAGGAGGTCGCCTACCTGGCCGCGGCCATGGCGGCTGAGATCGGGGCCGACGTCCGGGTGGCCAAGATGGCGGGCCTGCTGCACGACATCGGGAAGGCCATCGACCACGAGGTCGAGGGCTCGCATGCGGTGATCGGGGCCGACCTGATCCAACGGTACGGGGTCCCGGCGGAGGTGGTGCACGCGGTCCGTGCCCATCACTACGACGAGGAGCCCACCACCATCGAGGCCAACCTGTTGATCGCCGCCGATGCGATCTCGGCCGCTCGCCCCGGGGCTCGGCGGGAGACGCTGGACGCCTACATCCGGCGGCTGGAGAAGCTGGAGCAGATCGCCAACTCCTTCCCCGGCGTCCTCCAGTCGTACGCCATCCAGGCGGGCCGAGAGGTCCGCATCCTGGTGCGTCCGGAGCAGATCGACGACGCCTCGGCCCAGCTGATGGCCCGGGAGATCGCCAAGCGGATCGAGAGCGAGCTCAGCTACCCAGGGCAGATCAGGGTGACGGTGGTCCGTGAGACCCGCGCGACCGAGTACGCGCGGTAGGGGCAGCACAGCTCATTCGGGAGGAGGCTCGCGCCCTCGTGGGGCGGGCCTCCTTTTTCGTTCTCGCTTCTCGTCCGCGCTCGCTCCCACCCTCGACTTCCCGCGTCCCGGGCTGGAGTGGGCCCGATCTGGTTTCCTTACTCCCTGTGATCGTGTCTGACGTCGCTCGCCCCCGGTCACCGGCGATGTCCCCGAGCTGGCGAACCGGCCCCAAGGAGCTCGCCGATGGCTGAGGAGGACTTCCGCATCCTGTTCGTCGCCGATGTCGTGGGTCGCCCTGGGCGTCGAGCCCTGGCGGCGCTCCTGCCCGAGGTGAAGGCCGAGCACCGGCCTCACCTGACGATCGTGAACGGAGAGAACTCAGCCGGCGGCTTCGGGATCACGGCCGCCACCGTGGCGGAGCTTCGGGCCGCCGGCGCCGACCTGATCACGACGGGCAACCATGTCTGGGACCACAAGGAGTTCGTGCGCGAGATCGACCACCTGGAGAGGGTGCTCCGGCCCTGCAACTATCCCCCCGGGGCACCCGGCGTGGGCGCGATCACGGTCGAGGCCGACGGTGAGCCGGTCCTGGTCATCAACGTCCAGGGTCGGGTGTTCCTCCCCGACCTCGACGACCCTTTTCGCACGGTCGATTCCGTGCTCATGAGCCATGCTGGGCCTAAGATCATTTTCTGCGACATGCACGCGGAAGCGACCTCCGAGAAGACGGCGATGGGCTGGCACCTCGACGGCCGGGTCAGCGCCGTTTGCGGCACGCACACGCACATCCCCACGGCTGATCACCGGGTGCTGCCAGGGGGAACGGCTTACGTGACCGACGTCGGCATGGTCGGGCCGCGGGACGGCGTGATCGGGGTCCAGAAGGAGGCGGCGCTGCAGCGGTTCCTGACCGGGATGCCGCATCGTTTCGAGACCGCTACAGGCGTCGTGACATTCAATTCAGTACTGGTTACGATTAGCAGGCGCACCGGACGGGCCACTTCAATTCAACGCATCGATCGAGAACACGTTTAGACGGGGGTTGTTGCAACGATGACCGGGGAGGGGCGCGCACCGGTGGAGGTGCTGAAGGTGTCGGCGACCTCCAAGCCGGTGGCGGTCGCGGGTGCCATCGCGGGAGTGATTCGGAATCACGGCCGCGTGGAGGTGCAGGCGATCGGCGCCGGCGCGATCAACCAGGCGATCAAGGCGATCGCGATCTCCCGAGGGTACGTGGCGCCAGGCGGCATCGACATCGTGTGCGTGCCATCCTTTATCGACATCTCCATCGACGGCGAGGAACGGACCGGCATCAGGCTCTTGGTGGAGGTTCGCTGAGCCCGACCCCGGTTCGGCGCTGGCTGGTTGCCGCCCGTTGGGGCACGATGGCACGTCCCCGGGCGGACTCGGTAGATTTCGCCTGATGTCCGCGCGTAGCTTCCACGTCTGGACGATCGGTTGCCAGATGAACCTGGCCGACTCGGAGAGCCTGGCCCGTCAGCTCCTGGCCGCTGGCTACCGGGAGGCGTCCGACCTCGACCATGCCGACATCGCCATCCTCAACACCTGCGTCGTCCGTCAGGCCAGCGAGGATCGCGTCTACGCCAAGCTCGAGGAGCTGCGTCGTTGGAAGACCCCCCAGCGGACGATCGCGGTGACCGGGTGCATCGTGGGCAAGGAGGGGGAGCGGCTGAAGGAGCGGTTCCCGCACCTGGACGCGGTGGTGCCCATCGGCGCCTACCGGGGCTTCATCGAGGGCTTGGCCGCGGGCCGCGATCCCTCCCTCGGCGAGCCGTTGCCGGTGAGCGGGCGCACCGGGGTCAGCCACTACCTCACCGTGGTCCAGGGGTGCGACCACAACTGCACCTTCTGCATCGTCCCCCGGGTGCGCGGGCGTGAGACCCACAAGCCCATGCGCCAGGTCCTGGACGAGTGCCGCCAGGCGGTGGAGGAGGGCGCGAGGGAGGTCGTGCTCCTGGGGCAGAACGTCGACGACTACCGTGATCCCGAGGGGGGCGGGGGGTTGGCCGCCCTGGTCCGGGAGGTGGCCCAGGTCCCCGGCCTGAAGCGGGTCCGGTTCATGACCTCGCACCCGCAGGACCTGGAGATGGAGCTGCTCGAGCTCATGGCCTCCTGCGAGCGGGTTGCCCACGAGCTGCAGCTGCCGGTGCAGTCGGGGGATGACCGCATCCTCAAGCGCATGGCCCGCGGCTACCAGGTCCGTCACTATCGAGCCATCGTCGAGCGGGCTCGCCAGCTCATGCCTGACCTCGGGCTGTACACCGACATCATCGTCGGCTTCCCCGGGGAGACCGAGGAGGCGTTCCAGAACACCCGGCGCCTGATGGAGGAGATCCAATTCGACGTCGTCCACCTGGCCCAGTACTCGCCGCGGCCGGGGACCTTCGCGGCCGACCGTATGCCCGACGACGTCCCGAGCGAGGAGAAGCGCCGGCGCCTCAACGAGCTCTTGGCCCTCCAGCGTGAGATCGCGGCTCGGCGGGCGGCCCGCTGGGTCGGGCGCACGGTCGAGGTCCTGGTGGAGGGCCTCGATGAGCTGGGGCGTCCCTACGGCCGCAACCGCGAGGGCAAACGGACCGTGATCCGGCCGAGCCGTCCCTCGGGAGGGCGGGGCGATCGGGGGGCGGTCGGAAGGCCATCCGACGGCAGGACCGCGGCCTCGGTCCCGGCGGTTGGGGAGCTGGTGCGTGTGCACGTGGAGGAGGCCAGCGCCGGCCAGCTGGCCGGCTCGCTCCTGACGTGACCCACACCTCCCAGCTCGTGGCCGGCGGCCAGGGGGCGGGAGCCGGCGCGATCACGCCGGCGATGCGGCAGTACTGGGAGGCCAAGCGCCGCTACCCCGACGCCATCCTCCTGTTCCGGCTGGGCGACTTCTACGAGGTCTTCTACGACGACGCCAGGGAGGCGGCCCCGATCATGGGCATCACCCTCACCTCGCGGCCGATGCGCGAGGGCAGGGCCCCGATGTGCGGCGTGCCCCACCACTCCTGGCAGACGTACGTCGGCCGGCTGTTGCGGGCGGGCCGGAAGGTGGTCATCTGCGACCAGGTCGAGGAGCCGTCGGGGAGGCGGGTGGTCCGCCGTGAGGTCACCCGGGTCCTCACCCCGGGGACGGTGGTCGACGACGCCTACCTGGAGCCGACCCGATCCAACTGGCTGGTGGCCGCCTGGTCGCGCGGGGATCGAGCCGGCCTGGCTGCCTGCGACGTCTCCACGGGGGAGCTCATGCTCTGCCAGTTGCCGGCCGGCGGCCTCCAGGCGGAGTTGGACCGGCTGGCACCGGCCGAGCTGCTGCGGCCGCCCGAGGTGGAGGAGTACCGGTTCGATCCCGAGCGAGCTCGGCGCCGGCTCGCCGAGCAGCTGGGCATCCACTACCCGGCGGCCATCGGCGCGGAGGAGGCCCCCCTGGCCCTGGGAGCGGCGGGGGTGATCCTGGAGTACCTGGCGGAGAACCAGGTCCGGGTCGAGCCCGGCCTGTTCCGGGTCCACACCTACACCCCGGACGAGACCATGCAGCTGGACGCGGCCAGCGTTCGCAACCTCGACCTTCCCGGGTTGCTGGCCTTGGTCGACCGCACCTGCACCCCGATCGGGGCCCGTCGCCTGCGGCGCTGGCTGTGGGCCCCTCTCCGGGACGTGGAGGCGATCGAGCTCCGGCTGGCGGCCGTGGCCGAGCTGGTCGCCTCAGGGCGGGATGGGGCACGCCAGGCGCTCCGCGGCGTGGGCGATCTGGAGCGCTTGGTCGGCCGGGCCGCCCAAGGGCTGGCCTCGCCTCGGGAGCTGGTGGCCTTGCGCCGGGCGCTGGAGGCGTTGCCGGAGGTGCGCCGGGCGCTGGAGGGGGTCGCCTCGCCCCGGCTGACCCAGCTCGTCTCGCAGGTCCACGCCGACCCCGGGCTGGTGTCGGAGCTGGCCCGGGCCCTGGTCGACGACCCCCCAGCGGCGATGCGCGAGGGAGGGGCGATCCGGCCCGGCTACGACCCCGAGCTCGACCGCATCCTGGAGGCGTCGCGGAGCGCGCGAGAGTGGATCGCCGGCCTGGAGCCGCGAGAGCGCGAGCGCACCGGCATCAAGAGCCTGAAGGTCGGCTACAACCGGGTCTTCGGCTACTACATCGAGGTCAGCCACGCCAACCGGGACCTGGTCCCCTCCGACTACGTCCGGAAGCAGACCCTGACCGGCGCCGAGCGGTACCTCACCCCGGAGCTCAAGGAGAAGGAGGCGATCGTCCTCAACGCGCAGCAGGACCGGGTGCAGCGTGAGCTGGAGATCCTCCGGGCGCTCCAGGCCAAGGTGGCCGAGGCGGCCCCAGGGCTGTTGGCCTGCGCGCAGGCGATCGGGGAGCTGGATGCCCTCATCTCCCTCGCCGAGGTCGCGGTCGATCTGGGCTGGAGCCGGCCCCAGGTCACCACCGACCTGCGCCTGAGGGTGGAGCAAGGACGCCACCCCATGGTCGAGGCGGCGGTGGGGATGGGGAACTTCGTGCCCAACGACACCGTCCTCGACCCCGACCAGGACCAGATCGTGATCCTGACCGGTCCCAACATGGCCGGCAAGTCGACCTACCTGCGCCAGGTGGCGCTGATCGTGCTCCTCGCCCAGTGCGGGAGCTTCGTCCCGGCCCGGTCGGCCTCGGTGGGACTGGCGGATCGCATCTTCACCCGGGTGGGGGCCCACGACGATCTCGCCGGGGGCATGTCAACGTTCATGGTCGAGATGACCGAGACCGCCAGCATCCTGAACCATGCCACCCGTGCCTCCCTGGTGGTGCTGGACGAGATCGGCAGGGGGACCTCGACCTACGATGGCCTCTCCATCGCCCAAGCGGTGGTGGAATACCTGCACGACGATCCCCGGCTAGGCTGTCGGACCCTCTTCGCCACCCACTACCACGAGCTGACCGCGCTCGCCGATCGCCTCCCCCGGGTCCGCAACGAGCGCGTGGAGGTCGTGGAGGAGGGGGGGACGGTCCGGTTCCTGCATCGCGTGGTGCCGGGCGGCGCCGATCGCTCGTACGGCATCCACGTCGCCGCGCTGGCCGGCCTGCCGCCGTCGGTCATCGCCCGGGCGCGGGAGATCCTGGCCGAGCTCGAGCGGCAACGCCCGCTGCAGCCGGCCGAGCTGCAGCTCGGCCTCCCGCTCGTGGCCCCAGAGGACCCCATCCGGAGCGAGCTGCATCGGATCGAGCCGGATCGGATGAGCCCGCTGGAGGCGTTGCAGGTGCTGTACGAGCTCCGTCGCCACCTGGGATGACCGGGGCCGTGCCGACGATCCGGGTCCTGCCGCCCCAGGTCGCCGACGCCATCGCCGCCGGCGAGGTGGTGGAACGTCCAGCCTCGGTGGTCAAGGAGCTGGTGGAGAACGCCATCGACGCGGGAGCGCGCCGGATCGCGGTCGAGGTGCGGGGGGCAGGCCGAACCCTGATTCGGGTGACGGACGATGGGGTTGGCATCCCGCCCGAGGAGCTGCGGCTCGCCTTCCAGCGGCACGCCACGAGCAAGGTGGCGACGCTGGAGGATCTGGCCGCGATCGGGACCCTCGGCTTTCGCGGCGAGGCCCTGGCCAGCGTGGCCGCGGTCTCGGATCTGGAGTGCCGCAGCCGCGGCGCTCGTATCCGGCTGCGGGCGGGGGAGGTCCGCGAGGAGGGTCCCGCCATCGCCGTGCCCGGCACCACCATCGAGGTTCGAGACCTCTTCGCCAACACCCCCGCCCGGCTGAGGTTCCTCAAGAGCGAGGCCACCGAGACGGCGGCCTGCGTGAAGACGGTCCAGGCCTATGCCTTGCTCTACCCGGAGATCCGTTTCGAGGTCGTCGTCGACGGCCGCGTGGCGCTGCGCAGCGCCGGCGACGGTGATCAGCGGAAGGCGGCCGGGGCGGTGCTCGGCGTGGCCGTGGCCGATGACCTGCTGGAGGTGGACGGGGAGGGGGTGCGAGGCCTGGTCTCGCAGCCGCGTCTCTCGCGACGGAGCCGAGAGGGGATCCTGCTGGCGGTGAACCGACGTCCGGTGGCCTCGCGGACGCTGGGGTACGCGATCGAGGAGTGCTACCTCGGGAGGCTGGAGCGCGGCCGCTACCCGGTGGCGGTGCTGGACGTCCGCGTCGACCCCCGCGACCTCGACGTCAACGTCCACCCGGCCAAGCGAGAGGTTCGCTTCCACGCCGAGCGGACGGTGTTCGCGGCCGTCCAGCGGGCGGTCCGAGCGGCGCTGACCGGCAGCCAACCCTATCGGCTTCCCCCTCCCGCCCCGCCGCTGGCGTGGCGACCGCCGACCGTCCACGAGCCGCCCCCCCAGCTCCCCGATCAGGTGCCTGGTCCCGCCTGGGGCCCGGGAGCCCATCCCGACCGCCCCGGGGCGGTCGGGCGCCCCCCCTCATCCGGCCCCCTTCGCCCGCTCGGCCAGGTCCTCGATGGGTACCTGGTGGCCGAGAGCGAGGAGGGGGTGGTCCTGATCGACCAGCACGCCGCCCACGAGCGCATCCTGTTCAACCGTTTCCTGGCCCGGCTGGAGGACCGCAGCCTCGCCGCGGCCAGCCAGCCGTTGCTGATGGCCGAGGTCGTGGAGGTCCCCCCGGAGCAGATGGCGGCGGCTCTCGACCACGCCGATCGCCTGCGGGCGCTGGGCTTCGAGGTGGAGGAGTTCGGCCCCCGCGCCCTGCGGATGACCGCGGCCCCGGCCGAGACCCCGCCGCAGCGGGCGCTCGAGGCCCTGCAGGAGCTGCTGCTGGCCCTCTCGGAGGGGGCCCCCGACCTCAGGGTGCGGCGGGCGGCGGCCTCCCTGGCCTGCCACTCCGCGGTCCGCTTCGGGGACCGGTTGGAGCCGGCGGAGCAACGGCGGCTGCTGGCCGAGCTGGAGGTGGCCGAGCAGTCGATCACTTGCCCCCATGGGCGCCCCACCCAGCTCCTGCTGCCCTGGCGCGACCTCCACCATCACTTCCGAAGGAGCCCATGACGGCGGCGGGGACCGGCTCCGCGACCCGAGAACACCGTCCCGCTGGTGGCCGCCCGCGGCCGGAGGTGGTGGGGCGACGGTCGCCCCCGGGCCTCGACCCGGGGGTGGCGCGGCGCCTGCGCGGTTTGGCGGTGCCCATGGTGCTGGGCCCGACCGCGGTTGGCAAGAGCCGCGTCGCCGTGGAGATCGCACGGGCGTTGGGCGGGGAGATCGTGGTCTGCGACTCACGGCAGGTCTACCGTGGCCTGGAGGTGCTCAGCAACCAGCCCGGGCCGGAGGAGCGGAGGGAGGTCCGGCACCACCTGGTCGGAGTCGCCGATCCCCGCCATGCCTTCAACGTCTTCCAGTTCGTGGAGGCGGCGCACGCCGCCATGGCGGAGATCGTCGACCGTGGCCGGCTGCCGGTGGTCGAGGGAGGGACCATGCTCTGGGCGGACGCCCTGGCCCGGGGGTTCTCTCTGGGCGACGTCCCTCCCCGTCCCGAGCGACGGGCCGAGCTCGAGCGGCTGACGGTGGCCGAGCTGGCGGCGTTGGCCCGTCGGCTCGACCCTGGCCTCGACGTCGACCTCCGCAACCCGGTGCGCCTGATCCGGGCGATCGAGGTGCTGGAGGTGGCGGGCCCGCCGCTCAGCCGCCTGCGCCGACGGCATCCCCCGCCCTGGAGGCCGGTCAAGATCGGGCTTGCCGTCGACCTCGCCGTCCTCGATCGGTGGATCGAGGAGCGGGTCCGCGAGCAGATGGAGCGGGGCCTGATCGAGGAGGTGGCGACGGCCTTGGCCGCCGGCATCCCCCCCGATGCCCCTGCCCTGACCGGGATCGGGTGCCTCGAGGTGCGCGCCTACCTGGAGGGCCGTCGCTCGCGCGACGAGGTGGCGGCGGCAATCGTCCGCGCCGACCGCCGCTACGCTCGGCGGCAGCTGCGCTGGCTGCGACGGGACCCGGAGGTGAGGTGGTTCGATGCGAGCTCCGATCCCGTGCCCGGTATCCTTGAGTACCTTCGAGAGCGGGTTCGTTGATCGAGACCAGACCGAGGCGCGAGCGTGCGTACCTGATCGGCGTCCGGCCGCCTGACGTCCCCGCCCAGGCCATCGAGGAGCAGATGCGGGAGCTGGCCGAGCTGACCCGCACTGCGGGTGGGGAGGTCGTGGCCATGGAGGTCCAGCGCCGAGAGGAGGTCGATCCGGCCCTCTATGTGGGGCGGGGCAAGGTGGCCGAGCTGGCGCGCCGTCGCCTCGAGCTCGGCTACGACCTGGTCATCTGCAACGAGGACCTGAGCCCCCGCCAGCAGCGGAACCTGGAGACAGAGCTGGGCACGCGGGTGGTGGACCGGACGGAGCTGATCCTGGACATCTTCGCCCAGCACGCCCGCACCCGTGAGGGACGCCTGCAGGTGGAGGCGGCCCAGCTCCGCCACCTCCTCCCGCGCCTGATCGGGGCCTACGACTACCACCGTCAGATGGGAGGCATCGGGGCTCGTGCCGGGCCGGGCGAGCAACAGATCGAGGTGGAGCGTCGGCGCATCCGGCGTCGGCTGCGGGATCTCGAGCGCGAGCTGGAGCTGGTGCGCGCGCAGCGCCGTCAGCAACGGGCCGGCCGCCAGCGTCTGGAGGTGGCCACGGTGGCCATCGTCGGCTACACGAACGCCGGCAAGTCGACCCTCCTCAACACCCTGACCGGAGCGGGCGTGCGAGCCGAGGACCGCCTGTTCGCCACCCTGGACCCGACCACGCGTCGATGGCGCCTGCCCAGCGGGCGTGAGGTGCTGCTCACCGACACCGTTGGCTTCATCCAGAAGCTTCCCACAGACCTGGTCGCGGCCTTCCGGGCCACCTTGGAGGAGGTCGTCTACGCGGACGTGATCCTGCACGTGGTGGACGCGGCGGCGCCAGCCGCCCAGAGGCAGGCGGCCACGGTCGGCGAGGTGCTCGAGGAGCTGGGAGCCGGGCAGAGGCCGATGGTCGTGGCGCTGAACAAGGTGGATCTGCTCGGCCCGGCGGCCCTGCGCCGCGTGACGCAAGCCTTCGCCGCTCGCTACCCTCTGGTGGTGACCATCTCCGGACTCCGCGGCACCGGCCTGGAGGACCTCGGGTACGCCATCGATCGTGCCTCTAGCGCCGACCTGGTCCGGGTGGAGGTGCTGGTGCCCTACGGTCAGGAGGGGGTCCTCCAGGAGCTCCGGGAGCTCGGTGGGTTGGAGCGGATCGAGTACCAGGAGCGTGGGACGTATGCCTGTGGTCGCGCCCCACGTGGGGTCGCGCATCGCTTCCGCCCCTATGCCGTGGCCGGTGAGCGCCGCTGATCGAGCCGGGGAGCTGGCCCGGCTCGCCCTGGAGCTCGTGGACGTCCCCTCGGTCAGCCGGCACGAGGAGGCGGTGACCGACCTCATCGCCCGCCGCGTCGCCGCCCTCCCGGGCCTGCGCGTCCTCCATCGACGGCCGGACGCGATCGTGTTCGGCCCCCCGGGTCGGCCGGACGTGGTGCTGGCCGGTCACTCGGACACCGTCCCGGTCCAGGGCAACCTCCCCGGCAGGTTGGAGGGGGGGTTCGTCCATGGGCTCGGCGCCGCCGACATGAAGGGGGCCTTGGCCGTCATGTTGCAACTGGCCGCCGACCTGGGCCGGGGCTTGCAGCCCCGATTGCGGCCGCTCTTCGTGATCTTCGGTCGCGAGGAGGTGTCGTTGTCGGAGAGCGTCCTGGCCCAGCTCTTCGAGGCCTGCCCGACCATCCTGGAGGCGCGGCTGGCGGTGGTGATGGAGCCCACCGCCAACCGTCTCCAGGCCGGCTGCCTGGGCAACGTCAAGGCGGAGCTGGAGTTCCGAGGGATCTCGGCGCACTCGGCTCGGCCGTGGCTGGGCGTCAACGCCATCCACGAGGCGGTTCGCGCCCTGGGCCGGGTGGTGGAGGCCCAGCCCCAGCCGGTGACGCTGGATGGGCTCACCTTCCAGGAGGTGTTGAGCGTGACCGAGATCTCCGGCGGCGTCGCGAACAACGTCATCCCTGATCGGGTGGTGTGCGGCCTCAACTTCCGCTACGCCGGGCATCGGACCAGGGCCGGGGCCGAAGCGCGGCTCCGTGAGCTGGTGGGGCCGGTGGGCGAGCTGCGCGTCCTCGACCACGCCCCGGCCGCGCCGGTGGCTCTGGACAACCCCCTGCTGCGCCGTCTCCAGGCGGTCGGGGGGCTGGCGGTCGAGGCCAAGCAGGCCTGGACCCCGGTGGCGGAGTTCGCCGAGCGGGGGCTGGACGCGGTCAATTTCGGCCCCGGTGATCCCGAGCTCGCGCACCGCCGCGACGAGCGGGTCGCGGCGGCGGCGCTGGACGTCAGCCACTCCATCCTGTGCCGGTTCCTGTGCGACTGAACCCCGCGCTGGTCGAGCAGCTCCACTATCCGTTCGCCGCCCTGGACGAGGCGCGGGCTCGGGCGAGGGCGGCTGGGTTGGTGCCGATCGACTTCAGCATCGGCGACCCTCACGAGGCGACCGATCCCGCCATCCGCCAGGCGCTCCGGGAGTCGGTGGAGGAGCGGTCGAGGTACCCCAGGAGCGAGGGGCTGCCCGAGCTCCGGGAAGCGATCGCGGCCTGGTGCGGCCGACGCTTCGGGGTCGCGGTCGATCCCTCGACCGAGGTGATGCCGGCGCTGGGGAGCAAGGAGGCGATCTTCAGCCTCCACTTCATCGCCCTGGACCCGCAGGGTGGGCGGGACCTGGTGGTGGTCACCGAGCCTGGCTACCCGATCCCGGAGCGAGCCGCCCGGCTGGCCGGCGCCCGGGTGCTACGGTTGCCCCTGCGCGAGGCGAACGGGTTCCTCCCCGACCCGGAGGAGATCCCGGCCGCGACCTGGGACCGGGTCGCGGTCTTGTGGGTGAACTACCCCAACAACCCCACCGCGGCCCTCGCCCCGCTCGATCTCTACCGGCGGCTCGCCGAGCACGCGGCCCGCCACGGCTACCTGCTCGCCTCCGACGAGGCCTACAGCGAGATCTACTTCGGCGAGCCCCCGGCCTCCGCCCTCCAGGTCCCTGACCGCTCCCAGGTGGTCGTCTTCAACTCCCAGAGCAAGCGCTCGTCGATGACCGGCTACCGGAGCGGCTTCGTGGTCGGTCCCCCGCCCCTGGTGCGCGCCTATCGGCGATGGCGGCAGCTGTCCGGGGTCGTCGTCCCGGAGTTCGTCCAGCGGGCCACCGTTCGGGCCCTGGCCAGCGAGGACCACGTGGAGCGGATGCGAGACCTCTACCGCGCCAAGCGGCGTCTCCTCCTCGACCTGTTCGCCCGTCGCGGGGTGCGGGTGGCAGGGCGGGAGGCCACGTTCTACCTGTGGTGTGAGGTTCCGGGCGGCGAGTCGGCGGAGACCTTCGCGGCTCGATTGGCCGAGCACGGCGTGATCGTGGCTCCGGGGACCATGTTCGGGCCCGCCGGGGAGGGGTACTTCCGGCTCGCGCTGGTACCGACCCTTGAGGAGTGCCAGCGTGCGGTCGAGATCCTGGAGGAGGTCCTGTGACGGTGACGGCCCTGGCATCCGAGGACCTGCGCGGCCGCATCGAGGCCGCCTTCGCCTCAGGCGAGATGGACGCGGAGGCGGTCGAGGAGACGATCCGGCGGCTGGACCGTGGCGAGGTGCGCAGCGCAGAGCGGAGGCCCGATGGCTCCTGGGAGGTCAACGAGTGGGTCAAGAAGGCGATCCTGCTCTACTTTCGCCTCCGGGGGGCGGAGACGGTCGAGGTCGGCCCCTTCGAGTACCACGATAAGCTCCCTCTCAAGCGCGACCACCGGCGCTCTGGGGTCCGGGTGGTGCCTCCGGCGGTGGCCCGCTTCGGGGCCTTTCTCGCCGAGGGCGTGGTCCTGATGCCCAGCTACGTCAACATCGGGGCCTGGGTGGGGCCGGGCACCATGGTCGACACCTGGGCCACGGTCGGCTCGTGCGCGCAGATCGGAGCCCGGGTGCACCTCGCCGGGGGGGTGGGCATCGGGGGGGTGCTCGAGCCGGTCCAGGCGCGCCCGGTCATCGTCGAGGATGACTGCTTCATCGGCTCGCGCTGCGTGGTGACCGAGGGGGTGATCGTGCGCGAGCGGGCGGTGCTGGGGGCCAACGTGGTGCTGACCGGCTCGACCCCGATCGTGGACGTGACCGGCCCCCACCCGGTCGAGCATCGAGGGGAGGTGCCGGCCGGGGCGGTGGTCATCCCTGGCTCCCGCGCCAAGCGGTTCCCGGCCGGGGAGTTCCAGGTCGCGACCGGGCTGATCGTGGGATGGCGGGACGCGGGGACCGACCGCAAGGTCAGCCTCAACCAGGCGCTGCGAGAGCACGGCGTGGCGACTTGACCCGATCAGCCGCCGCATCCGGGGCTGGAGCCCAGCTCGGCGATGGGAATGGCCGACACCCTGACGCTGGCCCCTGGGGCAGGGTCGGAGGTCACGATCGTCTCCTCCGAGCCCGCGACCGCGCCAGGCACGTCAAAGGCTGCGCCGCTCCTCAGGTCCAGGACCGAGAAGGTCGTGCCTCCGAACCAGAGCACGAAATGGCCGGCCAGCTGGAGGAACTGGAACGGGTGCCGGAGGTCGGAGGTGTAGGTGGTCAGGCGGTTGTCTCCGATCTCCCAGACGGTGAGCCGGGCGAGGTCGCCTGAGCTCCAGGCCAGGTACCTCTGAGAGCCGGCGAGGTAGCCCACCGGCCCGGGATGGGCGAGATTGTTGGGGAGCGTCACCGGTCGCAGGCTGGAAGCCTCCACGGCTTGCAGGGCGGTCGCCCCCCGGCCATCCAGCCGAGCCCAGATCAGGTAGGGGCCGGCGAAGACCGGGGAGCTGACCGTCCCGGTCGCCAGCACCGTGTCCCGCCCCCGGGCGAGGTCGAACAGGTGGACCTGGGCGTGAGGCAGAGGGCCCGCCCCACCCACCGGCTGGGCCCAGGCGGCCGCCGTCCCCCGGAGGGCTGGAAGCGGTGGCTGGCCCCGTGGGCCCTCCCCTCCCTCCGACCGGGCCAGCAGCATCTGCTGCCCGGTGCGCTGGTCCCAGGCGTGCAGGCTCCAGCTTCCCAGGTCGGCGGTGGAGTCGCCCTCCTCCCAGACCAGCCATGGCGTCGCCGCCACCATCCATCCCAGGCCGCTGGCGCCCGGCGGGTAGGGGGCGATCGGGGTGAGGCGTCCGCTGATCAGGTCGAGGCTGGCGATGCCCTCGCCATGAGGGGAACGGAACTGGCCGTAGGCCACGCCGCCCTCGACGGCTCCGGGGGCGAAGCTCAGCCCTGGAGGGAGGGTCACCGGGTGACGGTCGAGCAGCTCCACCCACCGTCGCGGAGGGGCGACGAAGCAGGTGCGGAGGGCCTGTGCGCCGGGAGGGGTGCGGGCTCCCGAGGGGGAGGGGAGAGGGCCGAGCCCCCGCCCTGGGCCGGTGCAGGCGGCGCTGCCCAGGGCAACCAGGATGGTCAGGGCGACGGCGCCCCTGCGGGCGATCGAGATCCGGGGGATGGTGGGCCTCACCAGGCGTAGCCGCGGCCGCCCAGGATCGTGACCAGGGTCTGGGTGTCGTACCACGAGTAGGGCTGGACACCTGACCAAAGCGTGGTGGCGGAGTCAGCGTAGTAGACGCTGGCACCGTTCGGTCCGTAGCCACCGATCTCGAACCAGTGGAAGAGCTCCTGGTCGGGGGGATGGCCGACCAGGTGCGGGCCTCCGGGCACCTCCCAGGCGTCCCCGACCACGGGCCAGCCGTGCTGGACGTCGTACTCCAGACGCTGGACGAAGGCGCTGCGCTGGTCGGCGGTGGGAGCGTAGTCGACCCAGGCGAACTCGTAGTAGTCGCGGTGGGCGACGACCTGGCCCACGAAGTGGTTCAGGCCGCTGGTCATGGCCGCGACGGTGGTCCCGTCCTGGGGGTTGGTTCCCATCCAGGCCGCGGCCGTGCCCTGGCTCACGGGGTGGCCGGTGGTGGTGGCGACCTCGGCCAGGGCGGCGGGCCCGCAGAAGTACCAGTTGGCCTGTCCCTGCTGGGCCAGGCCCTGGATCCACACCGCGTCCGCGGGCGCCCCGGCGATGAAGGGGTGGGGCCCGGCTCCGCACCCGGTCGGCATCGTCGAGGACGTCACCGACGCCGCTGCCGCGCCCTGCCGGCCGGCGAGTTGCGCTCGTACCGCGCTCGGGTCCGCGTCATCGGGGACGCGCCGGTCGCGGTCGGGGTCGTGCGCGGCCCGGTATCGGGCCAGCGCCGCCAGCATCGAGGCGTCGAGGGGGCGACCGCCGACGCCGTCGGCGGCCAGCGTCCCCGCCGGGGTGGGATCGTCGCAGGCGCTCGGTCCGGCCGCCAGGGCGACGTCCGAGGCCATGGGCAGCGCGCCGAGCGCGATCGCGGCCAGCAGCCCGCAGCTCACGCCGGCCAGCGTGGTCAGCAAGCGTGGCCGCCAGCAGGCAGAACCAGAGGTCGCGAACTCCGCAGCCATGGCCCGCAACCGTACGGCAGGGCCTGAGGCGATGTCAAAATCCTGCCTGGCGCCACGACGCGCCCGGGGCGATGCCGTGGTCGCGTCGGCCCGCGCCGGTCCTCGGGGGGGCGAGCGGCGGCCGCGTCAGTAGGTGCGGATGACCCCTCTGACGCTGCCGATCAGCGTCACCTCCTCCGGCTCGATGGGGGCGAAGGCGGGGTTCTCGGCCACCAGGCGGACACGACCTCGGGAGCGGTCGAGACGCTTGACGGTGGCCTCGTCCCCCATGAGGGCGACCACGATGGCGCCGTGAGGGGCATCGGGCCGAGGCTCGACCAGGACCAGGTCGCCATCGAGGATGCCGGCCCCGACCATGGAGTCACCGCGCACCCGGAGCGCGAACCAGCCCTCCTGGGCGAGCCCGGGCGAGAGGACCACGTGGTCCTCGATGTTCTCCTCGGCCAGGATGGGCGTGCCGGCCGCCACGTTGCCGACCACGGGCACGCTCACCGCCCGTCGCCGCAGCTCCTCGCTGCGGACGTCCTCCACCAGCTGCACCGTTCGCGACTTGCTCGGGTCACGCCGGATCAGCCCGCGACGCTCCAGCTGGTTCAGGTGGTTGTGGACCGTGGAGCTGGACGAGAGCCCCACCGCCTGGCCGATCTCGCGAACGCTGGGCGGATAGCTCCGCGTCCGGGTCACCTGCCGGATGTACTCGATGATCTGGAGCTGGCGTTCGCTGAGTTCGTGGTTCAATGCTGGCCCCCTGGTCGTGGAGGTTGGTCGGGCGCGAGGCCTCGCCTCGGGCACATCGTACCAGGTGATCGTTCCGTCAGCAAACCTTTGTTCGCGCTCGTCAGCCCCGAGCCCAGTGGCGGGGAGGGCCCTCCGGCGTCGGGGTCGGCGTCCCGCGAGGCGATCGGGGCTGAGGCTAGGCTGAGGGGGTGCAGTTGGCACTGGTCACGCGCCGTGGATGCCACCTCTGCGAGGAGGCACTGGCCGCCTTGCGGGCGATGGGCGTCGAGCCTCGCCTCCTCGACGTCGACGCGGACCCTGAGCTGTCGCGGCTCTACGACTTCCGGGTGCCGGTGCTCCTGGCCGATGGTCGGGTGGTGGCCGAGGGTCGCCTCGACCCCTCGACGCTCCGACGGGCGTTGAGGGAGCGCTCGGGGAACCAGTAGAATCCACCTTCGCCCGCGGTGGCCGGGTCGAGGCCTGAGCGAGCCGCATCCGCGTCCTGGAGGTGGAGATGAGCCTGAACGCTGGCGAGGTGACGCAGAAGACCACGCTCTCTGACGTGTTGCTGCATCGGGTCACGCTTCCCGAGCTGGCACGGGACGTGGCCCTGGTGGTGGCGTACGCGGGGCTGGTCGGCCTCACGGCGCAGGTGACGATCCGGCTGCCCTTCACCCCGGTTCCCATCACGGGGCAGACCTTCGGGGTGTTGGTCGGGGCCATGACCCTTGGCTGGCGACGTGCCCTGGCCGGCATGCTCCTCTACCTCCTGGCCGGCATCATCGGCCTTCCCTGGTTCGCCGGAGGGAGCGGTGGCCTGGCGGTGCTCGGCGCGGCCTCGTTCGGGTATCTGCTCGCCTTCCCGCCGGCGGCGGCGCTGGTCGGGCGGTTGGCGGAGCTCCGGCTCGATCGGACGCCCTGGGGAACCGTGGCCGCGATGGCGGCGGGCAACCTGGTGATCTACGCGGGCGGCCTGACCTGGCTGGTGGCCATGATCCACCTCGACCCAGCCCGGGCCGTCCTGCTTGGGGCGGTGCCCTTCCTGCTCGGGGACGCGATCAAGATCCTGCTGGCGGCTGGCCTGCTCCCCGGCGCCTGGGCCTTGAGCGGTCGTCGCTGAGCCAGGTCGGCCCGAGCCCGGGCCGACCGACGGTGGGGGGAGCCTCAGGCTGCCCGGTCGGTGATGCGCAGGCCATCGACGCCTTGCGTGCGCAGGGCGGCGATCGCGTCGAGGAGGCGGGGCCGGAAGGTCCCGGGGCCGCGGGAGCCGGCTGCGGCCCGTTCCGCCGCCAGGCCGAAGGTGGCGAGGGCGAGGGCTGTCTGCACGCCGGGGTCCCCGCCCACCGCCAGCATGGCGGCGACGGCGGCCGTGGCCATGCAGCCGGAGCCGACGATCGCGGCCAGCAGCGGGTCGCCGTTGCGCACCTCGCGCACCGTCCTGCCGTCGACGACCACGTCCACCGGGCCGGTGACCGCGACCACGATCCCGAAGCGGCGGGTCGCCTCCTGGGCCACCCAGCAGGCGTCCTCGTCCCCGATCGCCTCCACCCCGCGCACGGCTCCCCTGTCGACCAGGGCCCCGATCTCGCCCCGATTGCCGCGCAGGACGGTGAGCGGGAGCTCGGCCAGCAGGCGCTGCGCCGCCGCGGTCCGGAACGTGGTGGCGCCTGCTCCCACCGGGTCGAGGACGATGGGGACCCCTCGCTCGGCCGCGACGCGCCCCGCCGCCAGCATGACCTCCAGCGTCGACCGGGTGAGGGTGCCGAGGTTGAGGGCGAGGGCCTGAGCCGAGGCCGCCACCTCGGCCACCTCCTCGGGATCGATGGCCATCATCGGCAGGGCCCCATACGCCAGGGTCACGATGGCCACGTCGTTGGCGGTGATCCAGTTGGTCACGTGGTGGACCAGGGGACGCTGCTCGCTCATGCGGGCAAGCGTCAGCTTGGCCGCTCGCTCGTAGTCGGTCTGCATGGGCTCGAGGTTGGTCACGTGAGAAACGGCTCGGATCGAGCTTACGGCGAAGCCAGGGGGTTAACAACAGCTGACGCGCCTATACACTACAATCCACTTCCATGAACTTGAAGCAGTGGGCGCGCGAGCAAGGCATCCACCCCGTGACCGCCTACCGCTGATTCCAGTCGGGCAAGCTCCCCGTCCCGGCCCGGCGAGTTGGTCACCTGATCCTGGTGGACGCCCCGGCGCGGTCCCCGGCCGGCGTGACCGCCCGCTCGCGTGTCCTCTGCGGATCAGCGTCCCGATCTGGATCGGCAGGTGGCGCGTGTCGCCACTTGGGC
>DATGLL010000030.1:0-6668 GCA_035294145.1 Candidatus Dormiibacterota bacterium | reverse complement strand
CGCGCCCACTGCTTCAAGTTCATGGAAGTGGATTGTAGTGTATGGACGCTTCAGCTGTTGTTGACCCGCTTCGCTTCCGCGTCCTGGTGCCGCTGGAGGCCGCGTCAGCTTGTCTCGACAGGGCGATCGAGGCGTGGAACGAGCAGTTCGCCCGGGTCTGGGAGCGGCTCCCCCTGTGGGCCGGGATCATCGCCTTTCCGCGGACACTCCCCTTCCAGGCGGTCGTCGAGGCCACCCGTAACGTAGAGGACACACTCCGCCACGCGCCGTGCGAATGGTGGCGCGTCACCGCGCGCGACGTGCGATCGGGCGTCGCTACCCTGGCGCTCAAGCGCTCCTGCGGCGGCACGGAGCTGCACACCATGCTGGTCACGCTGCCCGACGGCCGAACCGACGTCTTCTACCCGTACCTGGCAGTCGAAGACTATACCGTCCGCTTCCCGCGCGATTTCCAACACCCCGATGGTCAGGTCTATCGCCACGCCCAGGACCTCCGGCCGGGCGATGGCGTCCGGATGGAGCCAGCGCACGTGGCGACGGTATTCCTCGACAGCACCGGGCGGCGGTTTGAGCCGATAGGCATGCACCCGCTGGCGGAGTGGTCCCGCATGCGCGACGTCTGGCGGCTGATCGAGCGCACGGCGCCGAGCCTAACCGCCCTGTACGGCGCGCGGGCCGAGCTGGTGGCGCGTCGGGAGTGCTGGCAAAGCGTTGACGGCGGTGGATGCCTGGCGGGCGAGAGGCCTGGCGCGATCTGGCCAGGGCGGTCCTGGCTGACCATCTCGCCGTGGGCGGTGCGGCCCTTGAGGCTCTGGGCGAGGCCGCCGACGATGGCACGCTTGCCTGGACGCTCGACTGGCACCTCTCGGTGCTCAAAGAACGGGTCGGTGAGGTGACGCATGCCTGACAGCTACCAGACCTTTCCCCACGTTGGGCTGGCGCTGGACCCCGTCCACGTGGGTACCGGCGGGGCCCGCTTGGGCCGCGTGGACCTTACGATCGTGCGCGACCCGGTCACGCGGATCCCCAAGGTTCCCGGGTCGAGCCTGGCTGGCGTCTATCGGACCTACGCGGCGATGGCTAAGGAAAGGTATCCTGGCTGCGCCGGGCTGGGCCAGCCTCGCTCCGACGGCTCGGGCGGGCACTGCGGGCAGGCTACCTGCCCGATCTGCACGGTCTTCGGCTTCGCACGGGGAAAGGACAGCGCCGGGGGCTTCGCCGGGCTGGCCGCCTTCAGCGACGCGCACGTGCTCCTGTTCCCTGTGGCCACACGGGGGGGCCCGCGCTGGGTGACCTGCCCGATGGCGCTGCGAGGAGCGGGAGTGAGGATTGGTGGCGTGGCGGAGGACGCCCTCTACCACGAGCAGGACAGCCAGCAGCCGCTCAACCTCGGCTGGCTGCTGTTGCCGGTGAAGACCCTGTCAGACTGGCAGAATGTGCGGGAGCGGCTGCAAGGACTCGGCGTCCCGGACGAGATTCTCCAGGGCCTAGGCGTTCTGCCCGACAAGCTCTTCGGCCACGTGGTCAACAGTAACCTGGAAGTGCGTACCTCCGTGGCCATCGACCCCTCGACCGGCGCAGCCGAGGAGGGCGCGCTCTTCACCTACGAGGCGCTCCCCCGCGCGACACTGCTCTTCTGGGAGGTCACCTGCAAGAATCCGGGCCATTTCGCCATCAGCTCCTTGTCCGTAGCGTTCAAAGGTAACGGTCAGACAGCCACGATCGACGATGTCCACAAAGTCGTCGCCGAGGCGCACCCGTACCTCGAGCACCTGGGCGTCGGTGGCATGGGCACGCGGGGGATGGGCAGGCTTCGGGTCCTCGACACGCAGAGTCCCGCGCCGCCTGCAGTCCAGTCCGGCCAATCGGCCAGCCAGCCTGCTGCGCAGCTGGGGGTGTCATGATGGAGAACCTGGATCTCAAGTGTGCCGAGCTGGGCAAGCAGCTCGCCGAACGACAGGGCGTCGAAGAAGCGCTCCTTACCGATGCGCTGTCGGTCCTGGAGGAGCAAGGGGTCTACGCATACTTTCTCTTCCTGAGAACTAGGAGAGGCAGGGAACAGCAGCCGGCCGAAGTAGTCTGCGACGCCAGCACGGCGTTTCTTCAGAAGACGCCGACCGGCTCGCCGCTGCTCGCCACCGGCGATATGTGGCAGGCGTTGCAGAGGCTCGGCAAAGACCTGGATAGGCTGCTCTTCGCCCGTGACCTGCTGCGCCAGGCGCTGGTCTACGGGCGCTACCACGCCAAAGGCGCGTGATGGTGCGAGAAGAGGCCCATGAGCTGGTCGCTTTCCCGCTGGACCTGGAAGCTGGAGGCGCCGCTTTCGATCGGCCTGCCGCCGTCGGGGAGCCTCAACCGCTGTCGCCTGTACGTGCCGGCGCGCAACCTCTGGGGCGCGCTGACCGCCGAGCTTGCTCGGCGGCAGGCGATGGGCTTCCCAGCCTACGCAGAGGTCGGCGAGGGTGTCCGTAAGGACGTGCGGCTGACGTATCTCTTCCCGGCCGAGGAGACCAACAGGAGCTGGTGCACCTGGCTGCCACGCTACGAAAACGCCAAAGGACTTGTCTGGCAGCGTGAGCATGATGCGAACGGCAATAACTCCGTCTCCGATCGCGAGCTGCGCTCGCGGTTGCTCCTGGCGCGGTCCGGCACCGCCATCGACCACGCCTCGGCTACGGCCGCAGAGGGCACGCTGCACGAGACCGAATGTATTGGCCAGCACTGGCGAGACTGCACAACGGATGAGGCGAAGTCGGTTGCGCTGGTGGGCTATGTGTTCGTACGTAATGGTACGGACCTGGCCGTGGGCCTCGAGCAGATCGACGTGCTCAGCATCGGCGGTGATACGCGATACGGCCTGGGTCGCCTGCGGCGCGTGCTTTGGGACCGGGCGTCCGATGTCTTCGGGGACACTGTGAACCTTGGGGGCAAGAGCCGTCCATTCAGGCAGATCGCGTTCTCGCGCATGCTCAGTCATCGGCCGATGGGGCAATGGTCGGCCAGCTTGAGGCGCTGGGCGGCTGGGACCGGGTGAGGGACAGCAGCCTCCAGCCGCTGGCTCCAGATCCCCTGTGGGTTCCGGGCTCCCGAGTGGTGAGCGGAAAGACGCCCTGGTATGTAAAAGAGAGCGGTGTATGGACAAGAAAGTGATCCACGACGCGGTGGGCCACACGCGCACCGTATGGCTCGGCGATCCGGCGGAGGAGCACATCTGTGAGGAGACGGCCGAGGAGCTGGTCGTGATGAAAGACGCTGCCACCCCAGTGATCGGCTTCGAGCTCCTGCACTGCCACCTTTCAGAACCTCCCGAGCCTGGGCTCGCCGGCGAGACGGTGATCCGCATCGAGGCATGAGGCACGGATCGGTATCGGGGCGCACGCCCAGGCTGGCTGGGCGGACGGTCCTTCGGAACTGAGACGGAGTGGTCAGCATGAGCGATCCTATCCTCGCGCAACACCCAGCTCTGGCGGAGATCGTGCGGCGGCTCGTCGATGCCTACCAGCCGGAGCGCGTCTACCTCTTCGGGTCGGTGGCACGGGGCGAGGCCGGGCCCGACAGCGACTATGACCTGCTGGTGGTGGTGCCCGACGATGCGCCCCAGGAGCGGACGCAAAGCAGCCTGGCTTACGAGGTTCTCTGGGGCACGGGCACGGCTGCTGACGTCATTGTCTGGAGGAAGTCACCGTTCGAGCGTCGGGCCCGGGTTGTCTGCTCGTTGCCAGCGACTGTGCTGCGGGAAGGAAAAGTGCTCCATGTGGCATGACCCGGAGCTCGTGGCTGAGACGCGGGCGTGGCTCGTCCGCGCTATCGACGACCTGCGCGAGGCCGAGCATGATCTGACCGCGGCCCCGCCCCTGCTGCGAGGGGCGGTCTTTCACTGCCAGCAGGCGGCCGAGAAAGCCATGAAAGGTTTCCTCACCTGGCACAGTCGACCGTTCCGCAAGACGCACAACCTCACCGAGATCGGGGGCTTGTGTGTGGAGGTGGATCGGACCCTCGAACCACCGCTCCGGCGAGCCGCGGTGCTGACGGACTTCGCCTGGAAGTACCGCTACCCCGGTGAGCCCGAGGAACCGTCCCGGGAGGAGACGGAGACAGCGCTCGCCCTCGCCCGGCTGCCTGAAGAGGTCCACCCATGACCGCGGCCCGCTCCACCCACCCGATCGCCTCCACCCCCACGCCGGCTGATTTCCTGGCGATTTCCGAGGCTCCGCTGGTGTACTGGCTCCGACCGCGGTTCTTCGACTTGCTCCAGAGCGCGCCTCCCTTAGAGGCTGCGCGGATAGGCGGCAACGAGACGTAGCCAAGCAGCCATCGGACCCGTTGGTGGTCACGACATCACCACACGTCCACGACCACCGGAGCGCCGATGCCTGCCGTCCCATCATGCTTCCTCGAACCGCTGTGAGTCCAGTGCTCCGCCCGTCCACCCCGGCCACAGGTGTCTCACCCCTGGGCTGCCACCGTCCACGTATCCCGACCGCGTGGTCTTCGACAAGCTGGTCCCGCTGCTCGGGTTCGGCGGCAACGACCGCGAGATCGCCGACCACCCCTGCTCGGCGACCACAGGCACCCCATCGGAACCCGTATCGGGCACCCCATCGGAGCAAGCTCCGATGGGGACCCGCCGATGGGGTGCCCATGCGTCGCGCTCATCACGACGAGTGTCTGGCTGCCGGTGGGTTCCCGCAGTTTTGGAGCAGATCGTGCTGGAAGCCTACGACGCCGTGATCGGCCTGGAACCCTCCGACCTGGTCCGACTGCATCACCAAGGCCCCCGGCGGGGGCGAGTCCGTCGGCCGTAGCCCGGTCGATCGAGGCAACCCGGGCATCAAGCGCTCCACCCTGACCGAGGCCAAAGGCATCCCCCTGGGCGCGGTGCTGGCGCCAGCCAGCCGGCATGACTCGGTGTTGCTGGCCTCCACGCTGCCCGAGCCTCCCACCGTGCATCTCGATCGAGGCGACGACTCCCCCAAGACCGAGGCCGAGCTGGCCGCCCGCGAGCTGCGGGGTCAGGTCGCCAAGCGCGGCAAACCAGCTCCGATCCAGGTCGGCCAGCGCTGGCCGGTGGGGCGCACCAACTCCTGGGTGAGCAACTTCCGCAAGCTGGCTCGCGGCACCGAGCGCGTGCCGGCGGTGATCGAACTCTGGCTCAGCTTCGCCCACGCCATCATCACGCTCCGGCGCCTGATCCGCGAGGCCTGGGTCGCTATCGCTGGGATACGCGCCCCACCCAATGTCCGTGACGCCGCCGCGCCTATCCGCGCAGCCTCTTAGCTTTGAGCCGGCACCTCGCCTCCGGCCTTTGGCAGGTGGTGCAAGGGAGCATCGCGGTCGGGCTGCGCACGGTCTGGTGCCGGCCGTTACGCGTTACTGGGATGATCTTGTCTCGACCTTCAGGTCTTCGGTCCACGTCGATGGATTAATCATTCTGAGATTTGTAGCAGTCTGGTCATGGATTCAGGTTGGTGCAAGTTGCCTCCAGAGTAGCCATCCCTCCAAGAGGTAGGAATCATCCGTCTTTGCGTGGCCACACAACCTAATTCCGGGCATTGCGTAGGCGTTGATCCATGCTGCTAGAATGGCTGGGCGCAGCGCTGAGTGCTCGCTACCCGGAGGTAGGTGGTTCGAGTCCACCGCGGCCCACCACCGGTTTCGAGTGCAGCCGCACCACCTAACCCCGCGGTCGGGTTAGGCACAGCGCTGGCGAACCAGATAATCGCCGCTGGGAGCCTGCCATGATCGTGCCGCTGAGCTCGGCCGCACAACCTGACCCTCACCCCACGGCGGGCGCCTGCGGCGCGCCCCGGCCTTCGTGGGCGAATCACTGACCTCGGGTGCTGGTTCTGGGCCTGGTCTCCTCACCTCCGGTATGACCAATGGCTTTCGGATAGTATGACAACGGTATGAAAGTGGCGGTATCGATCCCCGACGACGTGTTCCAGCTGGCCGAACGCAAAGCTCGCCAGCTCAAGGTCACCCGGAGCCAGCTCTACGCGGCCGCGCTCGCGGAGTATCTGCGCAAGGAGCTGGAGGAGGAGCTCACGGCGCGGGTGGACGCGACCGTTGCCCGGGACGACCTCGACGAGGGGCTGGTCGCGGCTCAGGCCAGGGCCACGGCCACGGAATGGACATGGTGATCCGTCGCGGCCAGGTCCGATGGGCAGCCCTGCCCCCATCTGAGGGCTCGGCCCCCGGCGGGCGACGCCCAGTCCTGGTCGTGAGCGCCGACTTCATGAATCGATCCCGGCTGCGCACGACGACCGTGGCCACGATCACCAGCAACACCGCGCTGGCTGAGCGCCCGGGGAACGTGCTGCTGCCGGCGGGCACGGCGGGTCTGGATCGCGATGCGGTGGTCAACGTGAGCCAGGTGCTGACCATCGACCGGACCCTTCACCTGGACGAGCAGATCGCGGGCGAGCTGCCGGTGCCGTTGCTCGAGGAGGTCAACGACGGCCTGGCCCTCGTTCTGGGCTTGCGCACGCAGCTGCGCAGGTAGGCGATCGGCGCCGGCTCCTCTCCGCGCTCTGTCGTGCTTGCGGGCGGCCACGGCGGGACCAGACGGCGGTTGGCAGCCACACCCTCCTGGCTATCGGATGACGAGCGCGAGTGGGGGAGGTGGGTGCTACGGTCCTCTTGCTTCACCGCGCCGACGAGGTACGCGC
>DATGLL010000029.1:0-4505 GCA_035294145.1 Candidatus Dormiibacterota bacterium | reverse complement strand
GAGTTGACGCCGACCACGCCCTCGACGCCCTGGGCGAGTCGGGAGAGGAGGTGGGCCAGGAGGGGGCTTTCCACCTCTCCCTCCAGGGTCACCAGGCCGTTCTCGACCGAGGCCCGGACCGAGCCGGCGACCCCGATCGGGCGGATGGGCTGGGTGCGGAACGGCCGCGGGGGCTGTTGATCCCGCGGGGGCGGCCCGACCTGGGAGGACGAGGGAGGGCTTGGGGACAGGGGAGCCGGGGATCCGGTGGACGATGGGCACGACGTCCGCGCCGCCGACAGCAGCGGCAGGTGTTGACGAAGATGGCACGGCTGGCCTCCCATGGAGAACCACGTCCGGGCGGTTGGAGGCCCTCTCGTCGGGGCCGAGGAGAGGAGGCATCCGCGGGTTGCGTCACGTACCTCGCGTAAGAAGGTTCCCAGACACGGGTCGGCTCGGCCCGGGTCGCTCCTGGCCTCGGGGCCGGCACCGTGTGCTCCCGGAGGTCGGGGAGGGACAGCTCCCGGAGCAGGGCGCCCCCGTTGGCGTGGAGGTTGGCGCTCATCCGACGGCGGCCCTTGGAAGGAAGCTCTTGGCACCCGACGTCGCGGCCAGCCATCTGGCCAGGCGAGGCGGCACGTCCGGAGAGCGCGACGCCCCACCACCCGGCAAGACGGCTCCCGAGAAGGCCAGCCGGCCAATCTGTGAGTCGGCTAAGTCAGCATGGAGAGCTTTCCCAGGCTTACTGTCCGGCCGACCGTTGCCGCCGAGGGATCGACCCCCACCACCCGCCTCGAGCGGCCAATGCGACCACCACCTCCTCGGCCCCGAACCGGGCGAGGCGGTCTCGGCGCTCGACCACGACGGGGGTCACGGAGGGGCCTCGCCACCGGGCCAGGAGCCTCCGACCTCTCCCGTCCCGCTCGGAGCCGACCTCGCCCCCCACCTGCCCGACAGCCGGCCCTCGAGCGCTGGCCCAGGCCACCACCCCGCCCCCTGCCGCTCCGGATCCGGCCGGCTCGGCGCACCCGGGCGTGCCCGGCCCCGCGGCCAGCCTTGGGGCGGGGGCGTCCCCTGTGGGAGCGAACGTCCCCCACGCCCTCCCGGGACCGGCGTCGTGCCCTCCCGGTCCTGGCGAGAGGCGGTCTTGGGATGGACCCCTTGGGTTCCTGCCCACTCCTCCAGGTTCGCGGTTGCAGGTGATGGTTCCCGCAACGATCAACTGTTGCAGTCCCCCTGATGACGGCTCACCCGGGCCGTCGTAGGCTCCCACGTGAAGAACGCCAGCGTTGGGAACTCAGCCCCGACGGCCAGCCTCTAGAGCCGGTAGCCTCTGCAGGGGATCGCCACGCCCCACGAGTCAGGGGAAACAGAGACGCCAGGAGCGAGCAGGGGATGGCCTCGACCAGGCCACGTCAGAGGCTGGAGGCGGAGCCCATGGCCACGACTGATGCCGCCTTCCTCGTCCTGGAAGAAGCAGGCCTCCCCATGCACGTGGCCGGACTGGCCATTCTGGACTCCGCCCAACGCGCCCAGGGGCTGATCCGCCTTGAGGAGCTGCGAGATCGCGTCCATGAACGCCTGCCTCTGCTCCCCCAGCTACGGCGACGGCCACTCATGCCCCCTCTCAGCCTTGAGCGGCCGCAGTGGGCCGTGGATCCCCAGGTCAACCTCGACCACCATCTGAGCCTCCATCGCTTGGCCCACCGCGCCAGCCACCGTCACCTGCTCACCCTGGCCGCCCACCTCCACGCCCAGCCCCTCCCCCGTTCTCGGCCGCTCTGGGAGATGGCGCTGATCGACGACCTCCCAGGGGGGCAGCAGGCGCTGCTCGTCAAACTCCATCACGCCTTGGGAGACGGTATGGCGGCGGTCGAGACCGTGGCCACCCTCTTCGACGAACCTCCGGCTCAGACCGATGCCGGCCGAGCGAACAGGCCTCGCGTTCGCCCCGCCTTTGGGCGCGAGGCCGACCAGGGCCTCAGCCGGGTCGTGGCGACGGCGGCCGGGATCGCGCGCTACCTGGCCCGCGGGCCACTCGTGCCGCCGGGACCGTTCAACGGGCGGGTCGGGCCCCGGCGGGCGCTCGCCACTGCCGACCTCCCCTTGGACCTGATCGAGCAAGCGCGACGGGGACTGGGCGGAACGGTCGACGACGTGGCCCTGGCTGCCGTGGCCCTGGGGCTCGACCGCTACCTGCGCCGGGCTGGCGCCCAGGTGGCTGGGCGACGGCTTCGGGTCATGTTGCCGGTCGCGATCCCAGGCCTCCGCAACGGGCCCGCCAACCGGGTCGGCGCGATCTTCGTCGACCTGGCGCTGGGACGGTCGCCGGTGGGATGCCTGCGTCAAGTGCAGGAGGAGAAGGCTGCCGGACGCCGATGGCACGAAGCCCCAGCGCTGGCCACGGCGCTGGCCAGCACCGAGCTGCTCGCCACCCCCCTCACGGCGCCCCTGACCCGGGCGTTGGCCCGCCTGCCTTTCGCCCACCTGATCGTCTCTGACGTGCCGGGGTTGCTCGAACGCCCCCTGCTGCTAGGCGCCCCCCTGGCCGGCGCCTACCCGCTGTTACCCCTGGCCCCATCCCTCGGCCTCTCGATCGGCATGCTGACCTTGGGCCGACGCATGGGTCTGGGCGTGGTCACCGACCCGAGGCTGGTCCCCGGAGGGGGGACGCTGGCACGAGACATCGTCGCCGGCCTTTCCCAGCTGGCTGCCGCCGGCCGAAGGCGAGGCGGTTGACCGGCCCGTGGTCGTGGGCCGCTCAGCCCTCCCCCCGGGAGAACCGGATGATGCGGCGGCGAGAGCGCTTGTCCGGCCGACCCGAGGGGCGTGGTGCCAGCGCCGCCCCCAGCCGGCGCTGCTCGGCTTCGGCCTCGCGCCGGGCGCGGCTGGCAGCCGTCTCCTCGTAGAGCTGCTGAGCTGCGGGCGCCGGCCCGCGCTGCTCGGCCAACGCCCGCACCACGACCTCCAGCTGCTCAAAACCACGCCGGATCTCCAGCCGGTCCCCAGGTCGCACGGCATGGGCGGCTTTCACCCGCTCTCCGTTCAGGTGCACCTTGCCGCCTTCAACCGCCTCGCTCGCCAGCGCCCGGGTCTTGAAGAAACGGGCTGCCCAAAGCCACCGATCCAGCCGCACCCGCTCGGCGGGCGCCTCTCCTCCTCGGCTCATCGGATCTCGATCACGAGCACGGCCTCAGCTCCACGGTCTGCCTGCATCCTACCCAGAGGGCAAGCGGGCCCGCGGTCACACGCATCCACCGACCGAGGAAGATCGTCCCACCTCGACGGCGCCGCCCAGCCGTGCCGATACGACCTAACGGCGTCAGAGCCGAGGGATCCCGCTGACTGGTGGCCCCAGATCGCCAAGGGGTCCCCGCCAAGCCTGCTTCGCGGGGTCCCCTCCAAGGAAGCCTTCGCCAACGGGATCGAGGACGCGCGCCTCCCGGCGCTGGCAGCGGTCCCGTACGGGCAAGCTCTCGGTCTCCAAGATGGGCAAGGTCATCCCGGTCGGGGGCCTGGAGGCTCCGGCAGCTCTACGGGGGGGGGAACCATCGTCCAGGAGACGTTCTCCGAGGGCATCGAGGTCCCGCGCTGGCACGCTCGCGGGCCGGTGCGCGGGGCTCTCTCGTCTCCCGGGCAAGGGGCAAGACCCCAACCGAGTCACGTGCCCGACGGGGCAGATACGGGATGACGCCGATCGTCGGCACGTGCCCCGCTCCGGATCCTGAGCATGCGGACCCAGGAGCGGCTGGGCGCCGAGAGCGGTGGGGCAGCAGGGCCGGGCGAGCATCCTTGCCGTACGGTGCGGAGAGCGGGCGGTGGCCTTCCGGTCGAGGTGGCCCGTCCCGGCAGGGGCATCTGATCCCGCCCTGACGGTCGGGGTGGGGTGAAGGGCGTGCCCGCGGCGACGGTCGCCATCGCCAAGAGGGTGATCGAGGTCACGCCTGCCTCTGCCCTGTTGGCGTGGAGGCGGTCGAAGCCGGGCCGGATCTTGCGTCGCGTGCGAGGGTCGGCGCGCTGCCGGGCCAAGGAGGCAAGAGGCGTCAAGCCCCAGGCCTACTCCAACGCTCTCCGGGGACCGGGGATCCACTGCCTCACAACGCGGTTGGCCGGGACCCATGACGCTGGCTATGTGGGACGCCGTAAGGCCCAGCGCGCCGGTCAAGTGGCGAGGAAGCGGGAGGTTCGCGAAGCCCACCCCGAGATGGCTGGGGGTGAGTGACTCGCCGATGCGCGCTCGGAGCCCTCACGATCCCCGATCGGGAGGCGGCGGTGCCAGCGACGTATCGTGAGGCCATGGATGCCAGGCAGATCCTCGAGCAGGTGCGTGACCAGCTCACCGTGCGCCGCGTGTTCGGCGAGCCGATCGACCGCGACGGGGCCACCGTCGTCCCCGTGGCCGTGGTCCGCGGGGGTGGGGGCGGCAGCGAGCAAGGTGGCGAGGGGGCCCGACGGGGCGGCGGCTGGGGCGGCGAGGCCCGCCCGGCCGGGGTCTTCATCATCCGGGGCGATCGGGTGCGCTGGCA
>DATGLL010000028.1:0-6902 GCA_035294145.1 Candidatus Dormiibacterota bacterium | reverse complement strand
CTGGGGCCACCAGACCTCGCCCGTCTCTTGATCCACCTCGGCCTGCTTGGCCCGGTTCCAGCGCCAGCGGAGACCGGAGCACGACGGCGGCGCTTTCGATGCGCCGGACTCGCGGTAGGCGTCGAGATCGGCCTTGAGGGTTCGGACCGCCCAGTTGGCGGCGGAGCGGCGGCCGCCCCACTGCCGCCGGATGGTCTGCCATTGCTCCGGGGCCGCGTACCTACGGGGCTCCCCACGAGGCCGGCCTGGGGACCCCATCGGAGCGCGCTCCGATGGGGACCCCTTGTGGGGCACCCCTCCGGGCCATCGTGCGGGAGCGCCGCCATCGCCCCGGGCCGCCCGATGGGCGGCGGCACGCCGGCCGTCGGGCCGGGCACAGAGGCCGCTCAGGAGCTCGCTTACGTCTCGGACCAGGTCCTCGTCGACCTCGGAGGGATCGACCCCCCCAGCCGCCGGCCCTGAGCGGCGAGTGCAGCCTCCACCTCCTCGGCCCCGAACCGCGCGAGGCGGTCACGAGGCGCCCGACGACGAGCCCCTCCTGGGCCGCCCAAGCGGCACCACCTGCCACCTGCCGGTCCAGATCGGAGCGTCGATCGGCAGCGGACACGCGAGCGGGCGGTCACGCCGGGGCGTCCCCCAGGATCAGGTGACCGACTCGCCGGGCCGGGACGGGAAGCGTGCCCGACGAGAACCAGCGGGAGGCGGTGACGGGAGGGATGCCTTGCTGGCGATCCCACTGCTTCGAGTTGACGGAAGTGAATTGTAGTGTGTGGACACGTCAGCCGTTGTTACCCCCCAACCGGCCCTATGGATGGGGAGGATCGCAGGCGACGAGCAAGGCCCACATGGCCGTTGATCTCGTCGTGATTCACGACATTGATTCTTGATATGGGAAACTCTGCGATGATAAGGGTCAGTACGCCGAAATTAGTTTCGATTTTCTTTATTTTCATTTGACCTTTCGAAGGAGAAGCCCTAAAATGGGCGAAGAATGGGAGTAGGAGGCGTGACCCAGGAGGGGCGAGGAGGTATGACGGTGGCGACTCAAGACCTTGAGGCGCCGGCTGAGGCCAGGACGGCGCTCCGACCGATCAACGACGTGGACATCCACCCCAGCATCGCCGGCGGGCTAGAGGTGCTCTTGCCCTACATGCCGAAGGCTTGGCAGGAGAAGATCAGACCGCACGCTCGGGGCCCGCTCCGCCCTGGCGGAGGGCGCTACCTGCACCCGATCGAGGTCCCGGTCATGCGTGACGCCATCCCTCCCGGTGGCGGCACGCCGGGCACCGACCCCCAGTTCGTGGCCAAGCAGCACCTCGATCGCTACAACGTGCAGCACGGGCTGCTGATCGAGATCATCGCCTCCACGCTTGCGATCGCGGCGGTCGACCCCGACCATAGTGCGGTCCTGGTCTCCGCTTGCAATGAGTACATCCTCGATCATTGGCAAGGAAGGGATGACCGTTACACGTATGCGCTGACCGTCTCCCCCCTCGACCCCTCACTGGCGGTCAAGGAGATCCGACGGCACGGCAAGAACCCGTTCGTCTCCTGCATCTTCCTGCCCATCCAGAACATCCGTCTCGGCAATCGGCATTACTATCCGATCTTCGAGGCCGCGGTCGAGCACGGCCTCAACATCGTCTGCCATCCGGGTGCCGGTGAGTCGATGTTCCAGGGGACCGGTGCCGTGTTCGCCTGCGGGATCGCCGAGCGCTACATCGAGCGCTATGTCGAGTGGGGGCAGATCCCTTGGTCCTGCATCTCGAGCCTGATCTTCAACGGGGCGCTGGACCGTTACCCCGATCTCAAGTTCATGTGGGTCGAGTGGGGCTTCGCATGGGCGGTCCCGATGAGCTGGCGGATGGACAAGTCGTGGCGCGAGCTGCGAGCCGACTGCCCCTGGGTCAAGACCTGGCCGAGCGAGTACGTGCACGATCGCTTCCTCTTCTCGACCCAGCCGATCGACGAGCCCCGTCGTGAGGGGGACCTGGAGCGGATGATCGAGGATTACTTCGCCGACAACCTCTGCTTCGCCAGCGACTACCCTCATTGGGACAATGACCGCCCGGACATGATCCTCAAGCGGCTCAAGCCGGAGACCCAGCAGAAGGTCTTCCATGACAACGCGCTCAAGTTCCTTCGGCTTCCGAAGTGACCATGGCCATCAGAGGTGATGCTGCTCGACCTGAGGCGAGGCCGGTGGTGGACGAGGCCACCGGCAAGGTCGCCTGGTTCGACGTGGGTGCGGTCGAGGACTTCAGCGAGCCGAGGTTCATCCCCACCAACATCCCGGGGAGGGACATCTGGGTACTGCACACCCCAGACGACCGGTGGTATGCCCTCAAGAACACCTGCCCCCATCAGGGCGGGCCAATCTGCATGGGCGAGGTGCGGGGAACCTTCCTGCCTTCCCCGCCGGGGGAGTACGTGTTCGGCTACGAGTACGGCCTGATCAAGTGCCCGTACCATGGCTGGGAGTTCGATCTCGAGACCGGCCAGCCGCTGTTCACCCCCGGGGGGGAGCGCGTGGTCCGCTACGACGTGCGTGTCGGCCCCGCCTCCCTCTATCACGTCAAGGTTGAAGAAGGCCGTGTCTACGTCAGCGCCAAGGGCCGGTAACCGGTTGCTGCGGGACGTCGTCACCAGCGACGCGCGCCGGCAGGCGTACCTGGCCTCGGGCGCCTGGGATGGCTCGACGCTGGTCGGGCGTGTTCATGAGCACGCGCGCAGCAGGCCGGGCTCGATCGCCGTCGTCGACCTGCTCGGAGCACGTCGTCGCACCTACGCCGAGCTGGAGCGGGACGCCCTCCGGGTGGCGAGCTTCCTGCTCGAGGCGGGGGTGGCGCCCGGCGATGTGGTCGCCGTCCAGCTGCCCAACCGCTACGAGACGGTCGTCGTCGCGCTCGGCGTCCTCATGGTGGGCGGGGTCATCAACCCGATGCTGCCGGTCTACCGGGCCAAGGAGCTGCGCCACATGCTCGCGGTCGGGCGGACCCGGGTCATGTTCCTGCCCGACTCCTACCGTGGCCATGACCACGTGGCCATGGTCGGCGGCCTCGCCTCCGAGGTGCCGCAGCTGACCACGCGGGTCGTCGTCCCGATGGAGGGAGCCCCCCGCGTCCCCGATGGCTGGGTCCCTTTCGGTCAGGTGCTCGAGCGGGAGCCGCTTCCGCCGTCGACGGATCGGGAGCCGAAGGCTGAGGAGGTATCTGAGCTGATCTTCACGTCGGGCACCGAGGCCAGCCCCAAGGCGATCATGCACACCGAGCAGACCACCAACTTCAGCGTCCGGACCGCCTGGACGTCGCTCGAGATGGACGAGGAGGACGTCGTCTGGATGCCGTCGCCGATCGGGCACTCGACCGGGTTCAACTACGGCGTCAGGATGGCGCTCTACCACGGCCTGAAGCTCGTCCTCCAGGACCGCTGGGACGGCGCCGAGGCGGCTCGCCTGATCGAGGCCGAGCGCTGCACCTACACGCTGGCGGCGACGACCTTCCTCCGCGACGTCGTCGAGGCGGCGCAACGCGGAGCGGGTGACATCTCCTCCATGTCCTTGTTCGGGTGTGGGGGAGCCCCGGTGCCCGCCGAGCTGGTCCGTGCCGCGGCCAGGCAGGGGGTGACCGTGCTTCGCCTGTACGGCTCGACCGAGGTGCTCGTGGCCACGTGGAACCGTCGCTCCTCGCCTGAGCAGAAGCGGATCGAGACCGACGGCTGCGCCGTCGACGGCGTGGAGGTCCAGACCTGGGACGGCGCCGGCCAGCCGGTGGTCGGCGAGCCCGGCGAGATCCAGACACGGGGCCCCAACACCTGCGTCGGGTTCTTCGACGACCCCGAGCGCACCGCGGCCACCTTCCATCCCGAGGGTTGGGTCAGGTCCGGGGACCTGGCCAGCATGGACGAGGACGGCTACCTGACCGTGGTCGGGCGTCTGAAGGAGATCATCATCCGCGGGGGCCTCAACATCGCGCCCCGCGAGATCGAGGAGGTCCTGCTCCGGATGCCGGGCGTCAGGGCGGCGGCCGTCATCGGCCTCCCGCATCCCCGGCTCGGTGAGATCGGCTGCGCCTGCGTGGTCCCAGCGGAGGGCGTGGAGCTCACCCTGGAGTCGGTGCGCGCCCACCTCGACGCCGCCGGCCTGGCCAGGTTCAAGCAACCGGAGCGGCTGGAGCTGGTGGACGCCATCCCGATGACGTCGACGGGCAAGGTCCAGAAGTACCGCCTGGTGGAGAGGATCTTGGGGCGGGATCGGGAGGCCGCCGGTGGCGACTGAGGCCGGCCCGGCCCAGCCCTCCCCGGTCGAGCTGGATCAGGTCGAGCTCGAGCCGGGTGGGGTGGCGGCGATCATCACCCTCAGCCGCCCCGAGCAGCTGAACGCCATCGATTGGCCAACGGTGAGCCGCCTCGAGCAGCTCCTGATCGAGGTCGAGGCCGACGTCGCCGTCCGTGCCGTCCTGATCACCGGACGCGGCCGTGCCTTCAGCGCCGGCGGCGACCTCAAGAGCTACGTGGCGTTGCAGGCCGACCCGGTGGCCTTCCCGGCCTTCCTGGAGGACCTCCATCGCACCTTCCAGTTCATCTCCAAGATGAGCAAGCCGGTCGTCGCCCTCGTCAACGGCATCACCGCGGCGGGCGGCCTCGAGCTCATCCTCTCCTGCGACTTCGCCTTCGCCGCCGCCTCGGCGCGGATCGGCGACGGACACCTCACCTATGGGCAGATGGGAGGCGGCGGGGTGCTCACCCTGCTGCCCCGGGTCGTCGGCCCCGCCCGTGCCCGCGAGCTGGTGTTCTCGGGACGCTGGCTGAGCGCCGAGGAGGCGCGGGAGTGGGGCATCGTGAACCGAGTCGTCCCCGATGGGGAGCTGCTGGCGGCCGGCCTCGAGTTCGCGGCGGCCGCCGCGGAGCGGAGCCCGCTGGCGATGGCGAGCGCCAAGTACGTCATGAACGCGACCTGGGCCGGCGGCATCGGCGTCGAGGAGGGGCTGCGCCTGGAGCGCGAGCGCAACGCCTACTACTGCCTGACCAGCGAGGACGCGCGCGAGGGCCTCCGGGCCTTTCAGGAGAAGCGCCGGCCGCGCTTTCGCGGGCGCTAGCCATGGGGGCGAGGCGTCCGAGCTTCCTCGGCTGCACCGCGATCGCCGGCGTGGGGTACACCCGGCTCTCGCGCTCCTCCGGCCGAAGCGTGCTCTCCCTGGCGGTCGAGGCCTGCCGGGAGGCCCTCCAGGACGCCGGCCTGGAGCGTGAGCGGGTCGGCGGCATCGCCAGCTTCAGCCTCCTCAACGACTCGGTCCCCGGCCAGGCGGTCGCGACCGTCCTCGGCCTCGGCCCGCTCGCCTACGTCCTCGATCTCAACCTGGGCGGCCAGGCGCCGAGCTTCCTCGTGATGCACGCGGCCATGGCGGTGGCGAGCGGGCTGACCGACGCCGTCCTCGTCTACCGTGCCCTCAACGGCCGCAGCGGCATCCGGGTTGGCTCGTCGCAGTTCCCGGGGCCTGGTGCCCAGTACCGCTACCCCATCGGGTTCACGGCCTATCCCCAGTACATGGCCATGTGGGCGCGTCGCTACATGATCGAGACCGGCGCCGGCTACGAGGACCTGGCGGCGGTCGCGATCGCCCAGCGCCGGTACGCGGAACGCAACCAGCGCGCCATCCTCCGCGAGCCCCTCACCCTGGACGACTACCTGGCCTCGCCGTTCGTCGCCGACCCCTATCGGGTCCCCGACTGCACGCGCGAGGTGGACGGCGCGTGCGCGGTGCTCGTGACCTCGCTCGAGCTGGCCCGCCGTCTGCGGCACGACCCGGCCGTGATCCAGGGCGCGGCCTACCGCCTCGGCCGGCGGTCAGGGCTCGACATCGGTGACGCCCTGCTCTGGCCGGACTACTCGCGCAACTACACCAGCCTGCTCGCCGGCGACCTCTGGAGGTCGGCCGGGATCGGGCCCGATCAGGTCGACTTCGCTGAGATCTACGACTGCTTCACCAGCACGGTCCTGTTCGGCCTCGAGGGGCTCGGCTTCGTCGGCCGGGGCGAGGCCGGTGCGTTCGTGCGATCGGGTCAGACCTGGGTGGACGGCAGGCTGCCGACCAACACCAACGGTGGCCTGCTCTGCGAGGGGTACCTGCATGGCATGAACACGGTGGCGGAGGCCGTCCTCCAGATCCAGGGCCGGGGAGGCGCGCGGCAGGTGCCGCGCCACGACGTCTGCGTGGTCACCTCCGGGGGGATGATGGACGGCTCCGCGTTGGTGCTGGCGCGCGGATGATCCAGCCCGGCTTCATCGCTCCAGAGGTCGACGAGGACAGCCGCGCCTGGTGGGAGGCCCTCGCCGAGCGTCGCCTGCTCTTGCCCCGCTGCCGCGACTGCGGGAGGGCCTGGTTCCCGCCCACGCCTGGCTGCCCTCGCTGCGGCGGCGTCTCCGTCGAGCTGGTGGAGTCCTGTGGGCGTGGTCACATCTACTCCTGGGTGGTCGTCAACCGTGCCCTGAGCCCGGCCTTCGCCACCGACGTCCCCTACACGATCCTGGCGGTCGATCTCGAGGAGGGCGCCAGGATGTTCGGTCGGTTGGTGGGGGGCGGGGAGCCGGCCGCCGGCGCGGAGGTGCACGCCGAGTTCTACGAGGTCGGGGGACGGGTGCTGGTCGGGTTCGCGCGGTGAGGTCGCGCTTGGAGCCGATCGCACGGGGCGGGGGGTGCGGCCACGGGGTTAACAACAGCTGACGCTCCTATGCACTACAATCCACTTCCATGAACTTGAAGCAGTGGGCGCGCGAGCAAGGCATCCACCCCGTGACCGCCTCCCGCTGGTTCCAGTCGGGCAAGCTCCCCGTCCCGGCCCGGCGAGTTGGTCACCTGATCTTGGTGGACGCCCCGGCGCGGTCCCCGGCCGGTGTGACCGCC
>DATGLL010000027.1:0-19483 GCA_035294145.1 Candidatus Dormiibacterota bacterium | reverse complement strand
GGATCCGCATCAGGCGTGGGGCCAGGTCCAGTTGCGGATCTCGGGGGCGTCCTCCCCCTCGAGGCGGGTGTGGGCGCGAGCGGCCAGGCGGCGGTCGGCCATCAGCTGACGCACGTGCCCGGCCCGGCCGGCCAGCCCTGGGACCCGGTCGATGACGTCCATGACCAGGTGGAAGCGGTCGAGGTCGTTGAGCATGACCATGTCGAAGGGGGTGGTGGTGGTGCCCTCCTCCTTGTAACCGCGCACGTGCAGGTGGTCGTGGTTGTGCCGACGGTAGGTCAACCGGTGGATGAGCCAGGGGTAGCCGTGGTAGGCGAACACCACCGGCCGGTCGGTGGTGAAGAGGGCGTCGAACTCGGCGTCGGAGAGCCCGTGGGGGTGCTCGCTGGGAGGCTGGAGGCGCATCAGGTCGACCACGTTCACCACCCTCACCTTGAGGTCGGGCAGGTGGTGTCGGATCAGGTCGACCGCGGCCAGGGTCTCGAGGGTGGGGACGTCGCCGCAGCAGGCCAGGACCACGTCCGGCTCGCCGTCCTGGTCGTTGCTGGCCCAGTCCCAGATCCCGATCCCTCGGGTGCAGTGGAGGACGGCGTCCTCCATGGCGAGCCAGTTGGGCGAGGGCTGCTTGCCGGCCACGATCACGTTCACGTAGTGGCGGCTGCGCAGGCAGTGGTCGGCCACCGAGAGCAGGCAGTTGGCGTCGGGCGGGAGGTAGACCCGGATGATCTCGGCCTTCTTGTTGACCACGTGGTCGATGAAGCCCGGGTCCTGGTGCGAGAAGCCGTTGTGGTCCTGCCGCCAGACGTGGGAGGAGAGGAGGTAGTTCAGGGAGGCGAGCGGCCGCCGCCAGGGGATGCCCCGGGTCACCTTGAGCCACTTGGCGTGCTGGTTGAACATCGAGTCGACGAGGTGGACGAAGGCCTCGTAGCAGTTGAAGAGCCCGTGCCGGCCGGTCAGGAGGTACCCCTCCAGCCAGCCCTGGCAGAGGTGCTCGGAGAGGACCTCCATGACCCGGCCGTCGGGGTCCAGGTGCTCGTCGGTGGGGAGGGTCTCCGCCTCCCAGGCCCGGCCGGTGGCCTCGAACACCGCCTCGAGCCGGTTGGAGGCGGTCTCGTCGGGACCGAAGAGGCGGAAGGTGCGCGGGTTGCGCCGCATCACGTCGCGCAGGAAGGCCCCCAACACCCGGGTCGGCTCGGAGGTGGTCGCCCCCGGCTTGGGGACCGCCACCGCGTAGTCGCGGAAGTCGGGCAGCGACAGCTCCTGGAGCAGGCTCCCGCCGTTGCTGTGGGGGTTGGCGCTCATGCGGCGGTGCCCTCGGGGGGGAAGCTCGGCCAGCTCGGGGGCGAGCCGGCCCTGCTCGTCGAACAGCTCCTGGGGACGGTAGCTGCGCATCCACGACTCCAGCAGCCGGAGGTGCTCGGGGTTGGTCCTGGCCTCCGGGATGGGGACCTGGTGCGACCGCCAGGTGCCCTCCACCGGTCGGCCGTCGACCTCCCGCGGCCCGGTCCAGCCCTTGGGGGTGCGGAGCACGATCATCGGCCACCGCGGCCGGCCGCTCGCCCGGCCGGCACGGGCGGCTCGCTGGAGGTCGTGGATCTCCTCGACCACCTGATCCAGGGTCGCCGCCATCCGCTGGTGGACGGTGGGAGGGTGATCGCCCTCCACGACGTAGGGCCGGTGGCCGTAGCCCTCGAGCAGGGCCAAGAGCTCGTCCTCGGGGAGGCGGGCCAGCACGGTCGGGTTGGCGATCTTGTAGCCGTTGAGGTGGAGGATGGGCAGCACCGCCCCGTCGCGGGCCGGGTTCAGGAACTTGTTGGAGTGCCAGCTGGCGGCCAGCGGCCCGGTCTCGGCCTCCCCATCGCCCACGATGCAGCACACCAGCAGGTCGGGGTTGTCGAACGCGGCCCCGTAGGCGTGGGCGAGCGAGTAGCCGAGCTCGCCCCCCTCGTGGATCGAGCCCGGGGTCTCGGGCGCGACGTGGCTGGGGATGCCACCGGGGAAGGAGAAGCGCCGGAACAGCCTTCGCATCCCATCCCGGTCGCGGGAGACCTCCGGGTAGACCTCGCTGTAGGTCCCCTCCAGGTAGGCGTTGGCCACCAGGCCAGGCCCCCCGTGGCCAGGGCCGATCACGTACATGGCGTTCAGGTCCCAGCCCCTGATGACACGGTTCAGGTGGGCGTAGATGAAGTTGAGACCAGGGGTGGTGCCCCAGTGGCCGAGCAGCCGGGGCTTGACGTGCTCGGGACGAAGCGGCTCCTCCAGCAAGGGGTTGTCGAGCAGGTAGATCTGCCCGACCGAGAGGTAGTTGGCCGCCCGCCAGTAGGCATCCAGCAGCCGGAGCTCGTCACCCCCGAGCGGCTCAGCCGTGGCTGTCGATGACCTGTGCGCCTCTTCGGGCATGTGCGTCACCTCGTGGTCGTCTCTCCGGGGGCGCATCACTCCGTCCTCCATTGGCCGAACGTCCCTTGCCCCCGGCCGCCGGTCGCGGGGCCGTGGCGCTGAGCATGGCCCCCATCGGCGTTCAGCATGGCATGGCCCCGGGCTTGGGACCAGGGACCAAGGGCCTGCCCTCCGGGGGCCCGCCGGCGATCAGGAGGATGTCAGGACCATCACGGTTGGCTGGCGCGCGGCCCACCTCCTCATCTGAGGGAGGTCGTGCCCCGGCGGCCGTCCTCACGCCCCTCTCGCCTCGCCCTGATCCGGAGCCGGTTTCGCGTTGGCCGATAGGTGGACGGGCTTGGGAAGCCGAGCATGAGGCGAGGAGCGGGACGCTCGAGCCCCATCCGCGCCTGGAGCCAGGTTGCCAGGCCCTATCACCTCGTCAGGCCGGGAGCGAGCCGGCCCTGCCGGCGCGGAGCTGAAGAGGCCCGGCCCTGGCTCGCGGCCGGGTGATCGACGTGGCGAGGCGGAAGTGGCCGTCTGCCCGGCGACGGCCCCCTGGGAGGGGCGTGGGTGCCGAGTCAGGTCTCCGCCCCGGCTTTCCGGCCCATCCCGCCCATCGCTCGTGATGGGAGGGCTCCGGTGGGCGTGAGCTTGACGTGCAAACCTTTGCACGCAATCCTTTTCAGACAAGGGGCAGGCATGGCGGAGCGAGACGGGGCACGGCCTCGCGTCACCTTGAAGCAGGTCAGCGAGCTGGCTGGGGTATCCCAGAGCACGGTCTCACGCATCCTGAACCAACGTTCCAGCGCGGTCCCGATCGCTGCCGCCACCCGGGCTCGGGTCCTGCGGGTGATCGAGGAGCTGGGCTATCGACCGCACCCGCTGGCGCGGGGACTCCGAGGCGGGGGGACGGCCCTGCTCGGGCTGATCGTGCGCGAGGTGGCCGATCCCTTCTTCGCCTCGGCCATCGAGGCCATCGCCGAGGAGAGCCGACGTCGTGGCTACAGCCTGGTGCTGGGCCACGCCCGTAGCAGCGCCCGTGAGGCCCTGGTGCTAGCCGAGGTCCTGGAGACGCGGCATTGCGACGGGATCATCCTGCTCGGGGACCTCCGCGACGAGCCCAGGCTCTGGGCGGAGCTCGAGGGCAGCGACCTGGCGATGGTGGCCGTGTGCCAGGGCGGCCGCGCCCCCGGGATCCCGACCGTCGACTGCGACAACCGGCTTGGCACGATGATGGTCCTGCAGCACCTCTACGGGCTGGGCCACCGCCGGATCGCCTTCCTCGATGCCGGCTGGCTGGGCGACGTCGAGGAGCGACGGGCGGCCTACCACACCTTCGTGCGCGAGCGAGGGCTGCCGATCTTGGAGGGCTACCACCAGCGGCTGCCGGGCAACCATCCGGAGGCGGGGCTCGTCGCCTTTCGGACCTTGCTCGAGCTGCCCTTGCCGCCGACGGCGGTGTTCTGCGCCACCGACCAGGTGGCCCTGGGGGCGCTGGCCGCTGCCGACCGGGTGGGGCTCAGGGTGCCGGTCGACATCTCGGTGGCGGGGTTCGACGACATCCCCATGGCCCGGTTCGCAGTGCCCGGCCTGACCACCGTGCGTCAGCCCCTCCGGCACATGGCCCGGTTGGCCGTGGGACGGCTGCTCGACCTGATCCGCTCGGAGGCGACATCGCGAGGAGGCCCTGCCCTCAGGGAGCAACTGCGTCCCTCGCTGGTCGTGCGCAGCTCCACGGCCGCGCCGGCAAGGACGGTGGGAGGAGCGTCCTGTGGCTGAAGATCCAGTCGAGCCCGTCGCCCCTGGGCAGCCGCACCGTCTGGCCGCGGCTCGGGCCATCGCCGCCCGGCAGGTGATGGCCATCTCCTGGATCGGTGTCTTGGTCGGGATCGTGGTGATTGGGGCCATCGCCACCTACACAGCGCCCTGTGGCTGCTTTCTGACCAGCGACAACCTGCTCACCACCGCTCAGGAGTTCTCGTACATCGCCATCGCCGCCCTGGGCGGGGCGATGGTCATCATGACCCGGGGCATCGACCTGTCGGTCGGGGCGAACATGGCCTTCACCGGCCTGATCGCGGCCACCCTGCTGTCCCGCTTCCACGTGCACCCAGTGGTGGCGGTGGCCATCGGCCTGGCGCTGGGGCTGGGGGCCGGGCTCCTCAACGGCCTTCTGATCACGGTGGTGGGGATGCAGCCCTTCATCGCCACCCTGGGCACGATGAGCGTGTTCCGCGGCATCGCCCTGGTCTACAGCCAGGGCTTCACCCTCTATCCTCCGGCGTCGTTCACCGCGCTGGGCCAGGGGCACCTGGGACCGATCCCCAACCCGTTCGTGATCCTGGTCGGCCTCACGGTCGTCCTGTCCCTCTTCCTCAGCAGCACCGCCCTCGGTCGGCACGTCTACGCCATCGGCGGCAACGAGGACGCGGCTCGGCTCTTGGGGATCAAGGTCGAGCAGGTCAAGGTGTTCGTGTACGCCCTGGCTGGGCTGCTGGGGGCGGTGGGCGGGATCCTGCTGATGTCCTTCCTGGGGTCGGCCAACCCGGGGGCTGCGACCGGGTACGAGCTCGATGTGATCGCGGCGGCGGTCATCGGTGGGGTCAGCCTTTTCGGCGGTGAGGGGACGTTGTTCGGCACCGTGCTGGGGGCGGCGCTGATCCAGGAGATCCAGAACGTCCTATTGCTGGAGCGGGTGCCGGGGTACTGGACGACGCTGGTGGTGGGGTTGGTGATCCTGGGCGCGATCGGCGTCGACCAGGTCCGGCGGCGGTTGCGGAGGGCATGAGCGGTTGAGCGAGGAAGGGTGAGTTGGAAGCGATCCGAGACGGGAGGAGGTGCCAGATGAGCAGGGAGAGAAGAGAGGAGATGGGCTCGTCGGGGACGGACTCCGGACGCATCTCAAGACGTGACTTCCTGGGCAAGGCGACTGGGGCGGCGGCGGCGTTGGCCGTTGGCGGCGGCATCAGCAGCATCCTGGCCGCCTGCGGCGGCGGCCCGACCGTGGTTAGCAAGAAGAAGACGTACACGATCGCGATCGTGCCCAAGGGCCTGGACAACCCGGTCTTCGCGCTCGCCAACCTGGGGGGCCAGGTGAGGGCCAAGGAGCTGGGCAACGTCCACTTCATCTTCACCGCCAACAGCACCACGGACACCAACGGTGACATCAACGTCATCCAGGGGCTCATCGAGCAGAAGGTCGATGCCATCGGCGTCAGCTGCAACGATCCCAACGCCTACGTCCCGGTGCTCAACCATGCCGTGGACTCGGGCATCAAGGTGATGTGCTGGGATTCCGACGCCCCCAGCAGCAAGCGTGTCTGCTTCTATGGCGTGGACAGCACCGCGGTCGGCAAACGGATGGGCCAGGAGATCACCCGGCTGCTCAATGGTCAGGGCAACATCGTCATCATCAGCGGCGACCCTGCCGCGTTGAACCTGAACCAGCGCATCCAAGGGGTGAAGTCCGCGCTCCCCTCGGGGATCAAGGTACTGCAGGTCCTCTACACCAACGACGACATCCCCAGCGCCATCCAGAAGACCGAGGATGCGATCCGTACCTATCCCGATCTGAACGGGATCGTCATGGTGGGCGGTTGGGCGTTGTTCTCCAACGAGGGGGCGACGCCATTGCTCGACCAGAAGAAGGGTCAGATCAAGGTCGTCTCCTTCGACCCGCTGAAGTCGGTGGTCGACTACCTGCGCGACGGCATCGTGCAGTCGGTGTGGACGCAGGACTATTGGGGCTGGGGCTACCAGTCCGTCACCATCCTCTACAGCTTGCTCCAGGGCAACAAGTGGCACGAGTTCATCCCTCAGCCCTCGAACAACGTCACCCCAGACCAGTGGCAGGTGTGGCAGCAGCGCTGGGCGGCCGTGGACCAAGGGGCGAGCGCAGCGGCCAAGGTCTGGGGCGAGAAGCCCTTCTCCGCGCCCGGGCCGTCGGACGCCACCGGCCCCCTCCGCGGATGAGCGGAGCCTCGGTTCGAGATGGGGGCGGGCGACCGCTCGCCCCCATCCTGGAGGCACGGGGGCTGTCCAAGTCCTTTGGCAGCGTGAGGGCGCTCGTCGACGTCAACCTCGACCTGCACCCCGGGGAGGTGCTGGGGCTGATGGGCGACAACGGCGCTGGCAAGTCGACCACGGTCAAGATCCTTTCCGGCGCCTTGCAGCCGGACGCCGGCGAGATCCGCATCGGTGGCCGGCCGGTGCAGCTGCGCAGCCCGATCGACGCCCGGCGGGTGGGGATCGAGACCGTCTACCAGGACCTGGCCGTGGTCCCGATGCTGGATGTGGCCGAGAACCTCTTCCTCGGACGGGAGCTGCGCCGGCGCGGCCTCCTGGGGATGTTCCGCCTCCTGGACAAGCGGAACATGCGACGGCAGGCGGCGGAGCGCCTGCAGGCGCTCAACGTGGGGATCGACTCGGTTCGCCAGCGTGTCGACACCCTCTCCGGAGGCCAGCGGCAGGGGGTGGCGGTGGGGCGCGCGGTGGCCTTCGGCCGGCGGATCGTGATCATGGACGAGCCGACTGCCGCCCTCGGTGTCCGTGAGTCGCGGCGCGTCATCGAGCTGATCCAGCTGATCCGCCGCCAGGGGCTCTCAGTGATCCTGATCAGCCACAACCTCCCTCAGGTGCTTGAGGTCAGCGATCGGATCATGGTGTTGCGCAACGGACGCCGGGTCGGCGTGGTGAGGACGGCGGAGACCGACATGCAGCAGGTGGTGCGGCTCATCACCGGAGCCGAGGTGCTCGAGCAGCCGGCTGCATGAGGTCGGAGCGACGAGCTAGGGGGCAGCGGTGAGGACGACGTTGCCGAACTCGGTTGGGATCTGGGCCTTTGGCCCCAATGTGACCCGCTTCGTGCCTGGGGGCTACCACCCCGAGGTGGCCGGGGAATCGATGCTCGAGCGCACCCGACGGGTGGCGGAGGCGCTCCACGACTTGGTGGATGGTCTCGAGTACCACTATCCGGGGGAGCTCGACGAGGAGAGCGTTGGCCCGATCCTCGACGTGCTTCGGGCGCATGGCATGTCCATCCCCATCGTGGCCTCTGGCCTGCATCCGGACCCCACCTATGCCCTGGGGTCGCTCGTGAACCCCGAGCCGTCACTCCGACGACGGGCGCTGGAGACCAACCTCCGTGGCGTCGACCTGGCCGCGTCGATCGGCGCCAACTTCATCATCTGGCCGGGGGCCGAGGGCTACAACTATGCCTTCCAACGAGACTACGCCAGGACCTGGTCCTGGCTGATCGAGGGCGTTGCCGAGATCACCGCCTATGCCGGCGAGCGGGGGGTGAAGGTCTACCTCGAGCACAAGAACAGTGAGCCGGCGATGAAGGTGCTGATGCGCAACCTCGGCATGACGCTGTACGTCATCGAGAGGGTCCGCGAGCGAGGTGTGGACGTCTCCAACCTCCTCGTCAACATGGACTGGCAGCACCTGCTGATGAACGGCGAGAGCTTGGCCGAGTACGCAGCGCTGCTCGCCGCCGAGGGCAGGCTGGGGCATCAGCACGCCAACGATGGTTGGGGCACCTTCGACGACGACAACGTCGTCGGCACCAACTTCTTCATGCAGGCGCTCGAGCTCGCCGTCGTGCTCCAGGACGTCGGCTACGGCGAGCGCGGCGAGCTGATCGGCTACGACCTCTACCCCTACACGGAGGACCAGGCCCAGGCCGTCCGGCGGGCCGTCCTGCAGTGGGAGCTCATCTGGGACCTGGCGGCTCGGATCGACCGCCAGGCGCTCGAGGAGGCCCGGAGCCGTGCTGACGCCCTCCGCGCACAGCGGGTCGTGTATCGAGCGCTGGGCCTCGACGAAGACTTCGAGGCCGAGGTGGTGCGGCGGCGGATGGCGCGTCGGGCGGGGCGATGAGGCTGCTGGCCGGGCTCGACGTGGGCACCGGTGGTGTCCGGGTGGTGGTCATCGACGAGTCCGGCCGGGTGCGGGCTACGACCGAGTCCACGTACCCCCTCCATCAGCCACGACCGGGGTGGGCGGAGCAGGACCCGGAGGATTGGTGGCGGGGGACCGAGGTCGCGCTCGCTCGGGCCGTGGAGATGATCGGCGGGGACGAGATCGTGGGCCTCGGGCTGGCTGGCCAGATGCACGGAGCGGTCTTCTTGGACGCCGCTCATCGGGTCATCCGCCGGGCCATCCTCTGGAACGACCAGCGAACGTCTGCCCAGTGCCGGCGCATGACCGAGCTGGTCGGCGAGCGACGGTTGCTGGAGGTCACCGGGAACCCGGCCCTGACCGGCTTCCAGGCGCCCAAGATCCTGTGGTTGCGGGACGAGGAGCCGAGGTGCTTCCGGCGCGTGGCCCGGGTGCTCCTGCCCAAGGACTACGTACGCCTACGCCTGACCGGGGAGTTCGCCACCGACGCCTCCGACGCCTCCGGGACCTTGCTCTTGGACCTTCGCCGCCGCAACTGGGCCCAACCGATCCTCGAGGCGCTGGAGATCCCGGGCGACTGGCTGCCCCCAGTGCGCGAGGCGCCCGAGCCAGCCGGTGCCCTCCGCGCTGCCCCGGCCTCGTCCCTCGGACTCCGGCCGGGCATCCCGGTGGCGGCCGGCGGGGGCGACAACGCGGCCGCGGCCGTGGGGACAGCGGTGGTGGCGCCGGGTCGGGTCAGCTGCTCGATCGGGACCAGTGGCGTGCTCTTCGCCCCTACCTCCGCCCTCGCCCTCGACCCCTCAGGTCGCGTCCACGCCCTGTGCCATGCCGTGCCTGGCGCGTATCACTTGATGGGCGTCACCCTCTCGGCCGGTGGCTCTCTGCGCTGGTGGCGCGACCTGCTCCGGGGAGCGGGGGGAGCCGGTGACTACGACCAGCTGGTCGCCGCGGCTGCGGCGGTGCCGGTGGGGGCTGAGGGCCTCCTCTTCCTTCCCTACCTCAACGGCGAGCGGACGCCCCACCTGGACCCCCTGGCCCGGGGCCAGTTCTTCGGCCTGACCTCACGTCATACCTTCGCTCACCTCACCCGAGCCGTGATGGAGGGCGTGCTGCTCGGCCTCCGCGACGTCCTCCAGGCCATGCGCTCCCTGGGCCTGGCGCCGACCGAGGTGCGGGCCACCGGCGGGGGCGCTCGCAACCCGCTGTGGCTGCGCCTTGCCGCCGATGTCCTGGGCCTGCCCGTGTCCCGCCCCCTGGTCGAGGAGGGCGCCGCCTACGGGGCGGCGCTCCTGGCCGGCGTGGCCGCGGGCGTGTACCGTGACCTCACGGAGGCCTGCGCGCGGGTTGCCCTGCGGCCGGAGGTGGTGGAGCCAGACCCGGCGCGGGTGGCGGCCTACGAGCAGCTCCATCAGCTCTACCGAGAGCTCTACCCGGCCACCGCCGGGATCGCTCACCGGCTGGCCAGCTCGGTCGTGGCCGGTGCCGTCGGGCCGCCAGCCTGAGCCACGAGCCTGTAGAGCTGCCCGATGTCCCGGGGCCGGCGGCCCCGAGACGGTGAGCGATACCCTCAAGAGGCGGCGGGCGGTTGGAGCCAGCGCCGAGCTTCCCAGCCAGGAGCCGGCCGATGGTCGGCTGCCGGCGACACGGGTTGCCGAGCCTCTCCGCATGGCCGGCTCACCGACCGGGGCGGATGGGCGTCACGACGCTGGTGGGTCGTCCTCGCTTGGCTCGCTGGTCGGGGCGGGCGGTGACCCCGTCAGGTCCAGGATGCGGAGCGCCAACTCCAGGGTCAGGCGGTCCTCGCTGTCGTGGAGCTTGAGCCCGGTCAACTCCTCCAGCCTGGCCAGGCGGTACTGGATGGTGTGGACGTGGACGTTGAGCGTCCGGGCGGTCGCGGTGAGGCTGGCGCCGTTGGCCAGGTAGGAGCGCAGGGTCGGGATCAATCGTCCCCCGCGCCTCGTGTCGTGCTCGATGGCAGCGGCCAGCGTCCGACGGCTGAACTCCACCACGCTGGGGCCGGAGGCCGCCCCGATGATCAGGCGGTAGGCCCCTAGGTGGCCGACCCGGATGACGCTCTCGTCCGGCCGGTGCCGGATCTCGGTGGCCAGCCGTGCTTCGTGGTAGGCGTGGGTCAGCATCTGAGGATCGGCGACGGGCTCGGTGAGGGCGAAGCAGAGGTGCCAGCCGGTGGCGTCGCGCACGTGGTGCGCCACCGCCTCCAGCTTCTCGACCGGGTCGAAGGGGCACTGGTCGCCAGGACAGCTCCACGCCGCCACCACGTGGTGCTCGCGCAGGGCCACCACGCTCGCCGCCTGCAGGCTGCGCAGCATCTGCTCGGTCGTGACCCTGACCTCGCGGAGAACGTTGTGCTCGTCGGAGAACCCTTCCCGTCCCTGGTCGCGCGCCCGCAGCCTCCCGACCGCGAGTTGCAGGGGAGGGGGAAGGGCGCGGAAGGAGGCGGCGCTCTTGGGCACCTCGCCCTCCAGCAGCCGCTGGAGGAGGTCGGCGCGGCGACGGACGTTGCCCTCCTCCAACGCGCGCTCTTGGACGAAGGCCGTGGAGGCGATCAGGGCGGCAGAGTCCGCCAGACCCTCCTTGAGGCCGCGTGAGTCGGAGCCCACGGACTCCAGCACGATGTAGCCCAGCGGCTCGGCGCCGGCGACGACGGGAGCGACCACCAGGTGGACGCCGTCGACCATGGCCGAGTGACGGGTACGGTCGCGTTCCACCCGGCGGAGGAGCTCTCGCAGCTCGGGATAGGCGAGCAAACGCTGGGCGTCGTCGTCCTGGGGCTCGGTGGCCCGCTGTCGATGGAGGCCATCGAGGATCAGCACCCTCCCCGAGGCGAGCGACGCCAGCCGTCCGGCCAAGGCCTGTAGGCTCAGCCCCTCGCGGGCGATCTGGGACATGGAGTCGAGGGCGCGCAGCCGACGGTCGAGCTCGTCGCGCTGCCTTGTGATCTCGCCGATGAGGATCTCCAGGCGAAGGCGGCTGGTGTGCTCAGAGTCGTAGAGGCGGGCATTGGCGATGGCGATGGCGGCGATCTGGGCGAAGTCCTCCAGCATCTGGAGGTCGCTCGGGCCGAACGTCCGATGTCCCTGGAGGGAGTCGACGACCAGGGCTCCCAGCACCTTGCCCTTGAAGACCAGGGGAGCGCTCATCGCTGCCTGCGGGGCGCGGAGGCCTTGCGTGGCCGCCGTGAAGTTACGGTAGGTCTCCGGGCTGGCGTCGGCCAGGACGTCCTGCACCGCCTGGCGGTCCGGGTAGATCGCCCCCTGGCCGGAGTAGTAGGCTCTGCCGGCCGCCGCCTCGCCTGGCTCCAACGCGATCGCGAAGATGGAGGGGCCGAAGCCGACCGAGTCGGTGACCACCAGCTTTCCCGAGGTGGGGTCGACCAGGTAGAGGGTGCCCGCGTCGGCGGCTGGGATGACCTCGATCGCCCGGACCAGCACCTGGTGCACGATCTCGGACAGATCGAGCTCCGAGGTCAGCATGCGTGAGACCTCGAGCAGCCTGGTGAGCCGCGCAAGGCGCTCTTTCGCGCCTAAGTCAGTCCCCGCCGCCCTCGCTCCACTCATCGACCGATCACCGCCGCAGACGCGATCGGGCGTCGCTCGACGAGTCTGAGGCGCGCCGACAGCTCCCCGCTCAGATGCTGATGATCCCATGCATTGCGACCCCGCTCACAGGCCTTTCCACTCCGCCACGTAGAGGCCGCTGTTCTTTTCCGTGAAATAGACGATACCGCGAGCGTCGACCAGGACATCCTCCACCTGCACGACCAGCTCAGTCGGTAATGGCCCGTGTCGGCGCATCGGATCGTGGGGGATGATGTACGCAACCTCCTCCACCAGGTAGGGGTCACGAACGTCGAACACACGCAGGCCAGCGTTGAAGTATGTCAAGAAACAAACGTCCTGCTCAGAGAACAGGTGTGGCTCGCCGGTGGGGATGTGCTGGTTGTGGGGGCCGAAGCGACCGCCGCGTGCACAGAAAGAGTGGAACCCGGCTCCCTTGGGGGGAGCCGGGGTGGGGAAGAGAGAGATCAAGATGGGGCGGCTGGGGTCGTGCACGTCCACGAAGCCGGCGAAGCCGACCGGTTCACGGCACCGCTCGGCCAAGGCCTCGGAGTTGACGATCACCAGGTCCTGGCCGGCGATGGGGACGACGGTATGGGCAGCGATGCCGCTGGCGAGCGGGGGGTGGAGGGGGAGGTGGCCGACCAGCGTCGGCTGCTCGGGATGGGTCAGGTCGACGATGACCAGGCCGGCGGCGGCGTAGGGGAGGTAGGCCAGGTCGCCGGAGCGAAGGGAGGGACCGTGGAGGTCGAACCACTCGCGACGGTCATGCTCCCCCACCCCCAGCCGTTGGCCAGGCAGGTGGAAGCGGCCCACCTCGCTAGGCCGGTCGGGGTCGGAGACGTCGACCAGGACCAGGATGGCCCCCTGGTAGCCCGGCATACGGGCGCTCAGGTGGAGGAGGCCGGTCGCATCGAACAGGTTGCGGTGGGTGCCCCTATGCCCGGTGCGGAAGGTGCCTCGCCTCCGCGGCCGGACAGGGTCGGAGAGGTCCCAGAGCACGACCCCCTCTTCGAAGGATGCGTGGGCATCGTTGCCCCACCCATCCTGGATCGGCTCCAAGGAGGTGGCGAGCAGGCCTTCCCGGGTCGTCACCTGCAACGTCCAGGTGTTGGCAGGGCCGTCCCAAGCGTTGAGCACGGTGGGGCTCAGAGGGTCGGTCACGTCGAGCACCGACCAGCCCGAATGCCAGAGATGGGCAACGTATAGGTAGGTGCGACCTCCGTCCACGTGAAGGGACATCTTGAAGCCCGGGCGGCCGCCGAGGTCGGAGTACGCGAGCGGTTCGATGGGGCCGTACCGTGCTGCCACCCAATCGGTTTGGCGCTTTGACATGGTATGCCTCGCTCCTATGGCCTTGCCTCAAACTTGGTGTGAGACGACGATGATCCTGAGATGCTGATCTGGCTCATCGGTCAAGGCCAAGCTGCCTGTTTCCATGACGTTGAGCGATGATGGGGGCTCGAGGGAGACATCTATGTCGGCACTATTGCCGCCTCGCTGAGAAGTCCCTCCTCTCGTAGATCATCCCACAAGTCACGTGGGATCTCCACACGCATGAGATCAAGATTTTCCTTCAGCTCCGACAGCGAGCGCGCTCCAGTCAATACTTGGACCACCGCCGGATGGGCAAACGGGAACTGGATAGCAGCTGCCGGGAGTGGAACCTCATATCGTTCGCACACCTGCTTTATCCGCTGCGCTTTGTGTATCAGCTCATCTGGAGCTGGAACAAAATCGAATGTGACACCAGGCTTAGGATCATATAGGATCCCTGTGTTGTACGGACTCCCAATGATCACCGAGATCCCCCTCTCGACACATAATGGTAGCGCTTCGTCGGCAGCGCTCTGGTCCAAAAGCGTGTAGCGGCCGGCGATCAGGAAGCAATCAAAATCGCAAGTACTGCCTAATTTGAGTATCAGGTCGTTCACTTGGACGCCGGCGCCGATAGCTGAAATTTCACCCGCAGCTCTCAACTCTGAGAGCGCAGGAAAAGCCTCGGATATTGCCTCATCGACATGATCGATGCCTGATGCAAGTTCAATGATGTCGTGAATGTGAACCATGTCGATCTTCCTGATGCCTAGACGCTCTCGGCTCTCAGCAAGGGAGAGCAACGTCCCTGTGCGGCTGTAATCGTAAACTGTGCGTGGGACATCATCAGGCATGCCAGTTGGATAATAGTAGGCGACCGCGAAAGGATCCAGGGGGGCATCATGCCGTAGCAGACGCCCCACCTTAGTTGAGAGAACGTAGGAATCACGCTCATGACGAGCGAGTGCTCTTCCCAGCCTTCGCTCCGAGTTGCCAAATCCGTAGTAAGGAGATGTATCCAGGCTACGGATGCCGGCGCTTAGAGCTCCATCGATGATTTGCTTCCACACCTCGTCATCATGAACCATGCCCAAAGGTCCGGTGCCTAGCCCCAGTCGACTAACCTGAAGACCGGTCTTGCCTAACGTAACCAACTCAGATGGGTTCATCAACGACCTCTTTATGAGCAGAACGACCTTGCCTCAACCCTCGCTGGTTATTCTAAACGTCCAATGGTTCGCCGGGTGACTTCGGCGAGGCCAATTGCCAGAAGCAGCACAAAACCGTCGAAGACCTGCGCATAGAATGAGTTCACCCCTAGAATGAACATTCCTGTCTCACCGGTCCCGACAAGATAGACGGCAAAGACAGTGCCCCAGACATTGTATTGACCTGGGCGGAATACCGTGGCGCTCAAGAATGCAGCGGTAAATGCCGGCAACAGCAGGTACTGCAGGTCTGTCGGATTCGCTGATCCCACCCGAGCGGCCTCAACAACCCCTCCAGCCCCCGCTAGGAAGGCCGAACAGACAAAGGAAACGACGATCAACCGTTCTATGCGAACTCCCACGAGCCTGGCAGCGCTTTCGCTACCACCGATCGCATAGAGCTGTCTGCCAGCTGGCCGATACTTGAGGACGTACCAAATGATGAGTGCTGCGATTCCCGCGTAGATCACCGGTAGCTGAACTCCCAGCACGTTCGCTCTTCCGATCTGAAAGAATCCTGGCTGGATTCCAGAAAAGATTGTCGTACCTGCTGAGTATAGCTCTGAAGCTCCGAAGAGGATCGACCCCATGCCAAGGGTTACAACCAGGGAGTTCAATTTCCCAAAAGCGATCAAAACCCCGTTAACCATGCCTACGCAACCGCAGATTGCGAGCGCCACCAAAATGGCAGCCCAAAAGCTCCAATGAGCATATGACTGCAGCCCCACCGAGACCAGGCCTGACAGCGTTGCCATGTATGCTGCTGAGAGGTCGAAACGTTGGGCGATTAGTGGCAGCATGAGGCCGAGCGCGATCAGAGAGAGCGAAGCATATTGGGCCAAGATGACTCGCAGATTCTCCAGAGTTGCGAATGACCCTGGCCGGATAAGGGAGAACACGATGACAAGGAGCAGGAACACCCCAACCAATCCGAATCGATAGAGGAGATGCCATATCCATCTGCCTGATGAAGGAAGTTCTGTTCGCTCTCGGGTGGCCCGGGCTCGGTCCCATTTCATCGCCGTCTTCCTCGGTCTACCCCTGGCTTCTGGCACGAAATTTGAGTGTGCACTTCTGCTGAGCTCACCTTCAAATCTTCCATCATCCCTCTTGCTCGGTGGTGTTGAAGATTGCCTTCACGATATCTTGTGCGAGGAATGGGGGATTGGTGAATTCTGCTGTGATTCTCCCGGCATCCATGACAAGTATTCGATCTGCGTATTTAACAAGTTCCTGTACATCCGACTCCAACCAGAGGACAGCTAACCCTGCCTTCTTGCATTGCAGTGCAATCACCGTCATCAGCTCAGCTTTCGTCCCCACATCGATGCTTTGGGTAGGTTCATCCAGGATAAGGAGGGAGAGATCAATAGAGAGCCAGCGGGCGATGGCGATCTTTTGCTGGTTCCCTCCAGAGAGGAGGTTTACGTTCTTGGTCGGATCTGGTGGTAGGATGTTGAAGTCGCGGATTGCAGTTTGAGCAGCCGCTCTGAGCCTTCGTTGTCCAACGCCGTACCAGCTGGTGAGCTTCCCAAGCGACGCGATCGTGGTGTTGTCCTCGACGGTCAGCCCGGCCAGAAGGCTCTCCGTACGATCTTGTGCCACGTAGCCCACGTGCTGGGAAAACCGGGCCAGTGTCTGGGGCCGGGGCATCAGTTGGCCATTGATCCAGATATTGCCTTCGTTATAGGCTTGTACGCCATAAATGACACGACCGAGCTCGGATCGACCAGAGCCAACTATGCCGGTTATGCCAAGAAGCTCGCCTGCCTTCACTGAAATGCTCACATTACGGATGCGCTTCGCGGAGACGTTTCGAACCTCTAATGCTGGTGGCCCTTGCTCGGAGGTACCCTCACTGCTTCCGGTGACGCGGTTTCGATCTTCGGCTTGTGGGGAAATTGCGGCGACGTGCTCTCTTTGTCCGCTGGTGTCAGTGATCAATCGCTGCAGCTCGCGCGGTGAGGTTGCCGACCAGGGACCTGTGAAGACAACGTGACCGTCTCGTAGAACTGTCACGAAGTCTGCAAACTGGTTCAGCTCATCGAGCCGATGGGTCACATAGAGGATTGGTAGCCCGCGCTGGCGTAGTTCCTTTAGGACGCCTATGAGCCGACTCGACTCTGACTGAGGAAGCCGGGCGGTAGGCTCGTCTAGCACAAGCACATTGCTCTGTGGTTCGATCGAGTCTAGGGCTCGAGCTATTGCTACCAGGGTTCGATTAACTGGGCTCAGTTCACTGATCTGAGTCCGTGGATCTATATTGTAGAGCCAGACCTGTTGGAGCTGTCGTTGCGCGACCTGCTGCTCCCTTCCCCAATTGATGGAACCGAGCCTTCCTCGGGCATAGCCGCGAACGAGGGCAAGATTGTCAGCTACTGATAGAGTCGGGATAAGAGCGAGATCTTGATGGACGAATCTGAGCCTCTCACCCTTGTTAACTTCTGCTCCGTAGAGAAGCACTTTGCCCGAGTCGAGCGTGTGGAAGCCAGCGAGCGCGCGGATGAGGGTTGATTTCCCCGAGCCGTTGGCTCCCAGGAGTGCGTGGACGCTTCCTGCCGTCACGGTGATGCTGACCCCTGACAAGGCGTGTGTGGCCCCAAAGCGCTTATAGGCATCGATGACCTGCAGGGCTGGACTGGCTGGCTTATGAGGTGTCTCTGGCATCGGTTGAGCTTTGACCATATCTCTCTCGTTCTGCCCACGCTCTCCCATAGGTCCCTAACGCTTGGATTGTGCGTTCGCTGGCGGCGCCTCGGAGGCCCTCGCATGCAGAAGGCTGCGTGCCATGAGAACTCGGGGGGGCGGCCCAGCTAGCGTCTCCGCCTTGCCACGGCCTCCGATAGCTTTGCCATGGTTCGATTCCCATTGAGAGCAGGAGCCGTAGCCTCCAGGTTCGCTCATCGTGGACCTACTCGTCGTGCTCGCGAAGAGCTTCGGTGACCAAGTGCTTGGGGGCTCTGACAGGAGCTCGGGTCCACACCCTCGTGCGCTTGGTCGCCGGTGATGCTAGAGTGAGCACCTAACTGACTCCCCAAATCTTTTTAAACTCAGACCGGAAGTCGTATCCACCTTGCCAGCCATCGGCCAAGTCTTGGGCTGTGAGTTGACTGATGGTTGATCTATCGACCAATCGGAAAGGTGGGTTCTCTGCGACTGGGCGCTGTCCGCTCAAAAGACGATTTGCTTCATCAACGGTTGCCCAAGCCTCCCAATCGCGCGCATCCGCTGCGCATACCGATTGGACGACGCCATTCTTCATGAGATTAAGGTTCTCGGCATTGCAATCGAAGCCTGCAGCCTGGAGGTTGGGTCTTGTCAGTCCTGCGGCTTGTAGCTTCGTGATGGCTTGATAGAGACAGAAGTCATAGCACCAAAGCCAGTTCAGGTTTGGATTTCCCTCTACCGCAGATTGAGCCTCTTGTGCAGGAACTGTAGTCAAAGTTGCTACAGTGAATTTTTGGACGCTAACCATGCAGTCGGGGCAGAGCTTCTTGCTGGAAAGGACCTGGTAGGAGCCTTTGAATTGACCATCTTGTACGACAATGGTGTCAGCCCCATCCATCATCAAGGCATTGACCTTCCCATTCGACTTCCAGACCATGTACTCTGCAAGGGCGACTCCTGACTGTAGCCAATCGTGCGACACATCGGGGATCCAGCCCCAGGTGCTTGCACGGGAAGTCGTGTAGGCAGGCTCTCCCAGTGTCACCACAGCAATGTGTGCGGCATGCGCAGCCTGAAGCCCAGCGGCAACGTTGTTGGGATCGACCAGCATGAGAATGATCGCATCGTAATGCTGACTGACAGCTGTCTCGACCGCCTGCAGTTGGATGCTTGGCTGACCCTGGCCGTCAAAGACGGTGGCGTTCCAGCCAATGGTCTGAGCTGCCGCTACGGCCGCTTCCGTTGGTCGATGGCATCCGGTGGTCACCTGTGAGCAGCTAATGATTGCGACTCTAACACCGGGCCTTATCGGTGGACTGCTTGTGGGGCCTTGGTAGGTCGTGCGTGCGCTTAGGTATTGCTCTGCGATCGTTCGAGCGTGGGCAATCGCATATGTGCTAGTGGAGCTTGTCCCCGAAGTGCTTGACCCTGATTGACTTGTGCCACAGGCTGTGACGAGAGCCGTCAAAGCTACCACAACACTCGCTACGGAGCGCCAAGGGCGGTCCGTGACACGGGTCAAGATCTGGCTCATCGCAACAGCTGCCCTCCATCTCATGCCTCTGCTCCTCTTGTGCGACATGCGACCATATCTTCACCTAAACCACACTAATCCAGACCTCGTTTCCGCCCATGTGGCATGGAGAGTTGCATCGCTCGAAGATCCCAACTTTGTCAAGTGGCTTTGCTGCCTCCTGCCCTTGTCCCAATCCCTCTGAAACCGGTCCCTCTGATAGTCCACGAAGCCATTTTTCATCTCGCTTTCCGTTTTGTCTATGGCTGGTATGCCAAATATTGGTACATATAATTGGCAATTCGACCAACAAATCACTATGTGGATCGTTGAGAGTCCTGATCTTCTTATCGCTCCCAATTGTATGGATGATATGGGATCGAACACCTCCGCCTGAGAGATAAGGAGAGGACACTGAGAAGCGCTTCCTCAGTGCCTCTTCGGACTTCAAGTGGCCGGTACAACATAGCCACCTCTGATGTTGGGGAACAATTCACAATGGCCATTTGTCAGGTGAGGGTTTTCTTGGGCTACGCAGCCGGCGTGGGCACATCCTGATGGGTCGATGGTTGTGCCCGCTGGGGGCATGGTATGTCGAGGACGAGGCGGCAACCGACCGTCGGCACGTCCAGGTGCCGGAAGGGGCGGGGTGCAAGACCAGGCAAGATCACGAGAGTGAGATGAGCCCCTGGCTCGGACGAGGACGAGCGGGCTGGAGCTTTGCGCTTCGCCCCCTGGGGGTCGGAGCGCGGGGCCAGCCGGGGCTCAGGGGGAAGCCGGCGCCACCGCTCCCGGCCACACCCCACTTCCCGGGAGCGTCGACGAGCGAGGCGGCGCGGGTGCTGTCGCCCTCGGGATGTCATGGCCAGGACGGTCGTCCGGCACGTCCCCGTACCCGCCCAACCTGGCGATGAGCA
>DATGLL010000026.1:0-52137 GCA_035294145.1 Candidatus Dormiibacterota bacterium | reverse complement strand
CGTTGCTCGTCGGCCTCGCGACGGCCAAGGCGCTCGCCGCCGCCCACGAGCTCCCGCTCGCGCCGGTCGACCATCTCCATGGCCACGTCGCCGCGAGCTTCCTCGGACCGGAGCCGCTGGAGCCGCCGTTCGTGTCGCTCGTCGCCAGCGGCGGGCACACGTTCGTCGCCCGCGTCGACGACCACGGTCCGGGCTATGAGGTCCTCGGGCAGACGCTCGACGACGCCGCGGGCGAGGCGTTCGACAAGGGCGCCCGGATGCTCGGCCTCGGCTATCCCGGCGGCCCGGTGGTGGACCGCATGGCGCGGAGGGGAGACCCGGCCCGCTGGCCGCTGCCCGTCCCCTCCCTGCCTGGGCTCGAGTACAGCTTCAGTGGCTTGAAGACGGCGCTGCGGTACCGGATCCGGGACCTGGGGGGGAGCGAGGCCCTGGACGAGAAGGCCAGGGCAGATCTGGCGGCTGCCTTCGAGCGATCGGTGGTGGAGTCGCTCCTGGAGAAGGTCCGCTTGGCCTGGGACCGGTGGCCGGCCCCCGAGGTCGTGATCTGCGGTGGCGTCGCTGCCAACAGCCTGTTGCGGCGTCGGGCCGAGGAGACGATGGAGGGACGGGCCCGGGTGACGATCCCGCCCCTCAGCCTGTGCACCGACAACGCGGCCATGATCGGGGCCGCGGCACCCTACACGCCTGCGGAGACCGAGCTGGGTGCCGATGCCTCCCTGGGCTGGTGAGGCATGGCGGCCACTGCCCCTGACGGCTGGATGGAGGTCTTTCGCGGTCCCTGCGTACGGGCTGAGGTGATCCAGGCCGTCTTGGAGGCCCATGGCCTGCGGCCGGTCCTGCAGCGGTTCGGTCCTCAGGGATGGTGGTCGGGTACGGTGCTGGAGGACTGCGCGGTGTACGTGCTTGGGGAGGAGGCGGTGCGGGCCCGGGAGGCCCTGTCCGAGCACGGCGCGGCGCCGGAGGAATGAGGTCGGCCCCGGCCCCTTCGACCCCCTCTCACCGGCGGAGGAGGTCCCGCGGCAAGGATTAGCACTCGAAGGCGGCGAGTGCTAAAATTTGCGGTCGGCACGGGCGATGTCAGTCGTCCGACGCCATCGTCTACCAGGCACATTGTTCAACCAACCACACCGCGGAGGATCGAGCATGCAGCTGAGGCCGTTGGGTGACCGGGTGGTGCTGAAGCCGGTCGAGCGTGAGGAAAAGACCAAGAGCGGCATCGTGCTTCCGGACACCGCCAAGGAGAAGCCCCAGGAGGGTATCGTCGAGGCGGTCGGCACCGGTCGTGTCCTCGACAATGGGACCAAGATCCCGATGGAGCTCAAGGTCGGCGACCGGGTGCTGTACGCCAAGTACGCGGGGAACGAGTTCAAGATCGACGACGTCGAGTACTTGATCATCAGCGAGAAGGATGTCCTCGCCGTCGTCAACGGTAAGGCCTAGCGTTTCGCTGTAGCAGCGAATCCAACCAGCGAGGAGGCTCGGATAACCACAGATGGCAAAGACAGTTGCATTCGACGTGGATGCGCGCCAGGCCCTCAAGCGCGGCATCGACATCGTCGCTGAGTCGGTCCGCATCACGCTCGGGCCCAAGGGGCGGAACGTCGTCCTGGAGAAGAAGTTCGGGGCGCCGACCGTGACCAATGATGGGGTCACGATCGTGCGTGAGATCGAGCTCAAGGACCCGGGCGAGAACACCGGCGCGCAGCTCCTGCGCGAGGTAGCGACCAAGACGAATGACGTGGCTGGTGATGGCACCACCACGGCGACGCTCCTCGCCCAGACCATGATCAACGAGGGCTTTCGCAACGTGGCCGCGGGCGCCAACCCGATGCAGCTGAAGATCGGCATCGAGAAGGCGGTGCAGGCGGTCGTGGACGAGATCAAGCGGGTCGCGGTGCCGGTGAAGGGTCACGAGGACGTGGCCCACGTGGCGGCGATCTCCTCCCAGTCCGACGAGATCGGCCGGCTCATCGCCGACGCCATGGACAAGGTCGGCAAGGACGGGGTCATCACCGTCGAGGACGGCCAGGGCGTGGGAACGGAGCTGGAGACGGTCGAGGGGATGCAGTTCGACCGTGGGTACATCTCCCCCTACTTCGTGACCAACCCCGACCGCATGGAGGTCTCTCTCGAGGAGCCGTTCGTGCTGGTCACCGACCGCAAGATCTCGGCCGTCCAGGACCTGCTTCCGGTCCTCGAGAAGGTCGTCCAGCAGGGGCGGCCGTTGCTGGTCGTCGCCGAGGACGTGGAGGGTGAGGCGTTGGCCACCTTGGTGGTCAACAAGCTGCGCGGCACCTTCCAGGCCTGCGCGGTGAAGGCCCCCGGGTTCGGTGACCGCCGCAAGGCGATGCTCGAGGACATGGCCATCCTGACGGGTGGGCAGGTCATCAGTGAGGACCTCGGCCTCAAGCTCGACCAGACCCGGATCGAGCAACTTGGCCGAGCCCGTCGGGTGACCGTGACCAAGGACGACACCACCATCGTCGAGGGGGCTGGCAAGGCCGAGAACATCCAGGCCCGGATCAAGGCCATCAAGGCCCAGATCGAGGAGACGACCTCGGACTTCGACCGCGAGAAGCTGCAGGAGCGTCTGGCCAAGCTGGCCGGCGGCGTGGCGGTGATCAAGGTCGGTGCCGCCACAGAAGTGGAGCAGAAGGAGAAGAAGCACCGCATCGAGGATGCCCTCAGCGCGACCAAGGCGGCCGTGGAGGAGGGCATCGTCGCGGGTGGCGGTACGGTCCTGCTCCAGGCGCAGAAGGTGCTGGAGAACAATCTGGGGCTGACCGGCGATCAGGCAACGGGTGTGGCCATCGTCCGACGTGCCCTGGAGGAGCCGGTGCGGCAGATCGCGGCCAACGCCGGCTTTGAGGGCTCGGTGATCGTCGAGCAGGTTCGCAACGCGCAGCCGGGCCACGGCTTCGACGCCTTGAACGGCAAGATGGTCGAGATGGTCCCGGCGGGCATCGTCGATCCTGCGAAGGTGACCCGCTCGGCCCTGCAGAACGCGGCTTCGATCGCGGCCATGGTGCTGACCACTGAGGCGGTGGTGACGGAGGTACCCGAGAAGAAGGAGTCGACCCCGTCCATGCCGCCTGACATGATGTAGGGCACCGCGAGGTTCGGCGATAGCAGGGAGGCTCCCCCCGGCGGGGAGCCTCCCTTTGGTTTCTTGGGTTCCCAAGCTTGGGGCGAGCCTGCTGGGGCTGGATCCTCGGTGGGGTCTGAAGGAGGTCGCCGGGGCGGGGCCGCTACGATTACGGTTCCCGGACCGGCTCGGGCGACGGCTCGGCGGTCACGGGCAATGGCTCGATCGGGGCAGGGCGCGATGGCGGTGGGACGGCCCTGGAGCGGCTCCTCGGGACGCGGTTGAATCGCCGTGAGATGACGGTGAGCGCGAACGGCCAGAAGAGGAGCCAGAGCGCGGTCAGCACCGCATAGACGTTGGGCAGACGGCGCGGATCCTGCATGCTCACATAGGTCCCATAGGCGCCGAAGACCGAGAAGCCGGCGACGAACAGGACTGTGGCCCCTGCAATCCAGATCCGGTACTCCCGGATCAACTCGGGGAAACGACGTTCAAAACGTCCCAGGACCATGGTGGCCGTCAGGCCGTTCAGGGAGAGACCGCTGATCAAGGCGCAGAGAGCGATCCCCAGCCGGAACTGGGCCAGGTGCTGCATGATGAAGGCGGAGAGGTTGACGGCCAGGATCCCCACGGGGGTCGTGGCACCGACCACCAAGAAGGCGAGGTCACGGACCCGCTGCGATTGGAGCCAGACCATCATTCCCCCCTCGGCTCGGGGGCGGCAGGAAACGCCGCCCCAACCCCCTCAGAGCGAACGCGGAGGGCGGCGTTTAGTGCCCGCAGCCGCAGGGGCTCGCCGAGGCGGCGTCGTCGCCGGTGTCGAATGAGTGGCCGCAGGCGCACGACCGCACCGCGTTGGGGTTGTGGACGGTGAAGCCGGCCCCCATCAGGCTGTCGACGTAGTCGATCTCCGAGCCCCGTAGGTAGGGGGCGCTGAAGTCGTCGATCAGGATTCGCACTCCCCCCTGCTCGACGATCTCGTCGCCCGGGCGAACGTTGTCATCGAAGGCCATGCCGTATTGCAGGCCCGAGCAGCCCCCGCCGGTGACGAAGACGCGCAGCGCGAGATCCGGGTTGCCCTCCTTGGACAGCAGCGACTTGAGCTGGGAGAGGGCCTCGTCCGTCAAGGTGACGGTCGCTTGCTCGATCATCGTCGAACAGGAACCTCCCTTTCACAAGCGCGATTCCATGCTGCCGGCCTCAATCCATGCCCAGAGCGGTCCCAGTGGGGCCGTTGGCAGCATGCCACGCCCTCAAGCTTACGGCACCGGGGTCGCCTCAGGGAGCGTCGGGATCGGCCCCGGCCGCCGTCGGGTGGGTGGGGTCACGAGGGGGGCCGTGGGGGTGACCGTCGGCTCGGGCGCGAGGCTCGCTCTTGGCTCCGGCGTCGGGGCCGACGTCGGGGTCGGCAGAGGTGTCGGGGTTGGGCAGGAGATGTCCTCCTGCGTCCCAACCAGGAAGATCTCCCCACCGCTCCCCTGGCCGGCGCAGCCGCTTCCGCGGACGATCCCCGACGGCTGGTGGTACCAGTCGCGCATGGTGCTGGGGAGGCTGTTGATGAAGGTCCGCAGCACGGTTTGCCCGACCTGGGTCCCGAAGGTGCTGATGCTGTCGTTGGCGTTGACGCCTGGAGGCTGGGTGTGACCCGTCCACGCCCCCACCACGATGTCGGGGTTGTAGGCCATCATCCAAGCGTCGCGGTGGACGCCGGTCGCGCTCCCCCCCGTAGTCCCGGACTTGCTGGCCATCTGGCGGTTCCAGCCGAGTCCCCAGACTCGCTGATAGTCCTTGAGCGTGTCGGTGATCAGGTAGGCCTCGGCCGGCGTGAGCACCTGATGGATCCCAGGTTGGGTCCCTGGATCGCGCTGGAAGAGCACGTTCCCCTGGTCGTCGGTCACCTTGGTGATCGACATGAGGGGGACCAGCGTGCCCTGGTCGGCGAAGACCTGATACCCCTGCAGGTTCTCGAACAGGGTGATGGGCGAGGCCCCGATGGCGGTGGAGAGGTAGGGCTGGAGCTTGCTGGTGATGCCCTGGGCCTGGGCCTCGGCGATGACGTTGTCGATCCCCTCCATCTGTGCTACCGCGACCGCCGGGACGTTACGGGATCGCACCAGCGCCTGGCGAGCGGTGATCGCCCCCTCCCAGCGGTTGTCCCAATCGAGGGGACGGTAGTTGCCGGGGAAGGTGGTGGGGACGTCCTCGAGGATGGAGGCCAGGGTGATGCGGTGGTCCTTGAGCGCGGCCTCGTACACGTATGGCTTGAACGAGGATCCCGGCTGCCGCGGCGACTCCACGACGTCGACCTGGCCTGCGATCGCGTTGTTGTAGAAGTCGGCCGAGCCGACCCAGGCCAGGATGGCGCCGGTGCGCGGATCGGCGGCGAGCAGGTCACCGTTGTTGACCCCTGTGCTGGCGAGCTTGGCCACCCCCTGTTGGACCGCTTCCTGAGCCTTGGCCTGGAGGTCAAGGTCGAGCGTCGTGTAGACCTTGAAGCCGCCTTGCTGAACGACGTTGGCCCCGAAGAGCTGGTCAAGCTGCCCGAGCACGTACTGGCTGAAGTGCGGCGCCTTGCTTTGGAGGAAGCTCAGATCGAACTTGAGCTCTGACTTGATGTCCTCCTTGGCCGCCTGGTCGGCCTCAGCCTGGGTCAGCGCTCCCATCGTCACCATGCCCTGGAGCACGTAGAGCTGACGGGCCTTGGCGCGATCGAAGTGGGTGGCGGGGTCGTAGTAGCCGGGCCCGTTGATCAGGGCAGCGAGGAAAGCCGCCTGCGCTGGATCCAGGCTGGTAGGATCCTTGCTCGCGCCGAAGTAGACCTTGGTGGCCGCTCCGATGCCGTAGGCCCCGTACCCGTAGTACACCCGGTTCAGGTACATCTGCAGGATCTGGTCTTTGGAGTACTTCTGCTCCATGGCGATGGCGAGGACCGCCTCCTGGAGCTTGCGCATGATCGTCTTCTGCTCGTTCAAGACGGAGATCTTGACGAGCTGCTGCGTGATCGTGCTGCCCCCCTCGGCGAACCCACCCTGAGCCACGTCAGTGGCAGCTGAGCGGGCGATCGAGGTGTAGTCGAGGGCTCCGTGATGGTAGAAGTTCCGGTCCTCGGCGGCCAGGGTCGCCACCGGCGCCCACTTGCCCATCTGCTGCAAGGTGAGGGGATCGTAGTACTGGCTCTGGTTGTTGATCTGGGAGATGAGACGGCCGGAGCGGTCGTAGATCAGGATCGAGTGGCCGAAGATCGGCGTCTGGCCTGGGTCGGGAAGGTCGCGCACGGTCCAGAGCACGTAGCCGAAGACGCCCGAAACGAACACCACCAAGGCCAAAGCGAGCCATGGAAGGAGGCGCCGCCATCGTCGCCGGCGTGGACCTCCGGAGATCGGCATCGGCGGTCGACGGACGTGGCCCCCGGGCGGAGAGGCCATCGGGGGCACCCCACCACCGGGGGCACGACCCCAGGACGGGATGCCGCTCATCGGGTGCGAACTCCAGCTCGAGGGCAACGATCGTCCATCCGAAGCATCACCATTCCTGACATCGGTGCCATTGCGGTGCTAACGTGGCAATCGGGGTTTCGGGTCCTCCGACTCCGGAGCCCAGCGCACCGGGGCATAGTACCGCGTTGTTGCTAAACTTCTCTGCCGTCGGTCCCGTGGTGTAGCCTGGCCAAACACGCGGCCCTGTCAAGGCCGAGAACGCCGGTTCGAATCCGGTCGGGACCGCCATCTCCTTTTCCTGGGCAGACGGTGAGCACGGAGAGGTGGCCGAGCCCGGTTGAAGGCGACGGTCTCGAAAACCGTTATGCCCGCAAGGGCATCGTGGGTTCGAATCCCACCCTCTCCGCCAGAATCGAATTCGAAGGAGGCCCCAGGACAGCCGCATCCCGGATCCCTTCCCCTCTCCCACGGCGGGCCTGACTGCCACCTCGACTGCCATCGGCGTCGAAGAGTGCCTCCATATGGGCTGGTACGGCATCGGCATGGAGGGCTGGCAGCACGTGGGAGTAGGTGTCGAGGGTCAGCGCGATCGTGCTATGGCCGAGCAGCTCCTGGACCACCTTCGGATGAACTCCCCGTGCCAGGAGATGGCTCGCCGCCGTGTGCCGGAGGTCGTGGATTCGCACCCTGGGCAGCCCAGCCTGGGCGAGAACCTGGTGGAACGCTGCGCTGAGGTAGGTATCCCGGATCGGTCGACCCGATACAGTGCAGAAGACCAGACCGATACCCTCCCAGCGTGACCCGGCTAGGAAGCGCTCCTCCTCCTGGCGGTGGCGGTGATCAGCAAGTGCTCGGACGACCGACGGCGCCAGGTAGACGACACGTCGGCTCCGCCTGGTCTTGGGCTCCGTCAGCACGGGACCCCGACCCCGTTGCCACTGAAGCGCCCGGCGCACGTGGAGCCGGCCAGCCTCTGCATCCAGGTCGTCCCACATAAGACCGAGCGCCTCACCGAGCCGCAGGCCCGTGGTCGCAAGGACCACCCAGAGCGCATGGAGGCGGTGGCCCGTGGTCGCCTCGAACAGTCGGCGAATCTCTGCCTCGGTGAGAACCCTTGGCTCCCGTCGGGCTGGCCGCGGCACGGCCACACCATCCGCGGGATTCCGAGCGATCAAGCCCCAGAGCACCGCCTGGCGGAGCGCCTTGTGCAGCACCTCATGAGCCTGTTCGACGCTTCGGGCCGACAGGCCCCGATCCAGGAGCCGACCGTAGGCGTGTTGGACGGCCGCAGGGGATAGGCTCCCCAACTTCAGCCGACCGAGATAGGCAGCAGACGCCGCACGTTCAGCGCCGCCGCTTCGTAGGTCCGTGGCCGAACGCTCGGGCTCACGACATCGGTGAGCCACCGCTCCAGGTACTGACCCAGGGTCCAACCCGACGCAGCAAGGAGCACCCCTTCAGCACGGTCCCTACGGGCTTTCAGCAGCTTCTCGTTCGCCTCGCGCTGCGTCGCCCCATAGAAGGTGAGACGGCGCCCGTCCACGCGCAGCTGGGCCACCCAGCGCCCGTCGGCGCGCTTGTAGATGGTCCCCTCGCCTGCCGCGCGCCTCGCCATCACCTGCCTGGAACTCGCACCCGGCCGATCATCCAGAGCGAGCCCGAAGCCGGTACACCGACAACTCGGTCTCGGATCCACCGCTCCAATTCGGCGCGGGGGACACGGACCAAGCGACCGATGCGTACCACCGGTAGCTCACCGCGGCCAATCAGCTCGTACACCTTGGTCCGGCCGATCCCCAGCAGGCGTGCAACCTTAGTGTCCAGGCACGTGGTGTACGAGGGCTGCTGAACCGGCCCGAATAGAAGACGACCACCGGTCATCCTTGACGGGCACAGCGCGGCTTGACGGTGTTGGGGTGGCTTTGTCACTCAAAGCGGCATGGCTGCGGCTTGGTCCAGGACCTCGGGGGGGCCGAGCACTGGAGGGGTGACGGCGGTGGGGCGCGCCATCGGCGCGATGACCACGCCGCGATCAATCCGGCGAGGTATCGGCCCGGGGCACCCCACCAAGCTGGCTTGGTGGGGGCCCCGCCCGTCGGCTCAGTTGGCGCCTCCGGGAGGCGCAGAGCCGCGGTCAGGAGGCCCCACGAGGCCGGCCTCGTGGGGTCCCGGTGAGACCCGGGCTTCCCGGGCACGCGGCGGGGAAGCGCGAAGCCCGCGAGGGCAACCCCGTGAGGGGTGCCGCATGAGACGATCGCTTACTCAGCGGCAACGGGTGATCCTTGGCGATGGGGAGGAGCTGGACGTCGCGCGTGCCCGCGAGGGGCATGTCCAGGCGGCGCGGCTGCTGCCCCGTCGCCACCCCGAGGTCGGCGCGATCGTTCTCGAGTGCACCAGCATGCCCCCCTACGCCGCGGCCATCCGCGAGGAGACCGGGCTGCCGGTTCATGACCTGACCACCTTCGTCGGTTGGGCCTTGGCCGCCGAGCGGAGAAAGGAGTTCGAGGGCTGGATGTGAGCCTCGCCCCGGTGGGTTGCCTCGGCGTCGTGGTGCCGACCATGCACGAGCCGGCAAAGCTCTTCAGCGCTCGCCGGCCACCCTCGTCATGCTCCACCTTGGGGCGGCCCGGGCCCAGGCCGGTGCCAGCCACGCCGGCGCGTCCCATCTTTGAGGCGGACCCGACTGGAAGGCGTCTGGGCCTCTCGGCGCTCCGGCCAGATTCCCGGTCCGTCACCGTGCCGCCGGCGGCGATCGGTGCGCGACCACCGCCGATGCCGTGGGATTCGGCAACCGCCTTGCCACCGCGATGCGATCGATGACCCGTCGAGTTGACGTCGAATGCGCAGAGGCCGTGAGCGACCGACGAGCGCTCCCCTGGGGCCCCAATGAGCCAGTTGGACCCTGGCGATGAGGGCGAGCAGGCGCTGGGCGACCCGGAGACGTCCAGATGGATGTCCCCGCGCCTTGAGCCCGAGCTGGCCCTCGAGGGGGTCGACGACGGGCTCGATGTGCGGCCGGCGTGCCCGATCGGCCACGATGAGCGGATCTGGAGGCAGCGGCGAGGCCTCCAGCCGCCTCGGCTACCTCACGGTCACCGGGCTCGGCGTTGGCCGGGGCCAGGAACCTCCGACCTCTCCGTTCCGCACCGACCGTACCCCCGTGCTCGGCGGCCCGGGCGCTCCCCCACGCCACCTGCCGGTCCACGTCGGTCGCCGGGTCGGTCAAGGAACCACGGGCCTCCATGGCCACCCTCCTGCTACCGTCCTCGCTATCGCGTTGCGCCGCTCCCACGATCGGCCGGCCGCCCCTCGGTGCTGGGAGCGGCAGCTGACCGGTCTCGGGCCAGCTCGGCCTGGTCGAGGGATCCGACAAGGCCCACGCCGGTGGATGAGTTCGACCCTGTAGAGGCCCATCACCGTCTCCACCAGGGCGTTGTCGTGGCGATCGCCGCCTCAAGCTCCTCGCCCTGTGGCCGCCGCGTCGAGGCAGCCTGGAGAGGCGTCGTCAGTGGACTGGGCGACCTCCAGCACCTCGCAGATCAGCTCGGTTCCGTACTGGTCTTTGCACATGTCCATCTCGCTCGTCGGCCATCGAGCTCGGCCGCGAAGAAAGCCGACGCGTTGCTCGACCCAGTTGTGCAGCGATTCGGCCCCCGATCCTCAACTGGCGAGAACTGGCGAGCCACCCGGGTGACCACGCCGAAGCTCTCATCGCTCTCATCACTCTCGACGGTCGCCTCGCGTGCCATCCGGACAGATCCCTTGTGCAGCTCGGCCGGGTACCACGAGGACGCGACCGGCGGTGGGCGAACAGCGGGCCACGGCGATGCTCTCGCCAGACCGGCTCCCGCTGTCCCGCACGACCCGTACAGATCGAGGCTGCCTCGGTGCCCCACTCGGGCTCGACATGAATTCCGGACACTGTTGCCGCTAATGCGGCAATGGCCATCTGGCCATCAAGCGGCATCCCTCACGGGGTTGCCCTCAAGGCCTTCCACGAAGCTGGCTTCGTAGGGTTTTGGGCCCTCATCGACCTCGAAGCCCGCCAACAGCCTCCGACCCTGTGCTGCCAGCGCGGTCTCCACTTCCTCGGCCCCGAACCGGGCGCACTGGTCTCGGTGCTCGACCACGATGGTTGCCACAGAGTCGCCTCCTGAGAGCACGGGCCCTTGGTTCCATTATTGATCTCTATCAGATAATTCACGTCACTTGACTGGACGTGGCCAGATGCCATTGGACTATTAGGCAATCCCCTTTGCTACTAGTTGGCTGCTTCTGCCATAAACCTGAGACAGGACTGAGGGAGTGCGGAATCTTGACCGCAACTGTTAGGCAGCCTAGGATACCGGAGAGACTCATCGGGTGGTTGACGGCACGAGCTTGTGCGGGGCTGTCAAGACCTCGGCTGGGCTGGCATGACCCTTACGGGCTTTTGCCGCTGTTCACTCGGTGTCCAGGAGGGAGGTTTTGCGCCATGTCAAATCGACATATGAGCGATATCGTCGGCAAACTCTTCCCGTGTTCGTTCGTCGGCTCTTACCCGCGCCCCACCTGGTTCGGGTATAACTTGGGTGGTCGAGATATCCTCCAGGCCTTTCGCGACGAGGATTTTGCCCAAGCGTACAAGGACGGCATTCGGGCGATGATCGGTGATCAGGAGGAAGCAGGCCTGGACGTCCTGGCCGATGGTCATCTCTGGTACGACCGACACCAGGGCTTCATCGCCTCCTTTGGGCTCTACAACCTGGAGCGGATGGAGGGCATCGAGATCCGGCCCCGGGTGACCGTCGGCGGCATGTTCGCCCCGGGCACCGCGGCCGCGGCCGGTGAGGCTGCCGAGGTGATCGAGCAGAGCGGGATGAGCGAGGTCTTCGAGGCGGCCATGAGCGCCACCATGGCGGTGACCGGGAAGGTCGGACGGGGCCCGATGCGCCATGCCCTCAACTGGAGCCTGGCCCAACGTTGCACGGTCAAGCCGGTCAAGGCCTTCTTCGCCATGGGGCCGGTGGAACTGTCCGCGACCGTGGTCGACGAGCACTACCGAGACCGCCGCGCCCTGCTCCGCGACCTCGCCGAGATCTACCACGCCGAGATGCAGGAGGCGGTGGAGGCCGGGGCCAAGATCGTCGAGCTCGATGACCTTATCTTCGTGGCCCCTCGCGAGGAGTGGGAGTTCGACGTCGAGATCTTGAACCGGGTCTTCGAGGGCATCGACGCCTACAAGATCTGGCACTGCTGCCATGGGGGTACGCCGGCGCCGGTGGGGATAGCCCCGTACCGGGCCATGTTCCCGTATGTGAGAGAGCTCCAGGTCGACAGCTTCGATTGGAGCTTCGCCCAGACGGGGTTCCCCGACGAGGAGTTGGCCTTGTTCGCTACGCCGGGGTTTGACAAGGATCTCGGGCTGGGGGTGATCAGCAACAAGAACTACCTGATCGAGACCCCGCAAGAGGTGGCCGAGGGGATCAGAAAGGCGGCTCGCCACGTGGATCCGGCGCGGATTCACCTGACCTCTGATTGCGGTCTGTTCGCCTACTCCCGAGTGGCCGCCAAGACCAAGCTGAAGGCCATGGTCCAAGGAGCGGAGATCGTTCGCCAAGAGCTGCGCAAGTAATCGCGCCCATGCGGTCGGGGAGATCCCGAGAGATCCCGGAGGTTGTGGAGGCTCGGGGTGGTTGGGCCACCGTAGGCAGCAGCGTTGGAGAGGACGTAACGTGGTCGGGCTTGCGAGAGGTTGCAGGTTCGAGCAGCGGCGGGTGGAGAGAGATCCAGCTGCTCACGAGGATCCTTGGGGACGTCTCCTTGAAGGCTTCCATCTCTCGCTCGATTGGTGGGCGCGGAGGGCCTGGTGACGAGTCTAGGCGTGGCCATGGAGACGGTCGGCTTCCCGACGGGCCGGGTGGGCGGATGGCACGGGAGGAGGCCCACCGGGAACTGGCGCCGTCCACCCGCCGGTTTCGAGCCAGGCGAGCCGGCACGGCTGGATGGCCCGGGGTCTTGGTTGATGGGTGCGGTTCCGGGACGTCCGCGCCCACCTCCTCGGGCGGGGAAGGGGGACGGCCTGCCGGACCGGGGTCGGTCCTGAAGCCCGGGATGCCCGGCTTGTTGAACCGTCTCGACAGGAGACGGACGGCCTGGGGACGGATCCCCAGCTCCCGGGGATGGCCGCGATGGTCTGGGTTCTTCGGCCGACCTCGGTCGGGCTCGTAAAGTCAACGGACGCCTCCTGACGAAGGTGCCTGGACAATCACGGTCCACTCGGCGGATGCATCACGAGGCCCTCGAGAGCGGGCGGTGCCTACGTCCTATCGCCTCCCGGAGGGGCTTCGGCGAGGCGGGTTTCGTGGGGTGCTCCTGGAGCGCCGCCACCGCCTGGGCTGCATGATGAGCGGCCAAGCGCTGCCCAGAGAGCTGGGAGAAGAGGCTGGTTGGAGTGTCGGTCACGTCTCGCACCCGATCGGGGTTCCCCCGAAGGGGCTCCCCATCGGAACCCGTTCCGATGGGCTCCCCAAGCCTGCTTCGTGGAGTTGGAGATCGTCTCGACCTCAGAGGGGCACCAGCAGCCGCCTGCCCTGGGCGGCCAGCGCGGTCTCCACCTCCCTCAGCCCCGAGTCGGGCGAACCGATCCCGGTGCTCGGCCACGATGGCGGTCACGGACGGGTCCCGCTGTCGGACATGGAACCAGCCGGGCGATGGGGTACGACATGCCCTGTTGCTCGGCTTACCGCCTGAGGGGCGTCACTACGGACGGTCAGAGCGTGCTCATAAGTCTGAATGAGCAGCGGCTGTGCCCCTCCTTCTGGACGCTTGGCCGGCGCTGAGACCCGGCCTTGGCGTGTCCGTCAGGCCCGGGTCTGGGCCAGGCCTTCGGCCCGCCGGGCAGAGACCCCAGGCTGGTCGACCCTAGCGGCCACCGCGATCATGGTTCGCCCGGGGCGGGATCAGCGCTCCATCGGGTGACCGTCGCCCCGAGGCGACATGGGGGCTCTCGGCTCGGTACCGTGCACCTGGGTGCGCCGGCGCCGTGACCGTTGCGGGAGGTAGCGTTCGCGCAATTCGTGGAATGGGTCACATGGAGCGGATGGGAGGTGGGCTCGTACGGCGCGTGCCGTCGATTCCTTGGGGGTGGTGGGATGTGCGATGCAATTGGTGGCAAGTGACTATTGACCACCGGGACGGTCTCGCAGCTGGCGTTCTCTCGAAGAATCTGCGCTCGCACACCAGGCTGTGGAAGCTGACGAGAGGTGAAGTGCAGAGTGTCAGAGAGGTCACGATGGAGGACCAGTCGCCCACGAAAGATCACATGTGACATAACTCCCAATCATGTGATTTGAGGAACGAATGACGGTATCCGACACTGCTAGTCAGCTGACGTGTTGTATCCATGTTATAATGAACGTCATATCGGTGCCATGAGGAAGAGCGAAGGGAAAGGTTACCGAGTCACCGCCGTTGTGCGAGCCACGGCAGTGCTCGATCTGCTGGCCTCCGAGGGCCCTCTGACGGTCTCTCAGATCACCTCCAAGCTTCGTTTGCCTCGAACCTCAACCTTTCACCTGATCAAGACGCTCGAATCGACTGGGCTCATCAGATGGATTCCCGAGGGGAACCGTTACACGCTGGGCCTGCGCATCGTCGACCTCTCCTCGCGTGCCCTGGGGCAGCTCGACATTCGTCGCATCGCCCATCCTCACCTGGTGAGGTTGAGTGGTCAATCCGGTGAGACGAGCCATCTTCAAGTTCTCGAGCTCCAGACTGCAGAGGTGGTGTGTATCGATCGGATCGAGAGTCGGGAGCCGCTCCAGGTGAGGGCATGGATCGGGAAGCGGAATCCCTGGCATGCAACGGCCTCGGGAAAGGTCTTCGCTGCCTATGCGAGCGCTGAGGATCTCCGGTACCTCCTGGATGACCATACGCTCCAGCGCCCCACTCCGTCGACACGCCACGGGCGCGAGCAGCTGCTACGCGAGCTGGAAGAGGTGCGGGGCCGTGGCTACGCGTTCAATGACGAAGAGCTCATGCCGGGCATTCGTGCCGTGGCGGCTCCCATCCTCCAATCGCCCGAGGTGTGCCTCGCCGCGGTCAGCCTGATCGGCCCCACCACCAGGATGACCGATGACCGCATGCGCGAGCTCGCAGCGGCGGTCGCGGACACCGCCCGGTCGATTGCCATCGAGCTCGGCGCACGGGGGGTGGGGGATGCCCCCTCTGGCGCACAGCCGGACCGGCGAGGTCTCTCCCACCGGTAGAGCCCGCCGGGCCGGGGGGCGTGGCGCGGCGATCTCCGCCTCGAGTCCCCTGCACGTGCCGGGGCCGATGACCGGATGATGCCTCACCAGGGCACGATGGCGAGCTCGAAGGGGGCGATCCCGAGCGTGGCCAGCATCTGACGTACGGTGAGCACGACCTCGGTCGGGGTCACGCCAGGCGGCTCTGGGAAGGGGGCCGGGACCGTCGACTCCGGGGCGGCCTCTTGGACCCGGCGGGCGTACGCGCGCACCGCTGCCGCTAGGAGCACCTGGAGGGAGGGATCGGAGACCGCTGCCGAGTCCAGCGCCGCCACCAGGCGGTCCACCAACGCCTCAGCTCGGGCAGGGCTCATGGCACCTCCAGGTACACGATTCCCTCCTCCACGCTGACCGGGACGGCGCGTAGGCGGTAGCGCCGGTCGGCGATGTTCTCGCCCGTCATGAGGTCGTACTCCCAGCCGTGCCAGGGGCAGGCGATGTCCAGCCGCGTTGCGGAGGCCCGCACGCCCAGCGATTCGCCACCGGGGCCGATCTCCTCCTCGTAGCGAGGAACGATCTCCCCCTGGCAGACGGGACCGCCCTGGTGCGCGCAGCGGTTCAGATAGGCCCGGAGCACGCCTCTCACCTTGAACACGCCTACCTCGACCTGGCCGAGCCGAACCAGCACGCACCCGTTCTCGGGGATCGCCTCCACCGGCCCCACCCGTCGGCGCTCAGCGACCATCGCCACCTGCTCCGGGGCGTCGCGCGACCGAGGTCGGCAGGCCGAAGAGCTCCGCCGCGTTGCCGCCCAGGATCGCGCGCCGGTCGGCCTCGCTGAGGAAGGGCAGGTCGTAGACCCGACTGGGGAGGTCGAAGTCCCAGTGGGGCCAATCGGAGGCGTAGAGAAGGTGCCGCCGGCCGTCGATCATGTCCATCACCATCTCGAGGTGCTCGGGGCGCTCGGGCACCTCGAGCGGCTGTGTGCTGAAGTAGAAGTCGCGGATGTACTCGCTCGGCAGACGCTCGAGCAGGGGCGCCTCCGAGGGTCGCATCCGGTACTCGTTGTCGAGTCGATGGGCGATGAAGGGGATCCAGAAGAGGCCTGACTCAAGGAAGATCCAACGGAGCCGAGGGAAGCGCTGCGGAAGCCCATTGATCACGATGTTGGCCAGGTGGATCATGTTGGAGAGAGGAAAGCCGATGGCATGCGCGGAGAGGAAGCGGTTGAGCTGCGCCAGCGCCCCTTCCCGCCACTGCACGATCCCATGGAAGCCGATCGGCAGCCCTCGCTCCTCAAGCGCCGCGTAGACCTTCATGTAGGACCGGTGGTGGACCGGGGTGGTGCGGGCGCTCGTGACCATGAACCCCTCGACGCCTCGTCGTTCACCGAGCTCGACCACCTCCCGGTAGCTCGCATCAGCGTCACCGAAAGGGAGGTACAAGAGCGCACGGATCCGATCGGAGACTTGGAGCCAGGTGTCGGTCACCCAGCGGTTGTAGCCTTGGGCGAGCGCCACCTCGAGCTCCACGTCGGGCGACATGCCGAGGTTGAGCATGGGGGTGGGGAAGATGAAGGCGTAGTCGATCCCGATCGTGTCCATCTCCTCGAGCAACTGCTCTGGGCTTGCGTGCCCGTAGCTGGCGACGATCGGTGGGTCGCGGAAGATCCGCCCTGCCACCTCTCGATCGCCACCGCCGCCCGGGATGATGGAGGTGAACGAGGGGTAGCGCTCGACGATCCGCCGCACCTGGGGATGGTCGATGTACGGGACCAGGTCCTTGAACCGCAAGGTCTCCATGATGTGGCAGTCCACATCCACGATGAGGACCTCGTCCAGCCGGCGTGCCTCGGCCTCTCGACGGGCGTTGGCCAAGATCCCTCGTCGCCGGTCGGACACCACCTCCGTGTCCGCGGTGATCACGTCCGCCACCTTAGCGCACCTCCCGCTCCTGCAAGACCGTCGAGGTCCGAAACGCTATGCGCGTCTTTTGCCATCTTGCATCCTCACTCGCCGATGGCAGCGTCCACCCTCGTCTCCGCGCCCGTCGTCTCCTTGGGGGCCTCGGGAAAGGGCCTCGCGGGCGCGGTCCGGGGCTCTCGGAAGAGCCGCCGGTGCGGCACCGGAAGCCGGTAGAGGCGGGCGGCGTTCCCTCCCAGGATCAGGTTCAGCTCGTCCTGTGGCACCCGCAGGCGCGCCAGCTCCCGAAGGCTCCATCCCCAGACGTCGACCTGATGCCGCACCAGGCCCTGGCTCGGCATCTGCACCGCATACACCGGTGGATATCTCCTCGGCTGGTAGTGGAAGGGGATGCTCGCCCCCCAGTCGGTCCCCCATAGCAGCTTCTCGGCCCCGATGTTCGGATCGGCGATCGCTCGCTCGTACAGCTCCGACCACCAGAGGCCGGTCTCGAGGTAGACGTTCGCATGCGCCGCCGCGACGTGCAGGCAGTCCTCGTACAGTTTCTCCGACCACCATCCTTGGATCCCGCCGTGGTTCAAGATGATCGGCACCTGGGGGAACGACGCGGCCAGGTCGTGCACCCAGAGCGGGTTGAAGTTGAGCGGGCCCAGGCCGGTCGAGTAGCGGACCTCGTACCCCATCGTGCAACCGGTATGGATCTGGACGGGGACCCGATGCTTGGCCGCCACCTCCAGGATCGCCAACATGTTGCCGATCGCGGCCTGCATGCTCACCGGTCGGGTTGGGTCGTTCGGCTGGGGGACGTAGGGGCTGCCCTCCCCGATCCCCACGAAACGACCGGTCGCGAGGAGCCGATCCAGCTCGGCGCACACCCCTTCGATCGTCCACTCCTCCTCCCCGCGCCAGACCCGCTGCTGGTAGGTGCGCGCGTTGCATACGGCCACAAACCGCTCCGGGTGTCGATCAACGATCTGCAGGTTGATCTCGTTGCTCATCCCGAAGGCCGGCAAGAGGACGCACATGTCGACCCCGTAGCAGTCCATGTCGTAGAGGAGGCGTTCGGAGTTGTCGTAGGCGTCGATCTCACGCATCACTCGCGACAACACGGCGTACTCGCTCCGGCCCGGCTCCCGCCTCTGTGCCTCCCGCACCGCCGCTCCGGCCGCGTGTCGCTGCGCATGCACATGCACGTCAACCACGAACCTACCCAGCTTCACCTCCCGCTCCTCCGTGGAGTTGATCCCTGTCATCCATGCCGGTCTCGCGGGGAGAAGCGCGGTCGTTGGCCGGAGCTCACGGCGAGCGCGTCCCGCGGCCGTCGACGTCCTCCGAGCCAACCTCCTGCAGTCGGCGTGCCGCCTCTTCGCGAAGGGCGACCCGGTCCACCTTCCCAGCCGCCGTCTCGGGTAGCGCTGACATGACCACGAGCCGCTCCGGCCAACGCAGGCGTCCGGCTCCCCGTCGCCCCAGGTAGCCCACCACCTCCTCCAGCGTCACCCTCGCGCTCCCCATGGGCACGACGCAGGCGCAGGCACGCTCCCCCAAGCGTTCATCGGGAACGCCGACGACCGCCACCTGCCTCAGCGCGGGATGGTCTGCCAGCATCTCCTCGATCTCCTCCGGGACGATCGCCTCGCCGCCTCGCTGGATGATGTTCTTCCGCCTCCCCGTGAGGTGGACAAACCCCTGCTGGTCGATGAAGCCGACGTCCCCGGTGCGGTAGTACCCGGAGCGGGTGAACACCCGTGCGTTCTCGTCCCCGGCCCGGTAGTACCCGGTGAACACCCCGGGCCCGCGCGCCGCCAGCTCCCCTTGCGCCCCCGCGGGGAGCTCGTTGCCCTCCTCGTCCACCACCGTCCATTCGGTGCCGTCGTGACGCGCCCTCCCCAGGGCCCGTGACGGCACCGCTGGTTCCGACACCCCGCCGGGACCGCGCCCCAGCGCCGGCCCCTCCGTCGATCCATACCCAGAGTGGAAAGTGCATCCCTGAGCGGTGAAGAACGCGTGCGCGCGCCGTGCCAACGACTCGCTCAAGGCGGCTCCCGTCGTCCCGACGCGTCGCAACGACGACAGGTCGGCCTCCTCGAGGGCGGGGCAGTGCAACAGGTCCCACAGCTGGGTGGGCACCAGGCCCACCCTCGTGACGTGCTCCCGCTCCACCACCTGGAGGAGCAGCTCGGGCTGCCACTCCTCGAGGAACACCAGCGTCCCGGCGTGGTAGATGGCGCCACCGACCGGCCCCTGGTTGGCCATCGTGTGGCCGACCGGGGTGACGACGCAGAACACGTCGTCCGGCCCAGCGTCGCGGTTGGCGTGGCGGATGCTGTAGAGGAAGCTGTTGTGGGTCCTCGGAACCGCCTTGGAGCGACCGGTTACCCCCCCGGTCAAGAGGATCACGGCGACGTCGTTGGGATCGGGCCTCACCTCCGGGGCCCTTGACCCTGCGGGCTGGGAGGCGATCAGCTCCGACATCGCCAGCGTGCCTGCCGGGAGGTCCTGGGCGGGCTCCGTCGCGATCGCCAGGCGGGGGAGGACGCCGTCGTCGCGCAGCCGTTCCACCACCCCGGCGAAGCTTCTGCCTCGGTCCTGGGCGGGGAAGATCCATGCCACCGGGGCGGCGAGGCGCATGAGGTCCCCTAGCTCCGCCGGACCGTGACGGGGGACGGCCAGGACGGGGATGGCCCCGAGCCGTTGGAGGGCGTAGAAGGCCACCAGGTACTCGATCCGATTCGGCAGCTGCACAACGACGCGATCCCGAGGCCCTACCCCGAGGTCGGCCAACGCCGATGCCAGCCGGGTCACCTCGTCGGCCAGCTCACGGTACGAGCACCTCCGCCAACGGTCCACCGCTGCCGCTTTGTCAGGGTGCCGGCTGGCCGAGCGCTCGAAGACCTCCCAGAAGGTCTCGTTGGCCCACCACCCGGCCCGTGTGTATCGCTCGACCAGGTCGGCGGGGTAGGGCACCGCCCCCTCGAGGTACCCGCCCATCGGCTCAGCCCTTTAGGTCTCGCCCATGGTGGGGGCCACCTCCCCTGGCCTCGCGTCGCCTGCCAGCTCGGTCAGGGGCCTGCCCGTGGTCGCCCGTCCCATCACCAGGATCAGCAGCATCATCACCGCGCCGACGGCCGCGAAGAGGTAGACCGTGGCCACGACCCCCACCGCGGTGAGCACGTACAGCACGACGAAGGACTGCACGACGCCTCCCACGTGACCGAGGCCATCCGCCAGCCCCATGGCAGACGCCCGGGCTCGGGTCGGGAAGATCTCCAGGGTGTAGATGTAGCCGGCGACGATCAGGGCCCCATTGCCAACGCAGCCGGCGATGAACGTGCTGAGGATGTAGGCGATGGGGTTCGCCCTGGTCAGCGCCATCACGAGGTAGCTGCAGGCGGTGAGCCCGGCCCCGAGCAGGATCCAGGTCTTCCGCTCGACGCGATCCAGGATCAGCAGGTTGAGAAGGTAGCTGACGACGAACGAGATCGAGCTGATGGCGATCAGCTGAAGGCTGTTGGCCAAGGTGAAGCCGAAATGCTGGAGGACGATCGGCCGGTAGGCGACCACAGCATAGGTGTTGAAGTAGTTGAGGAACCAGTACGCGAACACGACCAAGAGGCTGATCACGTACGGTCGGCGCAGCAGCTCCAGGGTGGGGAAGCGCTGTCCAGGCCGCTCGGACGGCTCCTCCGGAACCGGTGGAAGCTCGGCCCCCGTGACGCTTCGGGCCCGCTGCTCCATGCTCGCCACGATCCGCTCGGCGTCCTCCGTCCTCCGATGGAGGACCAGCCAGCGAGGGGACTCGGGGAGCCAGCGTTGCTGGTAGAACGGAAGCACCAGGGCCGCGAGCACCCCTAGGGCGAAGAGGATCCGCCAGCCCAGGTGGGGGACGCCGACCAGGGCAAGGGCGATGAACGGCGCCGCGGCCAGCGCCACGCCTCCCCACAGGGCGCTGTAGGAGACGAACCTGCCACGCATCTGGGCCGGTGATAGCTCGCCCAGGTAGCTGCTCGCGAGCGCGATCTGCGCGCCGACCCCAACCCCGACCAGGAAGCGGAAGGCGATGAGCGACGCCGCGTCCCACGCCAGCCCGGAGAGCAGCGCGCTCCCAGCCAGGATGATCATGCAGATCTGAAGCGCGCGCCGTCGGCCGAACGCGTCGCCGATCGTGGCGAGGAGGTAGGAGCCCACCATGTACCCGACGAGGTTCAGGCTCACGACGAGACTGGTGAGGAGCTGCGTGAGATGGAGATCCCTGATGATGACCGGCAGGGTGAAGCCGGTCATTGACAGGTCGTAGAACGCCCAGAAATAGCAGATCCCCAAGAGCGCGAAGACCAGCCGGCCGACGCCAGGTGCCGTCAGCCGGTCGATGCGCGCGTTGATCCTGGCGATCGTCAACGGCGAGACGTTCGCATCAGCGACCACGGTTGTCCCTCCTCCTTCTCCTCCCAGGTCAGGTCGTGCCTGGCCCGTGTTCGAGGCCACTCGACGCCCACGGGGGGCGCCCTCGCGAGCCTGGCGGCTCACGAGCCCGCCGACCCAGGCAAGCGCTGCCACGCGGCGGCGACGGCGGGGACGGCCCAGAAGGCCACCGACCGACCGACGTGCTCCTCCCGACACCGGCCGACGCCCCATCGCCGGCAGGAGGTCGCGATCGGCCGGTCGGTGCGCGGGCCCTGTCGCCCGAGGTGGGGCGGTTGTGTTCCATATTTGGATTATCCATACCAATAATGGACCGATCGAGCTGATTGTGGGGCGTCCGAACCGGCTTGTCAACGGTGCCCGCCGCCCTTCTCCCGCGGTGCGGGCCAGGGCTCGGGGACCGGCGGGGATCGGGAGGGGAGTTGATCCGGGCCGGAGCCGAAGGAGCACCGCCCCGGAGGGCGAACGTGGCAGGGCGGAGGGGTGGGTCTGACAGGTGCCAGTCCTGGAGCTGGCCGTGGTTCTGGTGCGAGGGTCAGGGCAACGCCGAGGACCGGCCCTGCCTCACCGCTCCCCCCTCGCCTCCTCCCGCCGTCTCCGTGCGGTCTCGGAGCGTCGGCCTTGAGGAAGTGGGGGCGGTAGGTCCCTGCACCGCTTTCGACCAGGGAGCCCGGCTACAGGATGACGAGATAGCTCTCCGCCGGGACCGGGACCGCGATCACCGTCGGGGAGGCGGCCTCCAGGGCGTCCTCCACCGCCGTCCGCAGCTCCGCCGGCGTCCCGGCCACCGTCGCCCGGGCCCCGTAGGCCTCGGCGACCTTCGGGATGTCGACCGTCCCGAAGTCGACGCCGTAGGGCGGCATCCCGCGCTGGGCGGCGAGCGCCCGGATCAGCGACAGCGACCCGTCCACCAGCACCACGACCGTGATCGGGGCGCGCACCCGTACCGCCGTCTCCAGCTCCTGGCTGGTCATCGCGAACCCGCCGTCGCCCACGACCGCCACCACCGGCCGCTCCGGCGCCGCCAGCTTGGCCCCGATCGCCGCCGGCAGCCCGTATCCCATCGCCGAGAGGCCGTTCGAGGTGAGGAAGAGGCCGGAGGTGGGCGTGGGCAGGTACTGGCTGAGGAGGCACTTGTGCGATCCGACGTCGGTGGTCACGATGGCGTGCTCGGGGAGCACGCTCGCCAGCGCCCGGGGGATCCACGCCGGCGATCCCGGGGCGCCGGCCGCCCGCTCCCGCGCCTCCCGCGTCGCCTCGAAGCGGTCCTCCCACCGTCGCGGCGGCTCCGTTCCCTCGAGGGTCTCGAGCAACGGATCAAGCCGGGTGACGACGACCTCGGCGCCTTCGGCCCGGGCGTCGGTCCCTCCCGGCTCCCTCGCCCAGAGGACGGGGGCCGTGGCGTGCCATGGCTGGATCAGCTCGACCTGGTCGAGCCCCAAGCCGAGCACCAGGTCCGAGGCGGCCACCGCCTCCCGCATGACCCCGAGCAGGCCGGCGCCGTCGAGGACGCCGACGAAGCGCTCGTCTTGCTCGTCGACCAGTCCCTTGGCTTTGGGCGTGACGGCGAAGGGCAGCTGCCAGCCCCGAAGCCACCTCTGCACGCTCCCGGCCGTGGCCCGCGGCAGCTCGTGGCCGACGATGACCAGGGGCCCGTCCGCGGCCGCGAGCCGGGCGGTGATCAGGGTGGCGGCCTCCTCCGGTGACCGTCCGCCGTGCTCGACCTCCGGCCGGTCGTCCTCGCCGGGCACGGCCGTCGCGCCCCCGTCGTCCGCGCTCAGGGTCAGGAAGGCGGCGCCCGCCGGCGGCCCCCCTGCCGCTCGCAGCGCCGAGCGGACGGTCGCGCGCGCACCGGCCGGCTTCAGCGCCGCGGCGTAGTTGGCGATCGGGCGGAACGTCTCCAGCAGGGGCAGACGCTGGTGCGTGTGCGAGCTCGGGTAGGCGGCCGGGAGGTCGCCGGAGATGCAGATCAGCGGCTCCCGGTCGAGCTGCGAGTTGGCCACCGGCAGGAGCAGGTTGCAGGCTCCGGGACCGAGCGTGCTGATCACCAGCCCGGGCGCTCCGGTCAGCCGGCCGTAGGCCGACGCGGCCATCCCCGCCGCCGACTCGTGCCGGCAGAGGACGAAGTCGACCCCCCGATCCCGGAGCTCGTGCAGCAGGCCTAGCACCTCGCCGCCGGGGACGCCGAAGGCGCGCCTGATCCCCGCCGCCGCCAGCTCCTCGGCCACCACGGCCGTCACGGTCGTGGCCGGGCCGGGAGCGCTCATTGGGCGGTGATGCCACCGTCCACGAGCAGGGCGGTGCCGGTGCAGAAGGAGGCGGACGGTGAGGCCAGGTAGAGCACCGCCTGCGCGACCTCCTCCGGGGTGGCCATCCTCCCCATCGGCGCCCGTGCCCCGCTCTGGGCGCGGAACTCGGCGGGGTCGACCCCCCGCTCGTAGTCGGGCGCGTAGAAGTTGGTGTCGACCAGCCCCGGGCAGACCGCGTTGACCCGGATCCCCTCCTTGGCCACGTCGAGGGCGACGGCCCGCGTGAGCTGCAGGACGGCGCCCTTGGAGGCGCAGTAGCCGGCGGCGTTGGGGGTCCCGATGAAGCTGACGGCGGAGGCGGTGTTGACGATGGCGCCGCCGCCGTTGCGGCGCAGCGCCGGGATGCCGTACTTGCAGCCCAAGAAGACGCCGACGACGTTGAGCTCGAGGAGGGCGCGGAACTCGTCGACCGGGACGTCCTCGACGGTGCCGCGAAGCATGCGGCCCGCGTTGTTGAAGACGATCGACACCCGGCCGTAGCGCTCCTCGGCCGTCTCGAACAGGCGGGCCACGGCGGCCTCGTCGGTGACGTCCGCGAGCACGAGCTCGGCCTCGCCGCCGGCGGCCCGGATCTGGTCGACCGTCTCCTGCCCACCGACGCTCGAGAGGTCGCTGACCACGACCGCGGCTCCTTCAGCGGCGAAGAGCTTCGCGGTTGCGCGCCCGATGCCCGAGCCGGCACCGGTGATCACCGCGACCTGGTCCCTGAGCTGCATCTTGGCCTCCTTGCGCAGGTGGATCGGAGGCAAAAAGAATACCGGTACAAGTCAGGTTGCAGCAAAGTAGTGATCATGATCTTGACATCTCCCGAGAGAGCCCCTACGCTAGCCTGCCAATAGCATGGAACCAGCATGTCAGAGGCGGACGCTACGCGCCAGATCCGGAGAGGAGGGATGCGGGTGAACACCAGAAGTTGGGGCGCCTGGGCCGCGGCCGCGGCGGCGGTCGTGCTCGGCGCCGTCGGCTGCGGCGGCGGTCCGGCCTCAAGCTCGACCTCGCCCTCGAAGATGACGACGGTACGCCTGGTCCTCGCCTGGTACCCCACCCCCGAGTACGGCGGCCTCTACGCCGGGATCCAGCAGGGGTACTTCAAGCAGGCGGGGATCAACCTCCAGGTCACGCCCGGAGGCCCGCAGGTCTCGAGCACGCAGGTCGTGGGTTCCGGCAGGGCGGACATCGGGTACATCAACAACGACGGGACCCTCCTCCTGGCCCGTCAGAACGGGATCCCGGTGGAGGAGTTCGCGACCACCTACCAGGTCTATCCCGAGGGGATCGAGTACCACAAGAGCGATCCCATCAGCTCCTTCGAGGAGATGAACGGCCGCACCGTCTACGCGGTCACCGGTTCGGTCGACTACCAGTGGCTGCAGGACAAGTTCCATCTGCAGAACAAGGTCCTGCCCTACTCGTACGCCAACTTCGCGCACGATCCCAGCTCGCTCCTGCTCGGGTACGTGACCGACGACGTCCCGACGCTGGCGGCTCAGAACGTCGAGATCGGCTACCTCAAGCTGGCCGATGCCGGCCGCAACCCGTACGCCGACGCCCTCTACGGGCTCGAGTCGTACGTGAGCAGCCATAAGGAGGTCCTGAGGGCGTTCCTGGGTGCCCTCGCCAAGGGCTGGGCGTACTACCGCAACCACTACCACGACGTGAACGTCTACATGCACACGCTCAACAACGCCGACTCGGTCGACGTCATGGATGCGATCGCGAAGTTCCAGGACGACTACATCTACACCGGGGACGCGGCGACCAAGGGGATCGGTGCGATCGACGCCAAGCGGGTCGAGGCGACCTACAACGACATGAAGGCCATCGGCGCCATCAACGCCACCATCGATCTCAAGTCGTTCGCGGACACCACCTTGGTGCCCAAGGTCCTCCCGCCGCAGCGGCAGGGGTAGCACGACGTTGCTGGAGGTCGCACAGAGCCAGTTCGGTTCTGGCCCGGTTGCCGGGGATGGGCGAGGGGAGGTCCTCGTCCGTCTCCGGCACGTCGGTCACACCTTCGGCAACGGGACCCGAGCGCTCGACGACGTCTCCCTCGACATCAGGCGCGGCGAGTTCCTCTCCTTGGTCGGCCCCTCCGGATGTGGGAAGTCGACGATCATGCGGATGATCGCCGGACTGACCCGGCCGAGCGAGGGCGAGATCCGGATGGTCGGCGCCGAGGGCGACCGTCAGGACGTCTCCATCGTCTTCCAGGACGCGACCCTGCTCCCGTGGCGAACCGTCCTGGCCAACGTCGCGCTCCCGCTCGAGCTCCGGCACGTGTCCCGGCGCGAGCGGGAGGCGGCGGCCCGGGCCGCGATCGAGCTGGTCGGCCTCGGCCCCCAGGTCAAGGCCTTGCCGCGCCAGCTCTCCGGGGGCATGCGCATGCGCGTCTCGATCGCACGGGCCCTGGTCAGCCATCCGCCCTTGCTGCTGATGGACGAGCCCTTCGGCGCCCTCGACGAGATCACCCGGCAGCAGCTCCAGAACGAGCTGCTTCGGATCTGGTCGCAGGAGCGGTGCACGATCGTCTTCGTGACCCACAGCGTGATGGAGGCGGTGTTCCTCTCGACCCGGATCGCGGTCATGACGCCCTCACCGGGCCGTGTCGCGGACGTCTTCGACGTCCCGATCGCGTACCCGCGTTCGGACGACCTGCGGACGACCCCCGAGTTCTCCGCCCAGGTCGCGGCCGTCTCGAGATCGCTGCACCGGAACATGGCGGGGGGGACGCCGTGCTGAGCGACTCGCCGACCGGAGCCTTGGTGCCGACGACCCAGGCGCGAAGGCGCCGGCCCCGCGGGGCGGCCTGGATCCGGGCCTGGTGGCCGTCGGTCTGGCCGCCGACCTTGGCCTTCGTGGTCGCGATCCTGGCCTGGCAGTTCCTCCCCGGCCCGATGGGGCTTCCCGTCTACATCCTGCCCACGCCGAGCGCGATCTGGGCGACCGCGGTTGATCACGGGCCCGAGTTCGTGAGCGCGATCGTGCTCACCAGCGTCACCTCCTTCGCCGGGTTCGCGATCAGCGCCGTGCTCGGCGTCCTCGGGGCCCTGGTGATGGCCGGCTGGAAGCCGCTCGAGCGGACCCTCTACCCGTACGCGATCATCCTGTCGACCGTCCCGATCATCGCGATCGCGCCCCTGGTCGTGATCTGGTTCGGGACCGGGACGCTCTCGATCCTGGTCATCACCTTCATCGTCGGGTTCTTCCCGATCGTCGCCAACACCCTCGTCGGGCTGCAGTCCGCCTCCTCGACCAGCGTCGACCTCTTCCGCGTCTACCACGCCTCGAAGCTGCAGGTGATGCTCAAGCTTCGCTTCCCGACCTCGCTGCCGTTCATCATGGCCGCGCTCAAGGTCACCGCCACCCTGGCCGTGATCGGGACCATCGTCGGTGAGTACGTCGCCGGCACCGGGGGCGGGAACGGCGGGCTCGGGTACATCGTCATCGTCGCCTCCAACCGCCTCGAGACCGCCTACGTCTTCGCGGCGGCGATCGCGGCCGCCCTGCTCGGGATCCTGTTCTTCGCCCTCGCCAGCCTGCTCTCGATGCGCGTGCTGGGCTCCTGGCACGAGTCGGCGATGAAGGCGGAGCAGTAGACGGATGGACCTCGGGTTGGAAGGGCGGCGGGCCTGGGTGCTCGGCGGCTCCTCAGGGCTGGGACGGGCGGCGGCGGCCAGCCTGGCCGGGGAGGGGGCGCTGGTCGCCGTCTCGGCGCGCGACCGGGACCGGCTGCACGCGGCCGCGCGCGAGATCCACGCGGCCGCGGTGCCGCTCGACCTGACCGCGGGGGGCGAGGCCGTCGAGGCCGCCGCCAAGGCCGTGGTCGGCGAGCTCGGTGGCCTGGACGTGGTGGTGTTCAACCACGGCCGCCCGGCCGCGGGGGGCTTCGCCGAGATCGATCGGGATCAGTTTCAGGTGGCGTGCCGGACGATGCTCGAGGGCGCCTTCGCGGTCACCAAGGCCGTGGCCGGCCACCTCGTGCGCTCGGGGTCGGGCGTCATCGTCTACGTCACCTCGTCCTCGACCAAGGAGGTCCTGCCCCACCTCTTCCTATCCAACGTCATGCGCCTCGGGGTCGTCGGGCTGATGAAGTCCGTCGCCCGCGAGCTGGGACCCGCGGGGGTGCGCGCGCTCTGCATCGCCCCCGGCCGCTTCGCCACGCCGCCGGTCCTGGAGGGGACCGGGGGGTCGCGGGTGGATCGGTCGTCGCCGCTCGGCCGCCTGGGCGACCCCGCCGAGTTCGGCGACCTGGTGGCGTTCGTCGCCTCGCCGCGCGCCGGCTACCTGACCGGGTGCTCGGTCGTGCTCGACGGCGGGCACCTGCGGGCGGTGACGGCGTGAGCGGGGGCGCGGCCGCCCGGGGGCGGGCGAAGGTGGCGATCGCGCCCGAGCGGTGGGACCGGCTGTTCGCGCCCAGCTCCTGCCTGGCCATGATCACCACCGTCGACCGCGAGGGCAACGTCAACGCCGCCTCGTTCGGCACCTGCGTGCGCGTCTGCCACGACCCCGTGTTCCTGGCCTTCACGGTCGGCGCGGGGAAGGACACGTACGCCAACGTGCTCGCCCGGCCCGAGTTCACGGTGAACCTTCCTGCGTTCGAGCGCGAGCTGCTCGAGAAGTCGGTGGTGCTCGGCGTCGCCTTCCCGGCGCGCGTCGACGAGCTGGGCAAGGCGGGCCTGACCCCGCTGCCCGCGCTCGAGGTCGCGCCCCCCCGGATCGCCGAGTGCAACCGTCATTTCGAGTGCCGCGTCGCCTGGACGCGGGAGTGGCTCGACCGCCTGATGGTCGTCGGCGAGGTGGTCGCGGCCAGCGCCGATCCCGACTGCGTGGACGACGCCGGATACCTGGTGTGGGAACAGGCGCGCCCCGCCCATTACTGCGGCTGGGCGTACGGTCACGCGTTCGTTGCCGCCTACGAGCGCCTCGAGGTCGCCAACCCCTATCACGGCGAGGAGGTCGGTTGGGGGGAGCGACCGCGCCGGTGGCGGCGGGAGGGAGGGGCGTGACCGTCCCCACGGCGGAGCGCGCCACCCGGCGTCGTGAGCCGGCCGGGCGGGCCATCGAGGTCTGCTACGAGCTCGGCTGGACGGACGGGCTCCCGGTCGTCCCGCCCGAGGCGTCGGCGGTCGAGGCCATGCTCGGCGGCCGTGACCCCCTCGAGGTGGTGGGGGTGGTGCCTCCCCTGGGCGGCGTGGCCACGATGGAGAAGCTGGCCGCCAACGCGGTGATGGCGGGCTGCCTGCCCGAGCACCTCGCGATCGTCGTGGCCGCCGTCCGGGCCGTCTGCGCGCCCGAGTTCAACCTGGCCGGGCTGCAGGCGACCACCCACGTCGCGGCGCCGCTCATCATCGTCAGCGGTCCGATCGTCGAACGCCTCGGCCTCAACCCGGGCTACGGCACCCTCGGGCCGGGGAACCGCGGCAACGCGGCCATCGGCCGGGCGCTGGCGCTCGTCCTCTGGAACCTCGGCGGGGCGAGGCCCGGCCTCACCGACATGTCGACCTTCGGTCAGCCCGGCAAGTACGTCTTCTGCATGGCGGAGCGTCAGGAGATCAACCCCTGGCCGCCGCACCACGTCCGCCGGGGCTTCGCGCCCGGCGACAGCGTCGTCACCGTCATGGGGTGCGAGGCGCCCAAGAGCATCGTCGCCACCAACCTCGACCTGGCGATCCTGAGGACGGCGGCCGAGATGATGGCCACGCTCGGGTCGGCCAACGTCCACCTGATGGGCGAGATGCTGCTCGTGCTCGGGAACCAGCACGCCCGCACGCTGGCCGCGGCCGGCTGGACCCCGGAGTCGATCCAGCGCCACCTCTTCGCCACCGCGCGCCGCCGGGTGGCCGAGCTCCGCGAGGTGCGGACCTACAGCGAGGAGGTTTGGCGCCGGAACTGGCCCGGGTTCGTGACCATGGACGACTCGTCGACCGTCCCCATCGTCGAGCGGCCGGAGGACATCAGGATCGTGGTGGCAGGCGGTGACGCCGGCCGCTTCTCGCTCTGCGCCGGCGGCTGGGGGGCGGGCGGGAGGTCGGTGGCCGTCGCCGTCGAAGGAGAAGGGAGCAGCGGGAATGGAGATGGTTGAGCTGGTCTGCCCGGCGGCGGAGGTTCGTGAGCGCAGGTGGGAGCGGGCGTTGGGGCTGCCCACCCTCGAGGGCCGTCGGGCCGCCCTCCTCAGCAACGGGAAGTGGAACGCCGACGCCCTGTTGGGGGAGCTGGCGGCGTTGCTCCAGCGGCGCCACGGCGTCGAGGTGTCGCTCCGCCTCACCAAGCAGCGCTACAACCACGAGCTCGGGCCCGATGCGCGCGAGGAGGTCCTTGCGGCGGCCGACTTCGCGCTGGTGGCGATCGGTGATTGAGGGTCGTGCACGTCGTGCAGTCTGCGCGACACGGTCGAGCTGGAGAGGCGGGGGATGCCGGCCGTGGCGATCGTGACCCAGCCGTTCCTCGGCATCGCCCGCACCCAGGCGCGCCTGCTGGGGCTGGAGCCGGCACGGGTGGTCACCGTCGAGCACCCGCTGGACGGGCTGGAGCCGGACGCCGTCAGGCGACGGGCGGAGGCGGCGGTCGAGGCGGTGGTCGGGAGCCTGCTGGGGTGAGCGGTGCCTGAGCCTCGGCGCTACGGGATCGCCTACGACGCCCTCGACGCGCGTCGGGAGCTGGGTGCGCAGTTCGAGGCGATGGTGGACACGGTCCGCCTGGCCGAGGCGCTCGGGTTCGACTCGGTCTGGCTGGGCGAGACGCACCGGCGGCGGCCCGGGTACGGCCACCTGCCGGCGCCGCTCCTCGTCGGCGCGGCCCTGGCCGCGGCGACGAGGAGGGTCGCGATCGGCACCGGTGTCCTGCTGCTGCCGGCCTACACGCCGCTCCAGGTCGCCGAGCAGGCGGCCGTCCTCGACCAGATCTCCTCGGGGCGTCTCATCCTCGGGGTCGCCTCGGGCCTCGAGGTCTACCGCGACTTCGGCTTCGCGAACTTCGGGTTCGGACCGAAGGACGTCCGACCGATGCTGGACGAGGGCCTCGAGGTCCTGCGTCGCCTCTGGTCGGGCGAGGAGGTCACCTACCGTGGCCGCTACTGGAGCTACGAGGGCGCGGCCTGCGTGCCGTTGCCGGCCCAGCGTCCGCGGCCGCCGATCCTGGTCGGCGGGATCACCGAGCGCGCCCTGCAGCGGGCCCTCCAGGTGGAGGGCTGGATCGGGGGGACGCCGTACCCGCTCGCGCTCATCGTCAACGTCGCGCGCCGCCTCCGCGAGCTGGGCGCGCCGAGCGAGGGCAAGACCGTGGCCCTCATCCGCCCGATCGTGGTCGCGGCCTCGTCCGTGCAGGCGAGGGAGTGGGCGGAGCGCTGGGTCGGGCCCCTCGTCGACTACTACCTCCGGCGGGGCGCCTACGTGCGTCCCGACTTCACCTTCGTCCGCGACCCGGACCGCTCGGTGCGCGAGGAGGCGATGCGTGAGGTGCCGATCGTGGGCGACCCGGGCCAGTGCGCCGAGCAGATCGAGCGCTACGCCGCGGAGGCCGGCGTCAACCACTTCATCTTCCGCGTCCGCTTCCCCGGCTCGCCGCCGGAGGCCGTCGAGCGGTCGCTGCGGCTGATCGCCGAGGAGGTTCTGCCCCGCGTCCGGGAGCGCATCGCACCGTGACCGCTCGCACCTCGACTCAACTTCGCCATGGGGAGGGCTCCTGATGGGACTGCTGGCTAACGGAGCGGAGATGGGGGTGGGGCACAACGTGCTCCAGACCAAGGCCGGGGGCATGGTCACCAAGTCGATCTACGGGAGCGAGAGCAGCCTGATGGTGGCCACCCGGGAGGCGGGCTACCACTCGCGCCCCCACCGCCATCGCTCCGAGCAGCTGAACTACGTCGTCGAGGGGGAGATCTGGGTCTTCGTGGAAGAGGACGTCTTCCTGGCCCAAGCCGGCGACTTCTACCGGATCCCCGCCAACGCGGTCCACTGGGGCTGGAACCGCAGCGACCGGCCGGTGACGAGCTTTCAGTCCTACGCGCCCGCGCTCGACCCCTACACCCGTGGGAACTCGGTCCCGCTGCTCGTCGACGGGGAGACGGTCCGCTCCTACTGCGAGACGGAGTACCCGGCCTCGGAGGAGCTCCCGCGCTACGAGGAGATCGAGAGGCGCTGGCTCCGAAGCCTCGAGGGGCGGGGGTGAGGCGCCGTGGCCGACCGTGTCCAGCTGGCCGCCCAGCTCACGGCGCTGGCGCGGGCCGAGCTTGAGCTCTGCCGGGTGACCGCCCAGGACGCCGTGATCGTCTTCACCGACGCCGGCGCCTCGGCCGAGCTGGCCGCCGCCTGCACGGCGGCCGCGCAGTCCCTGGGGGCCGAGGCGGCGCAGGTCGGCCTGCCCGCGGTCCAGGCCATCGAGCCGGGCACCGGCCGGCCGGCTCGGCGCACGCACCTGCCCCCGCTCCTGCTCGAACTGGCCAAGCGGGCGACCTTGGTGGTCGATGCGACCAGCCGTGGCATGCTCCACTCCACCCTGCAACAGGAGGTGCTCGACGCCGGCACCCGGATGCTCCGCGTCCGCGAGCCCGCCGAGGTGCTGGCGCGGCTGTTCCCGACCCCGGAGCTCCGGGGGACGGTGGAGGCCAGCGCCGAGCTGCTCGACGGCGGCGATCGGATCCGCCTCGCCCACCCTTCGGGGACCGACCTCGTCGTCCGCAAGGGGAGGCGCCGGACCTTCGCCCAGTACGGCTACACCGCCGAGCCCGGCCGCTGGGACCACTGGGGGACGGGGCTGGTGGCGGTGCCGCCGCTCGAGGAGACGGCCAACGGGAGGCTGGTGATGAGGCCCGGGGACGTTATCTTTCTGGCAGCGACGGTGGGCCGCTACGTGCCGGACGAGATCCGGCTGACCGTGGTCGACGGCGTCATCACCGAGATCGAGGGGGGGAGCGACCGCTGGGTGCTGGAGCAGATGCTCGGCGATCCCCAGGACCCGGCCTCGCGCCGGATCTCGCACGTGGGCTGGGGGTGTGACCGGCGCGCCACCTGGGATGCGCTCGAGCGCTACCGCGGCGGGGGCGGCGGGGCCGACCTCAGGAGCTTCGCCGGCGGCGTCGTCGTCGCCTTCGGCGCCAACTCCGACATGGGGGGCACCAACGCCACGACGGCGCACGTCGACCTTGCCTTCCGGGGCCTGACGGTGGCCGTGGACGAGGTGGTCGCGATCGATGGTGGTCGGCTCACGGAGGCGGTCCTCGGCGCAGGCTCGAGGACGTGACGGGGTGACCATGGACGAACGGCGGGAAGGGGAGCCGAGGGGGATCGAGCTCGGGGCGCGCAGCCACCGCTACCAGGAGATCGCCAACCGCATCCGCGCGCGCGTCCTCTCCGGGGAGTTCGGCCCGGGGGTGCTGTTGCCCAGCGAGGCGACGCTGGCCCGCGCCTACGGGGTGAGCCGGCTGACCGTGCAGCGCGGGCTGGACATCCTCCGCCAGGAGGGGCTGATCGAGGCGAGGCGCGGCTTCGGCTGGTTCGTGCCCGGCCCGGTCCTCAAGCACTCGCTGCCGGAGCTGGGCACGATCGAGCAGCAGATCGCGAAGTCGGGCGCGCAGCCCGTCCGGCGCGTGCTCGAGTTCGCCTTCGTGCCCGCGGACGAGCACGTCCGCAGGATCCTGGGCTGCGAGCACGTGCTCCGGACGGTCCGCCTCAACCTCGCCAACGACGAGCCGGTGGCCCGGGTCACGACCTGGTGCTGCGAGGAGGTGGGGGCGCGGCTCTCGAAGGCGGACGTCGAGAGCCACTCGCTGTACGAGCTGCTCCCTTATCGGATCGGGCACGCGACCCAGGTCATCCGGGCGGTCGCCGCCACCCGGGAGGACGCCGCCCTGCTCAAGGTCCCGCCCGGTTCGCCGTGCCTCTCCAGCGAGCGGACGACGTACTCGGTCGAGGGCCAGGCGATCCTCCACGCGGTCGCCATCTTCGCCGGGCACCTCACCGAGTACGTGGTCCAGCTCACGGGCGGCGGCGGGGCTCCCGAGGCCGAGCTTCGGCTGGCGGCCGCGGCCCCGACGCTGAGCTGAGGCGATGACCGGGGCTGACCAGCGGGCCGCCGCCCTCCTCGATCAGACCCGGGTCCGGCTGGTCGGCGTGCGGCCCGCCTCCCAGGTCGTGCGCTTCCGCTCCCCCCTCCATCTCCTCCACGCCGGGCCGCCCCTGCGCCTGGACGAGGCGCCAGGGCCGATGCGGGGCGCCATCCTCGGTGCCCTCGTCTTCGAGGGCGTCGCCGGTGGGCTCGAGGAGTCCGCGCGCATGGTCGAGCGGGGGGAGGTCGAGCTGACGCCCTGCCACGCCTGCGGCGGGGTGGGGGCGATGGCCGGGATCGTGACCCCGAGCATGCCGGTGGTGGTGGTCGAGACCGAGTCCGGCGGCCGCGCCTTCAGCCCGCTCAACGAGGGGCTGGGGCGGGCGCTCAGGTTCGGGTCCAACGCGCCGGACGTGCTCGAGCGGCTGGCCTGGATCCGCGACGTCGCCGCCCCCTTGCTCGACGCCGCCATCGCCGCCAGCGACCCGATCGATCTCACCGCGCTCCAGGCCGAGGGGCTGCGGCGCGGGGATGAGTGCCACAACCGCAACGTCGCCAGCAGCGCCAACCTCGTCCTGCGGCTGGCGCCGGCCATCTGCCGGCTCGCGCCCGGGGGCGCGACCGCGGCCCAGGTGATCGAGTACGCCGGCCGCAACCCCCACTTCTTCCTGCCCTTCTCGATGGCCGCCGCGAAGGCGATCGGGGATGCGGCGGCCGGGGTCGGGGGGAGCGGGATCGTGACCGGCATCTGCGCCAACGGCCGGCGGGTCGGCGTCCGGGTCAGCGGCACCGGCGATCGGTGGTTCGAGGCGGAGGCGCCGCTCGGCGTCCCCTGCCTCTTCGAGGGGTACACGCTCGAGGACGCTCAGCCGATGATGGGCGACAGTTTCGCGACCGAGGTGGTCGGGCTCGGCGCCTTCGCCCTCACCGCGGCGCCCGCGATCACGAGCTTCATCGGCGGCGATGCGGCGTCGAGCGCCCGCCTGGTCGAGGAGATGAGGACGATCACCGTGACCGAGAGCACCCGGTTCCGGGTCCCGTTCGAGGGTTTCCGGGGGACGCCGCTCGGCATCGACGTGCGCCGGGTGGCGGCGACGGGGATCGCGCCCGTCGTCAACAACGGGATCGCGCACCGGGAGCCGGGCCGGGGCCAGGTCGGGGCCGGCGTGACCCGGATGCCCCTGGGGCCGTTCCTCGAGGCCGCGGCCGCGATCGATCGGCGGGGGGAGGCGGGTGCGTAGCGCCGGCCAGGTCGGGGCCCGCACGCCGCTCCTCGAGGCGGACGCCATCGTCACCGGGTGCGCGCGCTTCACCACCGACCTCTACCGGCCGGGGATGCTCCACGCCCGTCTCCGCTACAGCGACCACCCGAGGGCGCGCGTCCTCAAGGTCGACACCAGCCGGGCCCGGGCCATGCCGGGGGTGGTGGCGGTGGTGACGGCGGCCGAGGCGCCGCCCGAGTTCAACCAGCGGGTCGGCCTGAGCGTGCGTGACCGGCGCCTGCTCGTGGAGGGGACGGTCCGCTGCGTGAACGACGTGCTGGCGGTGGTCGCGGCCGAGGACGAGGCGACCGCGCAGGCGGCGGCGGACGCGATCGAGGTCGAGTACGAGGTGCTGCCCCCGGTCCTGACCTTCGCCGAGGCCATCGCCCCCGGGGCCCCGCTCGTCCACGAGGACAAGCCCGGCTACGAGACCGCCGACTACATCCAGCCCTTCTTCTCGCCGGCCCCCGACAACGTCGCCACCCGCCTCCGGCTGGAGGTGGGGGACGTCGAGGCGGCGCGGCGCGCGTCCGCGACCGTCGTCGCCGGCACCTTCGCCACCCAGCGGGTGGAGCACTTCTCGATGGAGCCCCACGCCGCCCTCGCCGAGTGGGACGAGGTGGGTGGCCGGCTCACGGTCTGGTGCTCGACCGGGAAGCCGTTCCGCTTCCTGAACCAGCTGGCCCCGCTGATGGGCCTGCCCATGAGCCGGGTGCGGATCGTGACGCCGCACGTCGGCGGGGACTTCGGCGGCAAAGGCCAGCTCGCGCTCGAGCCCTACGTCGCGCTGCTCGCCCGGTTGACCGGGCGGCCGGTGAAGGGGGTGTACACGCGGATGGAGGAGTTCGTCGCCTCCTCCCACAAGACGGCCTTCGAGATCGAGCTCGAGCTCGGCTTCGCCGCCGACGGCCGGCTCCTCTTCCTGCGCGGCGACCTTAGGAGCGACACCGGCGCCTACGACACCTACGCCTCCATGGTCCAGATCCACGGCGCCGCCCACCTCACCGGTCCCTACCGGGTGCCCAACGTCCTGATCACGGGCACGGTCGTCTACACCAACAACGTCTCGAGCGGATCCTTCCGCGGCTTCGGGTCGCCGCAGGTCTCGTTCGCGCGCGAGTCGCTCGTGGACGAGGCGGCGCGGCAGCTCGGCATCGATCCCATCGAGCTCCGGCTCCGCAACGCCTGGCGCCCGGGAGACGTCACGGCGACCGGGCAGGTGCTGGACCCGGGGCGGATCGGGGTCAGCATCGCCGACACCCTGGAGGCGGCGCGGGGGGTGGTCGAGGAGCTCTCGGCCTCGGCGCCGGAGGCGGGCCGGCTTCGGCGGGGGATCGGGGTGGCGAGCGGGCACCAGGGGATCGGGGGCGGGATCTGGGCGGGGGCCGACGTCGGGACGGTGATCGTCAAGGCCAACTTCGACGGCTCGATGGCGGTCAACGTCGGCGTCGGCGACGTCGGGCAGGGGGCGAGCACGGCCCTGGCGCAGATCGTGGCGGAGGAGCTGCGGCTCCCCCTCGACCAGCTGGTGGTCAACCCCGAGCGCGACACCGACCTGGCGCCCTACGACGGGGGCGCCTCGGCCAGCCGCCAGCTGTTCGTGACCGGGAGCGCCGCCCAGGCGGCGGGTGCCCTCATGCGTGCCCGGCTCCTCGAGATCGCGGGGCAGATCCTCGAGGTCGCCCCCGAGGACCTGGTGCTCGAGGACGGCGCCGTCCACGTCCGCGGCTATCCCGACCGCCGCCTGGGCCTCGGTGAGATCGTCCGCCACTCGCTGCAGCGGCTCGGCGAGCAGCCGATCGCGGTCGGCCGCTTCGCGAGCCCCGTCGTCCGCCTCGACGCCAACCTGCGCGGCGCGCCCTTCCAGGCCTTCGACTACGTCACCACCGTGGCCGAGGTCGAGGTCGACGTGGAGACCGGGGTGGTCCGGACGACGCGCCTGGCGACGATCCAGGACGTCGGCCGTGCCATCAACCCGATGATCGTCGAGGGTCAGATGGAGGGGGGCGCGGTCCAGGGGCTGGGGTTCGCGCTGCTGGAGGAGGTCGTCCTTGAGGACGGGTACGTGGTCAACCCGCACGCCTTCGACTACCGCCTGCCGCGCTTTCCCGACGCCCCCTCCCTGAAGAACGTGATCCTCGAGCACCCCAACCCGCGCGGGCCGTACGGGGCCAAGGCGACCGGGGAGGCGCCCCTCATCCCGGTGGCGGCGGCGATCGCGAACGCGATCCGGGACGCGGTCGGCGTGCGCATGCACCGTCTCCCGATGTCGGGCGAGGCCGTGCTCGAACGCCTCTCGGCGGACCGGTCGAGGTCGCTCCCGTGATCGACGTCCTCCACCGTCCCGGCTCGCTCGAGGAGGCCCTGGAGCTGATCGGGGGGCGGGAGGACCGGCGCGTCTACGCCGGGGGCACCGAGCTGCTGCTGCTCGTGAAGCTCGGGCTGGCCCAGGTCCGAGAGCTGGTCGACCTCAAGCGGCTGGGGCTGGATGGGATCACGCACGACGGCACCGCGGTCGTCATCGGCGCCTGCGCGACCCATGCCGAGATCGCGAGGTCGCGAACCGTCCGGACGCTCGTCCCGGCGCTCGCCGCGGCCGCCGGCGAGCTCGGGAACGTCCGCGTGCGCACGACCGGGACCATCGGCGGCAACCTCTGCTTCGCCGAGCCGAGCTCGGACCTCGGCTGCGTTTTGCTCCTCGAGGACGCCGAGGTCGAGCTTCGCTCGCGGAGGGGGACACGACGGGTCGAGATCGGGCGGTTCTTCGTCCACGCCTTCACCACCGTGCTGGCCGACGACGAGCTGCTGGTCACGGTCCGGGTTCCCGCCCACCCTCAGAGCCGACGGCGGGCGACGAGGTATCGCCGGATCGCGCTCGGCGAGCGGCCGACGGCGGGGGCCGGCGTCAGCCTGGAGCTGGACGCCGGCGGCCGCGTCGTCCGTGCCCGGGTGGCGGTCGGGGCCGGGAGCGCGCGCCCGATCCGGATCGGGGAGGCGGAGGCGCGCCTCCAGGGCCAGGACCTGGCGACCGCGCGCGAGGGGGCCGAGGAGGTGGGGCGGCTGGCGGCCGCGGCCTGCGAGCCGATTCGCGACGTGCATGCCTCGCCCGGGTACAAGCGGCACCTGGTCGGGGTGATGGCGCGGCGGGCGCTGGAGGACGCCACCGCCGAGCTGGAGGCCGACCGCGGATGAGGGACCGGGCAGGCCTCCGCCTGCGGGTGCGGGTCAACGGGGAGGAGGTGGTGCGCGAGATCAGCCCCGGCCGGCTGCTCCTCGACTTCCTGCGCGACGACCTCCGGCTGACCGCCGCCAAGCGTGGCTGCGACGTGCAGGTCTGCGGCGCCTGCACCGTGCTCGTCGACGGGGCGCCGGTCAGCTCCTGCTGCTACCTCGCCGCCGACGCGGATGGGCGCGAGGTGGTGACCTGCGAGGGCCTCGGCCGTCCGGGACAGAGGTCGAGGCTCCAGGAGGCGTTCGTCGCCCTCGGCGCCTTCCAGTGCGGCTACTGCACCCCGGGCATGCTGGTCGCCGCCACCGCGCTCCTGGCCGAGCACCCGCACCCGACCCGTGAGCAGGTGGCCGAGTACATGAAGGGCAACCTCTGCCGCTGCACGGGGTACGCCCGGATCGTCGACGCGATCCTGCTCGCCGCAGGCTCGTAGCGAGGGGATCCGAGCCCAGGGGAAAGACGGCTCGCCCCCAGCGACGACGCGGTTCGCGCCCGGCCCGGGCCATCGGTGCCGTGGCGATCACGGTGCGGGTCCCATCCTCACCGAGGGCCTGGACGCCCCGTCGCCCGGGCCTGCCTTCAGCCGGGATCCCAGGTCCTCGCCCGGCGGGTGAGCCGGAGGCGATCTCGGCGGTCACGGTCCGGGGCGAGCTGCGCTTCGTGATCGGCCCGGGCGAGGTGGGGAGCACTTCGTCGAGTTTCTGCCTTAACACTGCTACCGTAGTCGTGACTCATGAGGGATCGTGCCCCCTCGGGAGCCTGCGGGTGGTGGCTGCGCTGGGCCTGCCAGCGCTGGGCGCGTCCCCACCATGACCACGCCAGGCCAAGCTCCGGCGAGCGCGTGGGCAGCGGCAGCGCCACCACCGGGGACCCCATCGGAGCTCGTTCCGATGGGGACCCTTCCAGGCCCGGGGCTCGGCCGGCCGACGACGAAGGCGCGCTTGGAGCCGGGGCTGCCCAGCCGCGGCCGCCCCGACCGGGGGCGGTCGCTGGGCCCGGCGATGCCCTCGCGGTTGAAGCGCCCAATCCAGCGCCGCACGGTGGAGGGGTCAGAGCCGAAAAGCTCGGCGATGGTGGGCGGTGCGAAGACGTGCGCTGGGGGCAAACTTGTGATGGCCTTGTGAACCGGTCCTCTTCCTCCCAAGACCAAGGTGCTGCCCCGGCCTCCCCGCCCACCTTGGGTCATCACCGGCACCGTTGCCTGCGCGATCGGCGGAGTTCCAAGCACCAGCCTCGGCTGGAGGCTATCCTCTTGTGCGACTGGCTGGCGGCAGAAGATAGGAGTGGCGCTCATGGCGGCTAGGATTAGGTCATATGATGTCACCGATATTCTGCTCGATGAGCGTCGCCTGAATGCGCATCGTGGTCTCGTCACTAGCTATCAGCTCATCGAGTCGACGATCAGGTTTCAGTGCGGCAAGGGTGGTCTGATAGTTATCGGGTTCAGTGGGATTCACATGAGCGATGTCCTGGCTGACAGCGGGATCGAGGAGGCAGGGGATGTGAAGCGTCTTAAAACTCGTAGGAGCTCGTGGCAGCCAAAGAGGTTTCTCAAGCTGTGGAAAACCCTCGAACTCGAAGAGATCTACGTAGGTGATGGCTGGCAGGATGGACCTGAGGCGATATTGCACATCGACTCGGTCGAAGGTACCTCTTACGAGCTCGCTCTCACGGCACGAGATTGGATAAGGCTGTGTGAGATCTGTGTGCGTGCTATAGGACACCCGTGGTTCCAGGTGATGCAAAGCCTCACATGGTCCAGGCTCCTTGGCGAGCCTTCCGATAGCTAGCTGATCGAGCAAAGGTGGGTGAGCAAGCGCCGCGTGCTTCGAGGAGGGGAAGGCTTCCTTCGCGGATGTGTCAAACTGGATGATCACACCAGGTCATATGGTCGAGAGAATCCGGATCCTCTAGCTCGCTTCGCCTCGCCCGTGCCTGCGCGAGCCTCTTGCCAACGTCAGAGGCCTTGATGAGCACCGCCTCGCCTCGATCAAAGGCAGCAAGCTGATCTCCGATTGCCGAGGCGCTCAGGTCCTCGGCGAGTTCACTCGGGCTGATGCCGCAGAAGAACATCGGATATGAACGGAGCCGAGCGCTGGCGAACAAGAACATGTCCTCGCGAGCTCTAACCCATGCCCACCCCTCCGCCCAGCCATCATGCCACCTCATCGAGAGACGTTGAATGAATCCCTCGGCCAGCTGACCGTGCTCGTACGCCCTCCATATGGCTTGACGCGATGGCGAGGCCAGGTCGTTGACGAGACTTGGGCGAGGACCCGATCGGTACTCTACGATGTCTCGGTAATCAAAGGGCTCGTCTCGCGGGAGAGAGTCGTGCGCTTGCAGCTCGGCCACCGTTTGGATGAACGCCCTCGCCTCGATCAGGTACGCCAGCAATTGATGTCCCCAAGGACCCATCTCGAGTGCGGGGCTCTCTGTGAGTTGCGTCATCTAGCTCGACAGCGAACTCAGGGATGAGGGTCTCGGCGTCGCAAACCACGAAATCGAAGGTGGCTCGTGTGGCGTAGTCCCATTGCGATTTTTTCAGTCCATCCGGGGGATCGATGGCCTGGCTGAGCTTGACTTGCGAGAAGACCCGGAAGCCATGACGCTGCGCGATCTCCTGAAGCGCGGTTTCAGCACGACGTTCGTTTCGGCTCAAAAGTGGTTTCCTCAGAGGAGGAGAGCTGGTTGATCTCATCATCGCAGCTCACATTGCAAACGAGTGAGGGATGCTTCCTCACCAGCGCCTGCCCAATGAACGCTGACGCCATGCGCATTTTACATAGCCTCGCTGATCTGTGGGCTGGTGTGCCCACGGCCTCGGTCGTCGTTCGATGCGAGGCTCCCGATGCGGTTGGCTCCTCGGATCGACGCCTTGGAACCCTACCCGCTGCTGGGGTGCCCGTCCCTCGAGCCCGGCGCCGGTGATGCTCGCCAGGCCAGAGGGCGGTTGGCTCCGTGACCCCGGTAGGGAGGAGGGGACGCCTGTCCCGCCCGATGGGGGCGTCGTGTTCCCATCGCCCCTGGGAAGTGGCATGCTTATGATGCGGACGGCGCCAACCGTCCTGGTGGCGGAGGGAAGCACAAGGACGATCGGCATCGCACGGCCCAGGCTGGGCCTGGGGGAGTGGAACGAGCTGTTGCTGGACGTGCTCCTGCCGGAGCAGGGCCGTCCGGGTGTGCCGGTCTTGCTCTCCTGCGACGACGAAGCCATACGCAGGGCGGCCTCGCGCCGGGGTCTCGACCAGGACACCGCCGTCGACCAGCTGGCCGAGGTGGTGCGCACCGTCCACCAAGTCGATGCTCGCCACGGCCTCGAAGGGCTGCGTCAGCCGCTGGAGAGCTTCAAGAGGTATCCGCGACCCCGCTCTCTCCCCTGGTTCTTCGCCGCGCTCTGCCTCTGTGTCCTGGCGGCATCGCGCATGGGGGAGGGAGACGCTGGCTCCGCCCATGCCTACTATCCTCGGCTGCGCACGCTGCTCGGGTTGCCGCCCGGTCACGGCGAGGTGCCCGGCATCCGGTGCGTGCCCGAGCTCCTCCAAGCGCTCGGCGAATGGCTGAGCGACGATCTCCAGGGCAGACGCGGGCACCTGTTGATCCCCTCCGACGCGGGGCTGCCGTACGTCGGTGCCTGTGTCGGGCAGACGGTCTTCCGGGGGAGCGACCGTCGCGTCCTGAGCCGGTTCTTCGCCGACCGGCGGCCGTCGCTCGAAGCCGGCCTCGACCCCCTTCGCCTGCTCCGCTGCTCGTCGCACCGCCACCACCTGACCAAGCACGCCCGGGACATGCTCGATGACCCCAAGCTCGAGGATCGGATCCGGGCCGCGGTTGGCGCGGTGTACCGCATCTGGGATGGCTCCGTCCCCACCGAGACGGGAGGTCGGACGTGGCTGGCTCGCCTGCAGCTGGTCCCGCCCCCGAGACCGAGCCTGCTAGCCGGCTGCGCCAGCGAGGCGCCGGTACCGGTGCGGCTGGGAGATCGGGTCGAGGTCCTCCCGCCCGGCGGGAAGATCGAGTTGCCCTGGTGGGTCTTGAATCGCGCCGTGCATGAGAGCCTCACGCTCGGAGATCCCCTGGCGGCCGGCGGAGCGCTCCGCATCCCGCGGTTGGGAGCGACCGTTGCCTTCCAGAGCATGGAGGAAGGGTTGCTTCACGTCGTGGGGCCGAGCGGTGGACGGCTCTGGGTGCTGACCAAAGACCTCGGTTTGCAACGGCGGTTCGTCGGGCGTCGGGTACCGCTGCCCGACCTTGAGGTCGATGGATGGTGCCTTCTCCATGATCTCGACCCCCCTGAGCTGGGCCTTCCGGAGAGGCACGAGACCGCGGAGACGGTTGCTGCCCTGGGCCTCGAAGGTGGTCTGGCCCTCGATGCCCGGACGTACCTCAGCGGCGAGCCACCCAGCCTCGTGGTGCACGGGCTCGACGAGCGGGCCACGGTGATCGTGGACGGTGCGGTCGTGGGGAGCGTCGGCGTCGGCGACCGCTTGCCGCTTCCCGGCAACCAGGGGATCCACGAGGTCGTGGTGGCCGAGGGCCTGTGGCGGTGTGCGTACACGGTCGTGGATGGTGGGAGGCAGCGGGGCTATGGCAGCCTCGACCACGACCTGTCCAGCCCCGCGTGCCTGCGGAGCGGGGCTCGGCCAGCTCGCTCGGCGGCCGACAGGAGGGTGTGCGGTGCCGTGGTCTCTGGAGCATCACCGAGGCGACTGCCGGTGATGCGGCGATCGTCGGCGCCGGTGGTCGTCATCCGGCTGGATGGGACCTGCGAGTGGTACCCACGGCCATCGCCACCGCCGTGGCTGGCAGAGGTCGGCCTCGACAGCCCGCGCTGGGAGGTTCCCGACGACCGCGCCTGCTGGCTGATCTGTCCCGAGCGCCGGGAGGCCCGTCGGTTGGACGGGCGACCGGTGCAGGCCCTGACCCCGGCGGCCGCACGCCACATCGTGGGGGTCGGTCGGGAGATCGAGGTGCGCGATCGACGCGGGGCAAAGCTTCCCGTCGACGAGTGGTGGGCGCTGGTCGACCGAGCGGAGCAGGTGCTGGGTTGAGCCCCCACGACCGCCTCCTGGCCTGGGCATCCGAGGTCGGCGCGGGCTCCTGGAAGCAGTGGAAGGATGCCTGCGATCACCTGGGGCTGGAGCCGACCGAGAGCGCTCGCAATCTCTCCGCCCTGGGTCACACCGAGTTCGATTGGATCGACAATCGGTTCGCCTGCACCCCACCCACCGCCGCCTTCATCCCCCGCTCCTCGGGCTCGGTGATCGTGACCGGGGCCAGGCCCCGGTGGCTGCGACCGAGGCTCGAGCAGGCGTGCGAGGATGAGCGGTTTGACGTCTACTTCCATCCTCCGGTGGCTCAGCGCAAGGGCCCCAAGACCTGGCTGATCGAGGCCGAGCCGGCCGACCTGGAGGCGTTCTGCGCCGAGACGGGGTTGCGATTCGAGGTCGACCCCGGCCGACGTATCCTGGAGTTGACCCCACGCCTGAGTCTCGCCGCGGCCGCCGAGCCCGACCGGCCCCGGGAGCGCTTCCCACGTGCCTGGGTGGATCCCGAGGCTCTGCTCGACCACTACGACGCTCCGCCTGACAGGGAAGGGCTCTGGATGGTGCGTGAGTGGCGGCGCGATGAGGCCTTTCTTATGCGCGGTGGCCGCTGGTATCGTGTCCCGGTCCGCGAGCATGGGGTATACCTGGCCTATCCGCGTCGCCGCTTCCTCGCCTATCAGCGATCCCGCCAGCGACTGCTCGTCCCGGATGCCGCACCGCTACCGCCGCTGCTCGCCCGTGGCGCCACCCTGCAGTCGGGGCGTCTCCCTCTGCCATGCCCGCCGCGGCGGCACGCGTACGTGAACATCTCCGAGGACATGCTCGAGCTGATCGTCGACCGTTTGGGTGGGGTGAACGTGGCTCTGGAGGAGTGATGACCACCGTCGAGGACGGGTCCACGGGTTCCCTGACCAACGACAATCCCCTGCTCCTCCACCGACGACTGGAGGCTCGCTACCGCCAGTACTACGACTCCGCTTACGCGATTGCCGACGAGTGGTTGTCGCGCGAGCGTCGAGAGCTCCTGGCCCGCGAGGGGCTTGCCGCCGACGTCCTCCTAGAACCCCTTCCGGGATTCGAGCCCTCCGGCCTCACGATCGCGCAACTGGCTCGGGAGTTGGGGTTGGGGGAGGATGTCGAGGCCTTCTTGACCCCCTTGTTGGGCGATCGTCAGTTGTACACGCACCAGGTCGCCGCCGTCCGTGCCTACCTGGAGGGACGGAACGTTGTGGTCGCGGCCGGCACCGGATCGGGCAAGACGGAAGCGGTGCTGATGCCGGTCTTGATCCACCTCCTCCAGGAGTCACGAGGCTGGTCGGGCTGGGGTGCGCGGCCGACCCCTTGGTGGGAGAGCGGCACGAAGCTCGTCCCACAACGAAAGGGTGAGGGGGGACGGCCTGCCGGCGTGCGGGCCCTGCTCCTGTATCCCATGAACGCCCTGGTCGAGGACCAGATGGTGCGCCTGCGCCGTATCCTCGACGGACCTCACCAGACGGCATGGCTGGACCGCGAGCGTCGAGGCCACCGCTTCTACTTCGGCCGCTACACCAGCCAGACCCCGTACCGAGATCAGGATGTCCGACGGGCGTTGGAGGATTACGCCCGGCGAGCCCGACGGGCGGACGAGGCGGATCGGCAGGCCGCCACCTCGGGTCCCGACCGCCTCCGGATCGAGTATCGGCCTTACTTCCCCCGCCCTCTCGGCGCTGAGATGCTCACCCGGCCGGACATGTGGGCCCATCCCCCCGACCTTCTGATCACCAACTACTCGATGCTGAGCATCATGCTGGGACGTCCGGAGGAGGACCCGATCTTCGCCACCACCGCCGCCTACCTACAGCGGCCCGAGGCCCGCTTCCACCTGGTGGTGGACGAGCTGCATGGGTACCGGGGAACGGCCGGGACGGAGGTGGCCATGCTGCTTCGGCGTCTCCTGCACCGGCTCGGGCTGGACCCCGACTCTCCCAAGCTCCGGGTGCTGGGGGCCTCGGCCTCCTTGGGCGACGACGAGGAGCTGGCTCGACGCTACCTGGAGGAGCTCTTCGGTCTGCCCCGGACCACGTTCGTGGTGCTGCACGACACCCCCAGGCAGCTGGAGGCGACCGATCCCGAGCTGCCCGCCGCCGTGGCCCGGCGGCTTGAGGAGGTGGGCGCGGCGGAGCTGGGTGAGCGCGACGCCTCAACGGCTTCCGCTGAGGAGCTCGCTCAGCTGGTCGGCGAGGCGCGGCTCGCCCTCCACCTCGTCGCCGCCGCCCGAGACGATCGGGGGCGGATCGTGCCCACTCGAAGCGACCTCATGGCCGGTCGTCTCGTCCCCCGGGCCACCGTGAAGGAGGCCACCCGGGTGTTGGCGGGCCTCCTAACGGCGCTGGCCGCGGCCGATGCCGACCATCGCCTCCCGGTGCGAGCCCACTTGTTCTTCACGACGGTCGCTGGCGTCTGGGCCTGCACCCGATCGGACTGCCCGGAGGTCCCGGAGGAGTTCCGAGGTCCCGGGCGCAACGTCGGCCGGCTCTACACCCGGCCCCGCATCCGCTGTGACTGCGGCGCTCGTTGCCTTGACCTCTGGATCTGCCAGAGCTGTGGGGAGCACCTGCTCGGTGGCTTCGCCTCACGCGGAGACGGCGGCAGGCTCTACCTGCTTCCCGAGCTACCGGAGTTGGAGCGAGTACCCGACCAGACCTTCGCCGATCGGACCTACAGCCGGTACCGCGTGCTATGGCCTCGACCACCCGACAACGAACCTCAGGATTCACATTGGAAAGGGGGCGGCGTCACGTTCTCCTGGGCAGCGAGGCGACTGCACCCGCTTGCGGGCGAGGTCGAGCCCGCCGCCACGGCCAGGGCCAATGCCTGGTTGTTCACGATGTCCGGCCAGCCCGGAGAGAGGACGGATGACATCCCCGCCATTCCCACCCGCTGCCCCAACTGTGGCTCGAACTGGGAGCGACCCCGCAAGCGCCTGGAGGGCAGGGGATGGCCCGACCAAACGCTCGACGTTCGCTCGCCGGAGCGGATGCGCTCACCGTTGATCCGAGGTCGTGTGCATCCCGACCGTGCGGTTCACATTCTCGCCGAGGCGCTTTTGGAGACGATCTACCCCGATCCTCGCGATCAGCGGCTGGTCGTGTTCTCGGACTCGCGTCAGGGGGCGGCCCGTCTGAACGCCGAGCTGGATCTCCGCCACCACGAGGACAGCGTGCGCCAGCTCGTCAGCCGCCTCCTGGCCGGGCGAGCTCGCGAGGCGGAGGAGCTGCGCCGCTTCCGTCAGTATCTTGAGGATCCCGCTCGGGCCAGCGAGCATGCCGAGTTCATGCGCCGCTTGCGTCAGCGATCCGAGGCGGCGAGGGCGCTCCTGGCGGCGCGGGAGCCCTGGGCGACCGACGAGGACCGAGAGCGGGCCGAGCGTCTCTATGAGCGCGAGGCGTCGGGGGCGGCGTCCTTTCCCGAGATCCGTGAGCGCATCTTCCAGGGGCTGCTGGCGGTTGGCCGTAACCCCGGTGGGCTGATGGCCGGGATCGAGGATTGGGCCCAGCTCGTCGATTGGTCGGAGCGTCCCCCACGATTGCGGCCCAACGCCGATCCATTGAAGGTGCAAACCCTCCGGGACGGCCTGTCGGAACGGGTGGCGGCAGCGCTCTTCGAGCGCAGCGGCCGGGACATCGAATCGCTCGGTCTGGGGATCGTCGTGCCCGACTTTCGACAGGTCCAGCTGCCGGAGATGGTGCCTGAGGAGGTCGGGCGCCAGATCGTCATGGGCACCTTGCGGCTGTTGGGCATCGGTGGCTACTTCCCCGATCGGCGAGAGGGTCGGGACCCTCATGACAACCCACCACGGCTCCTACAACGCTGGTACGCCAAGGTCGAGGAGCACCTGGGGCTCGCTCGCCACAGCCTCTCCCGCTGGGCTCGCGAGGCCCTGCCCCAGCTGGGTCAGGTCTGCCACCGCTGGATCGTCCGGATGGAGCACTGCATGGTCGCGCAGCCCTCCGCGGAGAGCTGGCGGTGCGAGCGGTGCGGGCACCAGCACGCCCATCCCAATGCCGGGACCTGCCTGCACTGCCGTCATCGGCTGCCCGCCACCTCGAACTCGGTGCCGCCCTCCGACGACTACTTCACCTGCCGAGCCCGAGAGGGGAGGCCGATCACCCGCCTGCACACCGAGGAGTTGACCGGCCAGACGCGGCGCGAGGAGGCGGTCTCCCGGCAGGCCCGCTTCCAGGGCGTCTTCCTCGACCAGGAGCCCCCGCTCCCCTCCGGCATCGACGTGCTCTGCGTCACCACCACCATGGAGGCAGGGGTGGACATCGGCTCGCTACGCGCGGTGCTCATGGCCAACGTGCCCCCCATGCGCTTCAACTACCAGCAGCGTGTGGGACGTGCTGGACGGCGTGCCGATGCCTTGTCAGTCGCCCTGACGTTGGCCCGAGACCGATCTCACGATCAGTACTACTTCCAGCACCCGGAGGAGATGACCACCCCGCCTCCACCCCCGCCGTACCTGGCCACCGATCGGGTGGAGATCATCCGACGTGTGATCGTGGCGGAGGCCTTGCGCCTGGCCTTCGCCTCCCTGGAGGGGCAGGCGGACTTCGATGGCGGGGTCAGCGTGCACGGCCACTTCGGCACCGCGGACCGCTGGCCAGCCTACCGGGAGCGCGTGCTCGCTGCCCTGGTAGGAGATCGGGCTCGTCTCCTGGAGTTCTGTCGGGTGCTCCTCCGTCACACCCGTGCCGAGGCCAAGGGGATCGAGGCCGAGCGCCTGCTGGCCCAGGCCCTGGAGGGCCTCCCGGAGATCATCGACCGGGTGGCACAGGGAGGTGGTCCGCCGGATCTCTCGCAGCGATTGGCGGAGCGGGGCCACCTGCCGATGTTCGGCTTCCCGAGCCAGGTCCGCTACCTGTACACGCGTGAGCCCAAAAGCTCCTACCCATGGCCTCCGCCCGGTGCCATCGACCGAAACCTCCGCATCGCCGTCTCCGAGTTCGCGCCCGGCAACGAGGTGGTGCTGGACAAGCACGTCTATCGCGCCGCCGGCTGTGTGGCCTACCGGCCGCATTCCTCTGGCCGACCGCAAGCCCTGCCCGACCCTCTGGGGGAGGTGCGCGAGGTGGGTCTGTGCGACGTCTGCCGGAGCGTGGAGGAGCAGCCCGGGGATCGTTGCCGGAACTGTGACGCCGATGGAGGTGACTTCCGACGCGTGCAGCTCACCACCCCGGCTGGCTTCCGGACCGACTGGACGGGTGGCCGCCCCTACGAGGGGAGCACCGATCGGCTCTCGCGGGCATCGGTCCCCCGGCTCACGTTCCCGACCTCGGACCTGGAGGTCCACGAGGCTGGAGGGCTCGTCGTCTGGGGCGGCTCGACCCAGCTCTACACCATCAACGACAACGGCGGCCGAGGGTTCGCGTTCCGACCCCAGGACTCCAAGCGCGAGGGATGGCTGGCCCTGGACGGCCCGGTGCCTGGCATGGGTCGGGCGGATGACAGGGTGAGCTACCTGGTGCTGGGCGGTCAGGTGACAACCGACGTCCTCCTCACCCGCGCCGTGCAACCGGCGGGAGGGGGTTGGTCTCATCGTTGGATCAAGGTCGACAAGGTGAGCACGCTGGTGAGCACCGCACGTCAGGCTGCCTGGACCTCGCTGGCCTTCGCCTTCCGAGCGGCCGCTGCTCTCCTCCTGGACATCGAGGTGCAGGAGATCGACGTGGGCCTGCGGCTGGTGAAGGAGGCCGGTCCGCTCCAGCCCCAGATCTTCCTCGCCGACGCGATCGAGAACGGGGCCGGGTACGCCACCTACCTCGCTGCCCCTGAGAACTTCGAGCGGCTGCTGGACAAGATAGATCGACTCTTCGCGGAGTGGGGTGACCGAGGACGACATGCCTGCGACACCGCCTGCTACTCGTGCCTCAAGGACCACACCAACGCCACCTATCACCCGTTGCTCGACTGGCGCCTGGCGGCCGATGCCATGGAGATCGCACGCTACGGGGCGCCGCGGCTGGACCGCTGGTCGACGACCCGCGTCCAGTCGGTACGGGCGGTGGTGGAGACGTTCGGGTGGACCTGCGACGACCCCGAGGTTCCCGAGCCGTTGATCGACACCGGGAGCCACCGCCTCCGCGTCATCCACCCCCTGGCGGACCACGACCGGGAGCTGCGCGACCTCGGACGCGAGGAGATCTTGTGCGACGTGTTCAACCTCGACCGCCGCCCGGGGGAGATCTACCTGGCCGCCTGCCGCCCGGCCGAGGGGGAGAGATCGCCACTGGGGCGCCTGCCCTGAGGGAGAGCCGGCTGCGGCTGGTGCTCCGGGTGTCAATCCATACGGGTCCCTCCATGCGAGATCCCTGGACAGCCATTCGTCGCCGGGCTTGATCCTGACGTCGCTAGAGGGGCGTCACCGTGACCACGCTCGTCCCGCGATCTGGGGGGACCCGCCCCACCAGCGACGCAGGATCGTGCAGGCTCGGGCGGTCCCGTCGCCAGAGCGTGGCGGCCTCCGGCCGGGCCTCGGCCTGGTTTGCCCCATCGCCCCCTCCGCGGTCCTCCCAGAGCCTCATGGGTGGCCCCATGGCGGCCTGTTGCGCCTTTCTCCTATCCGGCCTTGATCGATCTTGCGCGGGCCCCAGGCGAGGGCGGACGGAGGCCCGCGGGGCCGCCGTCCCGGCCTCAGCCCGCCCAGCGTCCCGGCCCCCGATCAGCCCCCATGGGCGGGTTCACCGGCTGGGTGGGACGAGCGGGAACCCTGGGTAGGGAAACGGCGCCGAGGGATCGGGATCCCCCAGCCAGTTGAAGTGGAGGTCAGAGATGGGGGTGAAGGGCACCCAGTTGCGCTCATCCCGAGGGTCGCCGGTGCCCTGGTACCTGGCCTCCAAGGGCAACGGGTAGACCGGGTAGGTGCGGGTGACGGTGCCGCTGGCATCGGTCTGCCAGGCGTCCAGCTTCTGCGGCGCCTGGCCGGCCTCGACCCAATCGATCAGGCTGGGCAGGACCTGCAGCTTATAGATGGCCCCCTGGGCCGCGTCGATGTGGCTGCCGGCGGGCAGCATGAACACCCGGGCGAACCGCTGTGCCTCGGCCACACCTCCCGCCCGGGCCGCCACCTGCGCGTACCAGTCCGCGACCGAGTAGGCGCCACCGGCCTCGTCCTGCCAGCTCTGCCAGACGAGGAGCTTCCCGCCCGCCCGTTGGAACGCGCTCAGGTCCGGATGGTTGTCGTTGTTGGCGTCGTACACCGCCCCCATGCCTTGCAGCGCCTCCCAGGTCGGCACATCGAAGCGAAGGTCACGGAAGGTGAAGCTGGGGGGTGGGTCCTTCTCGAAGGCCAGGAAGCGGAGGTTGGACCCAGCCAGGGACACACCTGCCTGGGCGAAGCTGGGCCAGGCCAGCTCCGAGCCGTAGGACTGGCCGCCGGGCCAGAGGTACCTGCCATCCGGGGTGGTCGGTCCCTTGTACATCTCTCGGGCCACCTGCACCTGGGTCGGCGTCAGGCAGTTCGTGGTTCGCGTGCTCGAGCACTGGATGGCGATCGGGTCCCAGTGACAGAGCCGAGGGTCGCTCACCTGGCCGTCGACCAGCCCATCGCTGGCGTCGCAGGCGGCCACCGCCGCCTCGTGCAGCGTGGTGATGGCATGGCTGTTCAGGATCTGCTGGCCGTGGGCGTCGAGCAGGTGCTGGGCGGCGAAGTCGAAGAAGATCAGCGCGTCCTGGATGATGATGGCCGGGGCGCCGGCGACGATGCCGTTGAAGTCCGTGGGGTAGCGCTGCGCCTCCTGCACCGCCGCACGTCCTCCATCCGAGTAGCCGTCGAAGTAGGAGTAGCGCGGGGGACGCCCGTAGAAGGCGCTGATGATCGCCTTCGCCACCACCGCGTTCTGGTGGTCGGCGAGATAGCCGAACTCGGCTCGCAGGGGGTTGTCCTTCCCTCCCTCCCCCCAGACATCCCACTGGCCGGTGGAGACATGCCCCTCGTTGTTGGAGGAGACGGCGAAGGTGTTGGCCGTGATGGCGGTGGCGAGGTCGACGGGCTGGGCGACCCCGATGTTGACCACGCCGCAGTTGCCGCCGCAGCCGGTCTGCAGGTAACGGCCCTGGTAGGTGTTGGTGGGCAGGCGCAGCTCGAACTGGGTCTGGAGGGAGATCCATCCCTTCACGTCGCAGTACTGGCCCTGACCCGAGCCGACCAGCGTCGCCGAGGTGAGGCTGGTCGGGGCGTCGGGGATGCGAGAGAAGTCCATCCCCATGAGGGCCGAGCACGACATCACCGGCTGGATGGTGGGGAGGGTGGGGATGGGAGGTGGACTGGGTGGGGCGAGCGCCGACGCCACCGGCCTCGCCCCGACGACCGTGGTGCCGAGCGAGAGGACGAAGCCCGCCAGCAGGGCGCTGACCGGCGTGGCCAGGGCGCGGGCCCTCGGCAGATCACCGCTCCGTCGTCGATGGAATCGCAACACCGCACTCCCTCCTCCCGAGAACAGGTCTGGGATGGCCGCCGGCGGGCCAGGGGCGCCGGCGGCCGATGGACGAACGCCGCTCACACGGCGCCCCGAGCGTGCAGCCCGGCGATCTCCTCCTCGTCGTAGCCCAGCTCCCGTAGCACCTCGTCGGTGTGCTGGCCCAGGGTGGGGGCTGGGCCCTGGAGCGCCGGGCCGTCGTGTTCGAAGCGGAAGCCCGCCCCGACCACGTGCGTGGGCTTCTCGAGCCCGGGGACCTCGACCGGCAGGAAGAGATCGCGTTGGGCGAGGTGGGGGTGCTCGACGATCTCCGGGACCGTCCGCACCCGGCTCACCGGCACCTGCTCCGCCGCCAGCCGCGGCTCCAGCTCCTCGGCCGAGCGGGAGCGGAAGAGGTCGGCCAGGATGGCGCGGAGCTCCTCCGCGTGCTGGAGCCGGGACCGATGATCGCGGAACCTGGGGTCGGTCGCGAGCTCGGGGACGCCGAGGACCCGGCAGAGCCGCTCGAACTGCGTCTGGTGGTTGGCCCCGATCGAGAGGTACCCGTCGCAGGTCGCGTAGGTGTCCGAGGTCACGACCATCCGGAAGCCGCGGTTCCCCGTCCTCCGCGGCGGCACCCCGCTGAGGAAGTAGGAGGCGACCGTGGGCGCCATGAGCACCATGGCGGCGTCCAGCATGGCCACGTCGATGCGCTGGCC
>DATGLL010000025.1:0-33910 GCA_035294145.1 Candidatus Dormiibacterota bacterium | reverse complement strand
GTCTTCGTGACTTCAGCCACGTGCTCCAACACCTCCGTCGGGAGGTCAGGGACCTAGCAGCTGAACTCGAAGCCATCCAGCCTCGAGGCCAGGTGCTAGGGGCCTGGACCTCCCGAAATAAATTCGGGCGGGTCACTCCCGCCCGTATCTTCACCGCCTGATGCCCAGCTTCGCGATGAGCGCTCGATAGCGCTCAACATCGTTGCGGGCCAGGTAGTCCAGCAGCCGGCGGCGCTTGCCGACCAAGAGGAGCAGCCCCCGGCGCGAGTGGTGATCCTTCTTGTGGGTCTTGAGGTGCTCGGTGAGCCGACGAATCCGTTCCGTGAAGATCGCAACCTGGACCTCGGGCGAGCCCGTGTCCGTGCCGTGGTGGCCGTACTCCGCGGCCAGCTGTGCCTTTAGCTCACTCTCGACTGCCAAACCGGCAGGGAATTATACCGGCTGTGCCCCGAGGGGTCGCCGGCCCCGAGGAGTCGCGTCAGACCACCACCACCGCGCCGTCGGCCCTGGGGTCGGCGCCCGCCCGCCACGACCGCTGGCCGTCCACCACCAGGATCTGGGCGTGCCCCATCTGCCAGCTCCGCGCCGGCAGCAGCTGCGCTCCCTCCACCGACCGGACCAGCCTCCCCGCCTCGGGGTAGTCGGCCTCGATCCAAAGCCCGTCCCCGCCCGGCGGCACGCGGAGACGAGGGGCCGCCACCGCCGTCGCCGGGTCCAGCCCGCGGTCGACCAGGTTGACCAGGAGCTGCGCCTGGATCTGGGGCTGGCCATCGGCCCCCATCGAGCCGAAGGCCGCCCAGCAGCGGCCCTCGCGCCCCACCATGGCCGGGATCAGGGTGTGCATGGTCCGCTTGCGCGGCTCCAGACGGTTCACGTGCCGAGGATCGAGGCTGAAGTACATCCCCCGGTTCTGGAGCAGCACCCCGGTGCCCTCGGCGAAGATGCCGGAGCCAAAGGTGCCAGCGACGCTCTGGATCAGCGAGACGACGTTCCCGTGCTCGTCGGCGGTGCAGAGGTAGATGGTGTCCCCCTCGGGGATGGCCGGGGTGGCCCCCGTCTCTCGCCAGCTCGGGTCGAGGAACGGCTCCCAGGGGACAGGGGTGAAGTCCGGGTCGGTGAGGTACCGATCCCGGAGCGGATAGACGGCGTCCCGAGCCCGTCGCAGCTCGGTGGCGAAAGCCAGCCCCGGCTCCAGGCGAGGCCGATCCACTCGCTCGAGGCGCCTCAGGATGCCGGCCGCCACCAGGCCCTGGGTGGGTGGCGGCAGCTCGTAGACGGTCAGGTCGCGGTACCGAACCTCGAGCGGCTCCACCCACTGCGAGCGATGCTGGGCCAGGTCCTCGAGGGTCAGAAGCCCCCCTCGTCGCTCCAAGGTGCTCACGATCGCCCGGGCGGTGTCGCCTCGGTAGAAACGATGGAAGCCGGCCTCGCCGATGGCGGCGAGCGTGTCCGCCAGCTCGGGGTTGCGCAGCCGCATGCCGGCCTTCAGCGGCGGCAGCAGCCGGGCGCTCTCCGAGTCCGCCATCAGCCACCCGGCGTGATCGTTGAGGAAGGTCGCCAGGTTGGCGGTGACGGTGAAGCCATGGCGGGCGCAACGGACGGCGGCCGCCAGCAGCGGGGCCATCCCGAGGCTGCCGAAGCGCTCCACCAGACGGCCCCAGGCCTCCACCGTACCCGGCACGGTGACGGTGAGCGGGCCTCGCTCGGGCATGGTCCGATGACCGTGGCTCCGAACCGCGTCGATCGTGGCCAGCGACCCGGACCGGCCGGCTCCGGCCAGACCGATCGGCCGGACGGCCCCCGCGGGCCAGACCAGGGCGAACAGGTCGCCTCCGACCGAGGTCATGTGCGGGTAGACGACGCAGAGGACGGCGTCCGCCGCCACCGCGGCATCGACCGCGTTTCCGCCCTGGCGGAGCACCTCGGCGCCGGCCTCGGCGGCCAGGTAGTGGGGGGCAGCGACGACTCCATGGGTCAGGGACATATCACCTCCAGGGCTCCGGGAACGACCTCGAAGACGGCCGGCAGCGAGCCCGGCTGCTCGCCGTCGGCGTCGACGCGAACGGGCTCAGGGGAGCTGACCTCGACCCGCCGGGCCCGGGTGAAGCTGATCTTCCCCCCCGGCAGGTCGAGATGCGTGCCCCGCCGGACCCTGGTCAAGGCCCGCAGGTTGTCCCGCCAGCGCAGATCGCCGGCGATCACGACATCCAGGAGCCCATCGTCGGGCCGTGCCAGAGGTGCGACCCTCATCCCCCCGCCGAAGTACTGTCCGTTCGCGACCACGACCTGCTGGGCGACCAGCTCGCGCGCCTCCCCGTCCACCACCACCCGCATGGGCCGGTTGCGCCAGACGACCAAGGTCAGCAGGGAGGCGAGGAGGAAGGTCAGCTCCCCGCCGAGCGGCCGCCAGAGCAGCCGCTTCGCCTCGCCCCCACCCCGGCCACGGTTGACACGGGCCACGACCTCGCCTCCGATGCCCGCGTCGGCGACGTTCACGAAATGGCGGAGCATGCTCGAGCCCCCGGGCGCGGTGCACCGCAACCGACCGACGTCCAGACGCCGGCTCCGCCCCCGGCAGAGGGCCGCCACCGCCGCCTCCGGGCCGGGCAGCCCCAGGGTGCGTCGGAAGTCCCCACCCGTCCCCGCCGGCAGGACCCCGAGCCGGGTGGTGGTGGGGATGGGCTCCTCGCCATCGAAGAACCCGTTGGCCACCTCGTTGACGGTCCCGTCCCCGCCCACCGCGACGACGACCGGGCGGCCAGCCCGCACCGCCCGGCGGGCGAGCTCGGTCGCCTCCCCCGGCCACGAGGTCATGGCCACGTCGAACTCCAGGCCGGCCGCTCGCAGCCGAGCCGAGAGCCGGGACCAGGCCCGGCCCGTTCGCCCGGCGGCGGCAGCCGGGTTGACGACGACCAGCACGTCCCTCACCCCAGCCCGTCTCCCCCGACCCCGTTGGGGTTGAGCACCCGTCCGGGATCGAGCGCCGAGCGGACCCGCCTCCACACCTCCCACCACCCGCCCATCTCCGCCGCCACCCAGGGCGCCCGCGCACGGCCCACGCCATGATGGTGGCTGATCGTTGCCCCGTGGCGCAGGGCGATCTCCATGGCGCCCCGCCACGCCTCGCCATGGGCTCGTTCCGCCGCCGCCTCGTCGGGAGCCGAGCCGGCCATCGTGAAGTAGGCGCAGCACCCCTGGCCGGTGGCGTGGGCGAAGTGGCAGAGGACGACGCCGGCCCGGGCCAGGTGGGCCTTGACCTCGCGATAGAGGGCGGGGAGCCGTGACCAGGTGGCGGCCAGCTCGACCGTGTCCAGGAACGACCCCGGCACCGCCAGGAGATCCCGCAGCCGCTCGGCCGAGAGATCGAAGCGATGCTCCAACCACGACTGCCAGGGCCGCTCGCCCAGGTCCTCAGCCCCCACCCGCCCCGCCAGCCCGGCCAGGAGGGCGGCCTCAGCCTCGGCCAGGGCGGTCGGCCCTGCCGCCGCCGCCACCAACGACCAGCCCTCGAGGCCCTGGAGGGCGGCGTCCTCGGGATCGTAGAGGCGCAGCACCAGGGGTCGCAACCCACCCTGCATGGCGGCCCGCATGACCTCCAGCCCGGCCTCCAGCGTGTCCAGCCGCCATCCCCGCCCGAGCACGGCCTCAGGCAGCCGGTGGACGCGTAGCACGGCCTCCAGCACGATCCCCAGGGAGCCCTCGGCACCGACGAAGAGCAGATGGAGGGGCGGGGCCACGGCGGTCCTGGGCTGCACCCTGGCCTCGACCAGGGTGCCGTCGGCCAACGCGACCGTGAGCCCAAGGACCAGGTCCTCGATGCTGCCGTACCGCGACGACTCCTGGCCGGACGAGCGCGTCGAGACCAGGCCGCCGAGGCTGGCCACCGGGAGCGAGGCGGGGATGTGGCCCAGGGTCATCCCCTGGCGGTTGAGCCAGCGCTCAAGGCGCAGGCCGTTGACCCCGGCCTGGGCCCGGACCACCAGGTCGTGCTCGTCCACCTCCATCCGGTCGAGGGCGGAGAGGTCGAGGACCAGGTCGTCCGGCTCGGGCGCCAGGGCCCCGCAGACCCCGCTGGCGCCGCCCATGGCCAGGACCCGACGGCCCGCGCGCCGCGCCTCGCGGAGGAGCTCGGCCACCTCCTCGAAGCGCTCGGGACGCGCCACCTCCACCGCCGGCGGAGCGCCGGCCGAGCGCCAGCGCATGAGCGCCAGCGGCCAGAGGTCGTGGACCGAGCGTCGTTCCGTGCGCATCAGCCGATCGCCGCCCACCGGCCCGCAAGCCACCCGGTCAGGATCGGCACGCCGAACCCGAAGCCGCGGGCGTAGTCGTAGCCGCCCAAGATCGAACCCGCCGCATGGAGGTTCTCATACGCCACCCTCCCCTCCCAGTCCAGCGGGCGCAGGCGCTCGTCGGTCAGCACCCCGGCCCGAAAGGCCGGGGCCGGCGACTGGGACTCCAAGTGCTGCAGCCAGAGCGGCCATCCCTGGTCCACCCGCCTTCCCTCGTAGAACACCCCCAGGTCGAAGATCGGCTCTCGGATCTCCCGGTCCTTGACCAGCCCCCCGCCCAGGAAGCGACCGGTGGCCAGCACGAACCGATCCGCCTGCAGCTCGTGGCTGGCGGTGAGGACGGCCTCCACCCGCCGGCCGCGGGTCCGGACGCCATCCACCTCGCCGTGGGCGAAGCCGACGCCGGCCGCCTCCAGGGCCGCCTCCAGCGCCCGCTGCAGCCGCCAGCCGTGAGGTGACGGCACCGCCGCAAGGAGCTCGAAGCCGTTCGGGGGGAGGTCCTCCAGGCCAGGCGGGAAGGCGATGGCGTCCGCCACCTCCTCGATGGTCGGGGCGGGACGGCCGAACAGGTCGGTCAGGGAGGCGCCGGCGGGGAGGTCCATGCCGACCGTCACCGGCACCGCCCGAACGCCCACCTCCTCGAGCGCCGAGGCCACCTCGAGGGCATCGTACTCGCCCACCGCGCTGATCCCGACCACCACCACCCGCCTCCCCTGGAGCGCGGTCAGCTCGCCCGGGGACACCGTCGTGGGGACCAGATGGGCAGGCCGCACGCCACCGTGGACGTCGGCGAACCACCCCGTCTGCCGCCAGCTTCCCATCAGGGGCAAGCCCACCCGGTCGAGCGCCCCCTTGAGGCGGGCGCACACCTCGTCGAGCAACGACACCAGCTCGAACTCGTTGAGGCCGAGCCGGGCCAGGGGGTGGTAGGGCTGGGCCGCGGCCAGGGCACGCACCTCCCGGATCTCAGCCGTGATCTCCATCCCGCCCGCGTAGAGCGCGGTCGCCCCCGGGGCACGGCTGATCAGGCGAGCGCGGGCGCCATGCTCGACCGCGGCCAGCGCCGCCATGAAGCCCGCCACCCCGCCTCCGATGACCAGCACCCGCACGACGCCGGGGGCCGCTACCGCGAGGGCGGGGCAAGGCCCAAGATCCGGCGCGTCGCCTCCACATCCCGAGCGATCTGGGCGCTCATCGCCTCGACGCTGGGGAACTTGGCCTCGTCGCGGAGCCGGGCCACGAACCGTAGCTCGATCCGCTGCTGGTAGAGGTCGCCCGAGAAGTCCAGCAGGTAGGCCTCCACGCGCAGATCGGTCCTGGCGAACTGGGGCCGGTAGCCGACGCTGATCGCCGCGCCACGTTCCCCGAAGGGGGTAGTGGCCCACCCCGCGTAGATCCCGCGGGCCGGCACCAGCTTGCCGGGGGGCACGGCCAGGTTGACCGTCGGCCAGCCGATGGTCCGCCCGATCTGATCGCCCGGCTCCACCAGGCCGCCCAGGCCGTACTGACGTCCCAGCAGCCGGTTGGCGCCCTCCACCTCGCCCAAGGTGAGGAGCCGGCGCACCTCGGAGCTGTGCACCTCCTCGCCGTCGAGCCGGAACGGTGGCACCACCTCGACCCGATAGCCGTGGCGCGATCCGTGACGACAGAGCCAGTCGACGTCGCCCTCACGTCCCCGGCCCAGGGCGAAGTCGTGGCCGGCGACCAGGCAGCGCAGGTCCAGGGCCTGGAGCAGGCGGGCCATGAAGCGCTCGGCGCTGAGGGCGGCGAGGGCGCGGTCGAAGGGGAGCACGATCCCGTGCTCCAGGCCGAGCTGCCCGACCAGCGAGACCCGTTCCTCGAGGGTCGTGATCTGGGCCGGGCAGTTGGCGGGGTCGAGCACGCAGCGGGGATGGGGGTCGAAGGTGATCCAGGCCGCCGTCGCCCCCCCGGCCCGAGCCACCTCGACCACGCGCTGGAGCACCGCCCGGTGGCCCAGGTGCACGCCATCGAAGCTGCCGATGGCCAGCACCACCTGCGCCAGGCGGACCTCAGGCAACCCGAAGTGCACCCTCACCTCGGCCCTCGGCGCGTCGGCGGCTGGCCTCCATGGGGCGATCGTTCGCCTAACTCAGCACCTTGTCGGGGACGAACGTCCGGCGTAGCGGGTCGACGTGGCCGAGCGCGACCAGACGACCTCGCTCGTCGTGGGCGCGCAGGAGCCGGGAGCGAGGCTCGGGGAGCACCCGCACCGGCCGCCCCCGCCGAACCGCCGCCTCCTGCTCCTCGGTGAGGCGGATGCGCTCCATCTCGGGGGGCAGCACCACCTCGGGAGGGAGCAGAGCCGCCTCCACCGCCTCCGCGTCGGCGAGGTCGTCCAGACGGTGGGCGTCCTCCAGCCGCAGCTCCCCATACGCCGTGCGTGACATCTGGCCCAGGTAGCCGCCCACGCCGAGCGCCTCGCCCAGGTCCCGGGCCAGGGAGCGCAGGTAGGTGCCGCTGCTGCAGCGCACCCGAATGCGGGCCACGGCCCGCTCGCCGGGCCGGAAGCCGAGCAGCTCGGCGGAGTGGACCTCCACCAGCCGCGGCGCGGGCCGGGTCAGGTCCCCACGACGAGCCCGCTCGTAGGCACGCTGACCGTCCACCCTGACCGCGGAGAAGGCCGGCGGGCGTTGCTCGATGCGCCCCACGAACCGCCCCAGGGCCTCGGCCACGGCCTCCGCCGTGAGGTGATCGGTCGGCGCCACCGGCTGCGGCTCCGACTCGGCGTCGTCGGTGGGCGTGCACGCCCCCAGGTGCACCTCCGCCTCATAGGTCTTGGGCAGACGCAGGGCGTACTCGGAGAGCCGCGTGGCCGCCTCGAAGAGGATGGGCAGCACCCCGGTGGCGAGGGGGTCCAGGGTGCCGGCATGGCCCACCCGCCGCGCCCGGGTCAGGCTCCGAAGCCGGCGGACGACGGAGAAGGAAGTCATCCCGGCCGGCTTGTCGACGTTCAGCACTCCTGCACGCACTGCTCCCCTCCCCGACCCCGGCTCGCCTCCTCGCCCCCCTCGATGGCCTCGCGGACCGCCGCCAGGACCATCGGCACGGCGTGGTCCAGCGGCTGCCCGATCTCCGCCCCGGCGGCCCGGAGGTGCCCGCCTCCCGAGAACCGCTCGCAGAGCCGGGCGGCGTCGACCGCCCCCCGGCTGCGCACGCTGATCTTGGTCAGCCGAGCGCTGATCTCCTTGAAGACCACCGCCACCTCGAGGCCAGCGATGGAGTTGACGTTGTCGATGATCTCCTCGGACTCGGCCATCACCGCCCCCGCCTCGTGCAGCATCTTCCTGGTCACCCGCGCCCACGCCAGCCGACCATCCATCTCGACCTGGACGTCGGCCAGGACCAGCCCGAGCAGCCTGAGCGTGGTCGAGGGGCGCGACTTGTACACCATGGTCGCCACGTAGCTCGGGTCCGCCCCCAGGGTCGCCAGCCGAGCCGCGTCGCGGAGCGCGCCGGCGGTCGTGTTCTCATGGCGGAACCCCCCGGTGTCGGTGAGCAGGGCCGTGTAGAGGTTGGTGGCCATGGTCGGGGTGATGCGCCAGCCGAACTGCTCCAGCATGTCCAAGCACATCTGGCCCACCGCCGAGGCATCGGGGTCGATGATGTTGACGTCGCCGAAGCGGGAGTTGGAGGCGTGGTGGTCGACGTTGACGATGGTGGCCTGCTCGGTGACGTGGTCGATCGCGTCCCCCGATCGCTCCATGTTGCCGGCGTCGAAGAACAGGACCAGGCGCACCGACGCCCCCGACGGCGGCGCCAGCCGGATCCGATCGAACCCCGGCATCCAGGCGTACTTCTGAGGCAACGCGGGGGGGATCACCACGTGGACCGTCTTGCCCAGCGTCTCCAGAGCCTCAGCGAAGGCCAGGCTGCAGCCCAAGGTGTCTCCGTCGGCGTCCTTGTGGCCGAGGATCAGGATCTCGTCGTGGTGCTCGCAGAGGTCCTTGAGCCGCTCGGCCTGCTGACGAAGCTCGGTCTTGATCACCCTTTCTCCTTATCCCTGCTCATCCTCGCCCGGCTCCTGCGCCCCGGTCTCGCTCCCGGGCAGCAGCTCACGCAGGCGGTGCGAGATCCGCACCGAGTACTCGATCGAGGGATCGATCTCGAAGCGGAGCTCGGGCGCGAACCTCAGGTTCTCCAAGCGGCGGCCGAGCTCGCGCCGGATGTGGCCCGCCGCGCTGCGCAGGCCAGCGAGCGTCTCTGCCCGCTCCTTCTCGCCCCCCAGCACGCTCACCCGCACCCGGGCGGAGCGGAGGTCGGGTGACATCCTGACCTGCGTGATGCTGACGAAGCCGATGCGGGGGTCCTTCAGATCTCGGCGGATGATCCCCATGATCTCCTCCCGGATCTGCGCCCCGACCTGGGCCGTGCGATGACCGCTCACGGCTCCGGCTCCGATCGCCCGATGCCCACCTCCTCCCGGGGTTGCGCCCCGGTCCTCCAGTCACCCATCTCGACGCGTTCCCTCTGTGCTCAATGGAGGCGGCTAGGGGGACCGCCGGGAACGCTCGGCGCAGCCCGCTCAGGGCTCCTCGCGCTCGAGGCGGAAGCACTCCATGACGTCGCCGGGCTGGAAACCATCGAAGCTCTCCAGGCCGATCCCGCACTCCTGCCCAGCCACCATCTCGCGAACGTCGTCCTTGAGGTGCTTCAACGACCTGATGTTGCCCTGCCAGATCTGGGTGCGGCCCCGCATCAGCTTGACCCGATCGCCGCGACTCACCTTTCCCTCCAGCACCCGGCAGCCGGCGACCACGCCCACGCGTGGGACACGGATCGGGACCACGACCTCGACCCGGCCCTCCCAGACCTCCCGGTAGGCCGGCTCTCGGAGCCCCCTCGCCGCCCGCTCGACGTCCTCGGTCAGCTTGTAGATGATGTCGTAGGTGCGGATCTCGACCTTCTCCCGCTCCGCCATCCGCTCCGCCGCCGAGGTCGCCTTGACGTTGAACCCAAGGATGGTGGCGCTGGAGACGCTCGCCAGGAGCACGTCCGACTCGTTCACCATGCCCACGCCCTGGCCCACGACCTTGATCGCGACCACGGGGTCGGTGATCTTGGCCAACGCCGTCCGCACCGCCTCCAGCGTGCCCTGGGCGTCCGCCTTGACGACCAGGTTGAGCTCCTTGGACTCGCCCTCCCGGGCCCGCCGGGCCAGCTCCTCCAACGTCGTCCGCGCCGGTCGCTCGCTGGTCAGCTCCGTGGCCCGCCGCTCCTGCTGCCTGGTCACGGCGATCTGGCGGGCTACCTTCTCCGACTCCACCACCTGGAAGACGTCCCCAGCCACCGGCACCTCGCTGAGGCCGCTGACCAGCACCGGCATGGCTGGGCCCGCCTCCTGGACGCTGCGGCCACGATCGTCGGTCAGGGCGCGCACACGACCGTAGATGTGCCCGCACACGAAGTGATCGCCGACGCGCAGCGTCCCGTTTTGGACCAGCACCGTCGCCACCGGGCCACGCCCCCGCTCCAGGTTCGCGTCCACCACCGTGCCGACGGCGTGACGATCAGGGTTCGCCTTGAGCTCGAGGATCTCGGCCACCAGGACGATGGTGGTGAGGAGGGCGTCGAGGCCCTCGCCCGTCTTGGCCGACACGTGCACGCACTCGTACTCACCGCCCAGGTGACGGCTGATGATGCCCTGCTCGGCCAGCTCCGCATGCACCCGATCGACGTTGGCCGCCTCTAGGTCGATCTTGTTGATGGCCACGACGATCGGGACCTCTGCCGCCCGCGCGTGCTGGATGGCCTCGATCGTCTGGGGCATGACCCCGTCGTCCGCCGCCACCACCAGGACGGCCACGTCGGTCACCGAGGCCCCCCGCGCCCGCATGGCGGTGAAGGCCTCGTGTCCCGGCGTGTCGATGAAGACCACCGTGTCGCCCTCGGGCGTGGAGACGCGGTACGCACCGATCCGCTGCGTGATCCCCCCCGCCTCACCAGCCGCCACCCGGGTGTGGCGGATGGCATCCAGGATCGAGGTCTTGCCGTGGTCGACGTGCCCCAGCACGGTCACGATCGGGGGGCGGGGCCTGAGCTTGCGGGGATCCTCATTGGCCAGGGAGAGCAGCTCCTCGCGCGAGGCGGCGACGACCTGCCCCCCTTCCGTCCCGGCCTCGGCCGTCCCGGCCTCCTCCGTCCCCATCGGCTCGACGACGTAGCCGAAGTCGTCGGCCACGATCTCGGCCGTGGAGTAGTCGATCATCTGGTTGGTGGTGGCCATGACGCCGTTCTGCACCAGCTTCTTGATCACCTCGGCGGCACTGACCTTGAGCCGCTCGGCCAGGTCCTTCACCGAGATGCTGGACGGCAGCGCGATCTTGCGCTCGCCGTTGGCCGGTAGCCGACGTGGCTGCGCGGTGCGCCGGAACTGGTTGCGGGCGGCTTCGATCGCCTGCGGTGGAAGCGGCCCAGCCGGATTCCGCGTCAGGCGATTCTGCTGGAGGTAGTTCACCAGCTCTCGAGGGCTGATGTTGAGCTCGCGTGCCAGCTCGTGCGCTTTCATGACCCGAATTACTAAGTATGACCCCTCGAGCCGAAAACCAAACCCGCGAGGAGGCTCGAGCCTCGCGACCCCCACACCCCTTCCGATCGTCTCCCCAGGCTACGAGAGGAGAGACCTCGCTCGCCAGCCGGCCGATCATGGTCCACGGCCGCGCCCCCAAAGATATCTGAATCGCCGAGCACGGCTCGGCGAGCATCGAGCCCTCGTCGGCGCCGGTGCCGGGAAGGCGGCGGGGCGGCGCCGATCCCCTAGCCCGGCTGGGGCCGGGGCCGCCCCTGCGTCGGGGAGGCGACGGTGGGGTCGGAGAGGGCCATCCTCAGGCGCTCCCAGACCTCCTCGCCCGGATGGGCCCTCAAGGAGCGCTCCAAGGCCCGGCGCCGGCGCGCCATCTCCACGCAGGCGAGGTCGGGATGGAGGTAGGCTCCCCGGCCCGGCGCTCGTCGGGTCGGGTCCAGCTCGATCACCCCATCGGGACGGCGCACCAGCCGGACCAGCCCCCGCTTGGGAGCCTCCCCACGGCAGCCGACGCAGGTGCGGACCGGCTCATGCCGTCCCCTCGCCATCCTCCTCGACCGCCTTGATGTCCACCCGCCAGCCGGTGAGCTTGGCGGCCAGTCGAGCGTTCTGCCCGTCCCGGCCGATGGCGAGGGAGAGCTGGTCCCGTGGCACGCGCACGTGGGCGGTCCGGGTCTCGTGGTCGATGGTCACGCCCACGACCGAGGCTGGACCGAGGGCGTGGGCCACGAACCGACCCGGATCGGGATCCCAGGAGACGATGTCGACGTGCTCGCCTCCCAGCTCGGCCAGGAGGGAGCGGTGGCGCACCCCCCGCGGCCCCACGCAGGCGCCCACGGGGTCGACGCTCGGCTCCCGGCTGGTGACCGCGACCTTGGTGCGCAACCCCGGCTCGCGCGCGATCCCGCGCACCTGGACGATCCCGGCTGCGATCTCCGGCACCTCGGCATCGAGCAGCCGGAGCACGAAGATCCGACTCGACCTCGACACCCGCACCTGGCCGCGGCGGGCCTGCGGCTCCAGGACGGCCACCGTCACCGGCCGACCGGGGCGCAGGCGCTCGCCCGGGATCTGCTCCTCGGGGGGCATCCAGCCCTCGACCTTGCCCAGGTCGACGTAGACCGTCCCCCCCTCGTCGACCCGGTCCACCACCCCGCTCGCCAGCTCGCCCTGGCGGCGCGCCAGCTCGCTCAGCGCTCGCTCTCGCTCCAGGTCGCGGAGGTGACGCATCACCGCCGAGCGAGCGGTCTGGGCGGCCAGGCGCTTGAAGTCGTCCACCGGCAGCCGGTGCTCGGACACGCTCCCGTCGGGCTCGCGACGCCGGAGCACCACCTCGATCTCACCGGTCTCTGGGACCAGCCGCACGCTCACGTCCCCTGGGGGCTCGAAGGCCCGCTTGTAGGCCATCGTCAGGGCCTGCTCGACCGTGCGGCGCAGGTCGTCCATGGAGACGCCCACCTCGGCGCTCAGCTGCTCCAGGGCGGCCAGCGGCGACTCCGGCTCGCTCATGACGACAGGCTCGCGACCAGGCGGCCGGCGATGATCTCCGACCAGCCCAGCCGAACCGGCTCCTTCCTTCGCCCCACGACCGTGATCCCGGCCTCGTCGACCGCGGCCAAGATCCCCTCGAGGGCGATCTCGGTGCTCCCCGAGCGGTAGCGGACGTTGACCCGGCGCCCGAGGAAGCGCTCGTAGTCGGAGGCGGTGCGGAGCTGGCGCTCCGCGCCCGGCGACGAGACCTCGAGCGTGTAGGGGCCGGGGATGAGGTCGGCCTGGTCCAGAAGGGGCCCGGCGATCTCGCTCACCCGCTCGCAGTCGTCCAGGGAGATGAACCCCGTCGGCTTGTCGATGGTGATGCGGAGCGTCCGCCCCCCGCTACCCGCCTGCTCGAGGGCATAGATCGAGTAGCCCATGTGGGCCAAGGTCGGTTCGAGCAGGTGCTGGATCTCCTCGAGGGGCCAGGTCGGCATGACGATGCTCCTGCAAGAACCCTATCGACCTACCTGACCGGCTGCAGCCTCCGCCATACGACTAGCAAGGGTGAGGCGTTGAAGATCGAGCTGTAGGTCCCCGACACGATGCCGATCAGCAACGCCAGGGCGAACCCCCTGATGGTATCGCCACCGAACACCAGGAGTGCGAGCAGCACGATCACCACCGTGAAGCTGGTGATGAGCGAGCGGGCCGCGGTCTGCATGATGCTCAGGTTGACGACCTGCTCGAAGGTCAGGCGATGGGCCATGATCATGTTCTCGCGGATCCGGTCGAAGACCACGATCGTGTCGTGGACCGAGAAGCCCACCACCGTCAGCACCGCGGTGAGGAAGAGGCTGTCGATCTCGCCGATGCGCAGGTCGAGGACCCGCCCCAGGATGGAGAAGACCCCGGTGAGCAGGAAGACGTCATGGAGGAGCGCCAGCAGCGCGCTCCCTCCGAACTGGAACCCGGCTCGCCACCCTCCCTGGACCTTGCGAAAGCGAAAGGCCAGGTAGAAGAGGATGCAGATCGAGGCCACCACCAGGGCCACCACCGCCCCCTGCACGATCTCCCGGGCGATCGTCGGCCCCACCTGGGTGACCGAGCTCGCCGCCCGATCGATCGTGACCCCGACCTGCCGCTCGAGGGCGTCCTCGAACGCGGTCTCGTGGGCCGGGTCGAGCGGCGGCGTGCGGATGATGAACGTCCCCTGTGCGGTCTCCTGGACGGTGGCATGGGGATACTGGGCGTCAGCGGCAGCCTCCACCGCCTGCAGGCCGGGGGGCTTGCCCTGGAAGCGAAGCTGGAACTCGCTGCCGCCGGCGAAGTCGATCCCCAGCAGGAACCCCCGGGTCAGCATGGACAGGATGCCGGGGATGATCACGATCAGGGAGATCGCGAAGAAGACGTTGCGGTGACCGACGATGTCGAGCCGCCGGACCTGACGCTCCGCCACCTGCTGGTCGAGCGCCCGCTGCTCGCCGCCCGCCTCCCCGACCTGCGCTCGCTCGGCGGGACGGCTAAGCTCGGCCATGCTGCGCCTCCAGGCGCGCTGAGCCGCGCACCACCCCCAGCGCCCCATCGCTTCGGGCCCACCCGAAGTTGAGCACGATGGCGAGGAGGTTGTGGGTCACGATGATCGAGGAGACGAGGCTGACCAGCACCCCCAAGGCCAGGGTCAGGGCGAAGCCCTTCACCTCCTGGGCCCCGGCAAAGTAGAGGATCAGGCTCGTGATCAAGGTCGAGGTGTTGGAGTCACGGATGGCGGGCCAGGCCCGTCGCACCCCCGTCTCCACCGCCGCCCCGATCGTCCTCCCGGCGCGGAGCTCCTCCTTGAAGCGCTCGAAGATGAGCACGTTGGCGTCCACCGCCATGCCCACGCTGAGCACGAAGCCAGCCAGGCCGGGCAGGGTGAGCGTGACCGGGATCACCTTGAAGAGGCAGATCAAGGTCCCGGCGTAGAAGAGCAGGGCCAGGCTGGCCAGCAAGCCCGGGAGACGGTAGAGGGCGACCATGAAGATGATGACCACGATCAGGCCCAGCAGCCCCGCCGACAGGCTCTGCTTCACGGACTCGGCCCCCAGGCTGGCGCCGACGTCGGTCGAGGAGATCACCTTGATCGACACGGGCAGCGAGCCCGAGTTCAGCAAGGTGGCCAGGCTCTGGGCCTCCTGCTGGGTGAAGTTGCCCTGGATGAAGCCTTGACCGCCGGTGATCGGTTGCAGGATCTGCGGATCACTGAGGAGCTTGCCGCCCTTGTCGAAGGGCTGGTAGAGGCGGTCGGCCAACTGGTTCCAGTTGTCGACGTCGGATTGGGTCAGGTCCAGCCACTGGGCGATGTGCCGCTGGGGGCAGTCGGTGTCCGGGCAGGCGTTGTAGGCGTTGGTGCTCAGCTGGCTGAAGATCGAGGCGCCCTGGGAGTTGTAGGTGAAGTTGACCACCCAGTCGTTGCCCCCGTTGGGGTCGAGGGAGGCGCTGGCCCCGGTCAGCATCGAGCTGCGCAAGCTGGTGATCTTGGGCCGGTAGCCGGGGTAGGGGCCGTTGGTGATCGAGGAGTCGGGGACCCAGGTCGTGGTCACCAGCTGGGCGGTGGTCCCGATCACCTTCTGGGCCTGGGCCGCGCTGACGTTGGCCAGCTGGACCTCGATGCGATCGTGGTTGGAGCCGGCTGCGGTCACGATCGGCTCGCTCACCCCCAGCGCGTTGATGCGCCTCTCGATCACGTCGATGGCCTCCTGCTGGACCGTGGCCCGGTCGCGACCGGGGGGGAAGTTGCTGAGCTCGAGCTGCATGTCGGTGCCCCCCGAAAGGTCCAGGCCCTTGTGGAGGTAGAGCTGCCAGCCGTTGAAGCTCGGCGGCAGATGGGGAGCGGGCCCGGTCAGCGGGTAGTGGTTGATGATCCGGTACCAATATCCCGCACCGTCCACGAACACGGAGAGCGCGAGCAGCGCGATCACCAGGAGCCGGACCGGCCATCCAAGTACCAGTTGCAAGGCGAAGAGAGTTTATCGAGGTCTGCCGTGAGCTGGGCAGCCATCATCTCGCCCCTAGAGCAGGGGCGGCTGCACGGCGAGGGCGGAGGGAGGGTCGACCCCCAGGTGCCGGTAGGCGAGGTCGGTGGCCACGCGACCCCGTGGGGTGCGGGCGATCAGTCCAGCCTGGATCAGGTAGGGCTCGTGGACGTCCTCGATCGTCTCCGGGTCCTCGGCCACCGCCGTGGCCAGGGTCTCCAACCCCACCGGCCCCCCGGCGAACTTCTCGATCATCGAGGCCAGGATCCGACGGTCGAGCGGCTCCAGGCCCAACTCGTCGACCTCAAGCATGGCCAGCGCCGCCCTGGTGACCTCCAGGCTGCCCCGGCCATCGGCTCGCACCTGGGCGTAGTCGCGCACCCGCCGCAGCAGCCGGTTGGCGACACGGGGGGTGCCACGCGAGCGTCGGGCCAGCTCACGGCAGGCGGCCTCCTCGACCTCGAAGGCGAGGATGCGGGCCGACCGGGCCACGATCTGCTCCAGCTCGGCCTGGCTGTAGAAGTCGAGCCGGTAGACCGCGCCGAACCGATCGCGCATGGGCGCGCTGAGCAGCCCCTGGCGGGTGGTGGCACCGACGCAGGTGAAGTGCGCAAGCGGCAGCCGGGCCGACGTCGCCCCCGCGCCCTTGCCGAGGACGATGTCGAAGACGAAATCCTCCATGGCCGGATAGAGCGCCTCCTCGACGATCCGGTTGAGGCGATGGATCTCGTCGATGAAGAGGACGTCACGGTCGCTCAGGTTGGTGAGGATCGAGGCCAGCGCCCCGGCGTGGTCGATGGCTGGACCGCTGGTGGTCTTGATGGAGACCCCCAGCTCCGAGGCGATGATGTTCGCCAGGGTGGTCTTGCCGAGGCCCGGCGGGCCGCAGAGGAGCACGTGCTCGACCGGCTCCCCGCGACGCCGGGCGGCCTCGAGGAGGATGCTCAGGTTCTCGCGCACCTGCGACTGACCGATGTACTCGCTCAGGGTTCGCGGCCGCAGGGTGCGATCGTACTGCTCGTCGTCCGGCCCCGGCCCGGGGTCCAGGAGGCCACCTCTCCCCATCCGCCTACCGCCCCAGCGCCCTCAGGGCCGTCGCCAACGCCACCTCGGCCGAGGGGCGCGCGGCCCAATCCACCGCCGCCATCCCCTGACGGGCCTCGAGGGCGGAGAAGCCCAACCCTCGCAGCGCCGCCTCCACCTGACGCGGGACCTCGCCATCGGCCACCCCCTCGGGGCGAGGGCCGGGGAGGGCGGGCTCCGACTCGAGCCGCGGCTTCAGGTCGATGATCACCTTCTGGGCCGTGCGCGGCCCCACCCCGGGCGCCCTTCGGATCGGCGCCACGTCCTCGGCCAGGATGGCCCGTTTCAGCACCTCCACGCTGGCCGCGCCCAGGATGCCCAGCCCCACGCGAGGGCCAACCCCGTCCACCTGGATGAGGAGCTCGAACAGCTCCAGCTCCTCCAGGCTGGCGAAGCCGTAGAGCGCGATCTGATCCTCGCGCACGTGGGTGTGGACGTGCAGCTCGACCTCCTGATCGACCCGCACCCGCTCCCGGAGCGTGATCGGGACGTTCACCACGTAGCCGACGCCCCCGACCTCGACCACCACCCGGTCCTCGGCGGCGCGGGCGACACGGCCCCGCAGGTACCCGATCACGTGGCCACGAGCTGGTGCAGCCGGCGGCTACGGGCGTGGCAGATGGCGACCGCCACCGCGTCGGCGGCGTGGTCGTCCAGGCGCGAGGGCACCGGCACCTGCAGGGACAGCATGCGCACCATCTGGACCTTGGTCGCCATCCCATAGCCGGTCAGCACCGCCTTCACCTGAGCCGGCTTGTACTCGTGGACCGCGATCCCCGCCGAGGCCAGCGTCACCAGGATGGCCCCCCGAGCCTGGGCGACGCCGATCACGCTGCTGGCGTTGCGGCCGGCGAACAGTTCCTCCATGGCGGCCTCGTCCACCGGGTTCGCGGCCAGCACCGAGCGCAGCTCGTCGACGATCCGGAGCAGGCGCGGGCCGGCAGCCCCGGGACCCGTCCTGATGGTCCCGCACGCCACCACCCTGGCCCCGCCATCGACCAGCGCCCAGCCGGTCGCGGCCAGCCCCGGGTCGATGCCCAGGTAGCGGAGCCCGGTCGAGGCGCCCACCGGCCCCGCCTCGGGCCTCAACCGCCCCATGCGATCGCTGGCCCGGACGGCGATCCCTCACACCGAGGCCGAGATCCGCTCCAGGACGTCCGCCGGGATGTCGAAGTTGGCATAAACCTGCTGGACGTCGTCCTCTTCTTCCAAGGCCTCCAGCAACCTGAGCACCGCCGGCGCCCGGTCCTCGCTCACCGAGACCGTCTGCTTGGGCTGCATGGTCACCTCGGCGCTCTCGATGGTGAACCCCTGCTCCTCCAGGGCTCGGCGGACCGCCTCGAACCGGGACGGCTCGGTCGTCACCTCCACGCTACGGCCCTCTACCTGGACGTCCTCGGCACCCGCCTCGATCGCGGCGAGCCCGACCTCCTCGGGGTCCCGATCCCCCGCGGCGACCTCGATCACCCCTTTGCGCTCGAACATCCAGGCCACCGAGTTCACCTCGCCCAGGTTGCCGCCGTGCCGGGAGAAGATGTGGCGGATGGCCGGCGCGGTTCGGTTGCGGTTGTCGGTGACGACGTCGACCATGATCGCCACCCCGGCCGGGCCATAGCCCTCGAAGCGCAGCTCCTCCAGGGCCTCGCCCTTGGCGGCGCCGGTCCCACGATCGATCGCCGCCTGGATGCGGTCCGCGGGCATGTTGATCTCGCGCGCCTTCTGGATGGCCAGCCGAAGGCGGAAGTTGCCGCTGGGGTCGCCTCCTCCCTCACGGGCCGCCACCGTGATCTCCCGGCTGGCACGGGTGAAGGCCTGCCCCCGACGAGCATCGACCACCGCCTTCTTGTGCTTGATGCCGGCCCACTTCGAATGTCCCGACATCTATGCTTCCAGCTCCAGGTCGAACATGCTTTTGCAGGAGTGTACCCCGCCTTCGCACTCACCTGCGGGCGGACGTCGCCTCCACACTATGCCCCAGTCGACGGCCGTGGCAACCACCATCCCCGCCCAGCCCGGCGCCACCGGTTGGCAGGAGTCCCCCCGAGGCTCTACCCTTGCCGCAGACCGCCCATCAGGAAGGGCGACGTCGTGCCACGGCGTCGCCGACCACGCACGGAGAGGCATGGATACACCGATCTTCTCGGCGACTGTCACCCTGGTCAGCATCAGCCTGCCCACGGTCGACCCCAGCTCGGTCCTCCTGCGGCTGGTGGCGCTCCTCCCCTTGATCGGCGGCTACATGGTGGCGAGGGAGAGTCGGGGCTCGTTGCCCCTGGAGATCATCGCCGTGGTCCTCTTGGTGCTGGCGACCGCCATCCCGCCCACGGTCACCGCGACCACCGTGAGCTCGCTCGGGCCCGCCATCGTCGCCCGGCTGCCGGCAGCGCTCCTGCTCCTCGGCCTGGCCTTCGTCCGTGACGGAGGGTTCAAGATGATCGTCGGCCTGGCGCTGATGGCCGTCTCGGGCCTGATCCTGCTGCCCCAGGCATGACCGGGGGGGAAGGGCAGCGGATGAGGACCACGTTCCGCCTCCCGACCTCGAGCACGTCGCCGTCCTGCAGGACGTAGTCGAGGGGGACGGCTCGCCGGTTGACGCGGACGCCATCCTGCTCCCAGGCCCGGCGGGCGGCGCTTCGGCTCCGCTGCCAACCCAGCTCCACGATGGTGCCGAGGAGGTCCGAGGGATCGCTGGGCCGATGCTCCGGCATCCGCTCCGGAAGCTCACGACGTCGGAAGCGACGATCGAAGTGCTCCTCGGCCTGGGCCGCGGCCTCCGCGCCGTGCAGCCTCTCGACCAGCCGGCGCGCCAGGGCCGCCTTCGCCTCACGCGGCGGTTGGGTCAGGATGCGGTCGACCTGATCCCGGGGCAGGCCGGAGGTGAGCCGCAGGTACTTCTCGATCAGGTGGTCGGGGATCGACATCGTCTTCCCGTAGATCTCGTCAGGGGGGTCGGTGAGGCCGATGTAGTTGCCGAGGGACTTGCTCATCTTCTGAACCCCGTCCGTCCCCTCCAGGAGGGGGAAGACGACGACGTCCTGGGGACGTTGCCCGTACGACTGCTGGATCTCCCTCCCGAAGAGCAGGTTGAAGAGCTGGTCGGTCCCACCGATCTCGACGTCGGCCCGGATCGCCACCGAGTCGTAGGCCTGGGTGAAGGGGTACAGGATCTCGTGGGCGCCGATCGGCCGTCCCTCGCGGAGGCGGGTGGCGAAGTCCTCTCGCTGCAGCACCGACTGGAGCGTCCGGCGGGCCAGCAACCTGAGCACCCCCTCCGAGCCCAGGGCGGCCAGCCACTCGGCGTTGCCGTGGACCTCGGTCCGCTCCGGGTCCATGACCCGGTAGGCCTGCTCGAAGTAGGTGCGGGCGTTGGCCTCCACCTGCTCCTTGGAGAGCATGGGGCGGGTCTCGGAGCGACCGCTCGGGTCGCCGATCAGGGCGGTGAAGTCGCCCACCACCAGGACCGCCGTGTGGCCGTCGTCCTGGAAGGCGCGCAGCACGTCCAACGGCACCAGGTGGCCGATGTGGAGGTCGGGGGCGGTGGGGTCCATGCCGAACTTGACGCGCAGCTTCTCCCCGCGCTCCAACCGATGCCGCAGCTGATCGGCGACGTGGATCTCGACCGCGCGCTCGCGCAGCCACTCCCACAAGGGTCTCGACATGCGGCTCTAGAGCTTACCTCCCCGGAGCCCTCCGCTCCCCCGGGGGACGGAGGGTGGCGACGACGAGGCCACCCCGTCGACGGGAGCCCGGCTCAGGCTCGGAAGCTGGCCTGGTGCTCGCGCTGCAGCGCCGACCGGATTCGCCCCACCAGCGCGTTCACCTCAGCGTCGGTCAGCGTCCGCTCCCGGCTGCGGAAGACCATCGCGAACGTCACGCTCTTCCTGCCCTCGGGGACCTGGGCCCCCCGATACTCGTCGTAGGCACGGGCCGACTCCAGCAGCTCGCCGCCCGCCGCACGGATGGTGGCCTCCAGCGTGGCCGCCTCCACCGGCTCCTCCACCACCACCGCCAGGTCTCGCTCGACGGCAGGGAAGCGGGGCAGCGGACGCGCCCGCCGGCGCAGATCCATGGCCAGGATCGGCTCCAGGTCGACCTCGAGGGCAACCGCACGCCCCTCCAGGTCGAAGCAGGTCAGCGCCTCCGGGTGAAGCTCGCCGATCACCCCCAGGGCATGGCCACAGACCCGGACGCGAGCGCAGCGACCGGGATGGTAGGTGGGGGCGTGGGCACGTTCGTACTCGACCGGCACCGGCCCGATCGCGCTCAGCGCCCACTCCAGGGCCCCCTTCAGCTCCAAGAAGGCCTCCCGACTCGCCTCCGGGCCCGACAGCCCGGTACGCAGCACGGCCAGCCGCAGCGGCTCCTCGGGCTGCCGGGGGGGACCGGGGAGGGCGAGGTAGGCACGTGCCACCTCGAAGACCGCGACCGAGGCTCGCCCCCGGTTGCGGTTCAGGGCCGCCACCTGGAGCAGCGAGGGGACGATCGCGGTCCGCATCGTGTCCTGCTCCTCCGAGACCGGGTTGATGACGCGCATGGCGCGCTCGGCCAGGCCCAGGCGCTCGAGCAGGCCACCCGACACCATGGCCGGGGTGACCACCTCGGTATAGCCCGCCCCCGCCAGGGCATGGCGGAGCGGATCCAGCCGACGGTCGCGGCTGGGGGTGGCCGGGAGCCAGCTCGCCCGTCGCGCCCCCGGCAGCGTGGGCGGCACGCGGTCGTAGCCGTAGACGCGACCGACCTCCTCGACCACGTCGACCGGGATGCTCACGTCAAGGCGGAAGACCGGCGGGAGCACATCCCACCACCCGTCCTCCCCCACCCTGACCTGGAAGGCGAGCCGCCGGAGGATCTCCTCCATCTCCTGCAGCGGCACGTGGAGACCCAAGAGCGCGTCCACCTGCTCGGGGTGGACGCGCACCCGCACCGGATCCTGCGGCCGCGGGTAGGCGTCGACCCAATTGACGTGGACCCGCCCGCCCGCCACCTGGGCCAGCAGCGACGCAGCCCGCCGCGCCCCGGCCAGGGCCAGCTCTGGCGAGAGCCCCTTCTCGAAGCGGCTTGAGGCCTCGGTCCGGAGTCGCAAGGCCCGGCTGGTGGCGCGGACGCTGACCCCATCGAAGTTGGCCGCCTCGAGGAGGATGTCGGTGGTGTGCTCGCTCACCCCGCTCTCCTCGCCGCCGATCACCCCGGCAACGGCGACCGCCCGCTCGGCGTCGGCGATCACGAGCATGTCCGGCCCCAGGCGCCGTGTCTCCCCGTCCAGGCAGCGCAGCGTCTCCCCCGAGCGGGCACGGCGCACGACGATCCGCCTCCCGGCGAGCTTGGCCAGGTCGAAGGCATGGAGGGGCTGGCCGTACTCGAGGGCGACGTAGTTGGTGACGTCGACCACGTTGTTGATGGGACGCACGCCGGCGGCGTAGAGACGACGTCGGAGCCAGCGAGGTGAGGGACCCACCCGCACCCCGCTGATGGGAGCCCCGATGTAGCGCCGGCAGAGGTCGGGCGCCTCGATCGTGACCGCGACCAGCTCGGTCCCGGGCGGCTCCACCCCCCCGGTGAACGGGGGCATGAAGGGACGGTCCAGCTCACGCCCAAGCGCCGCCGCCAGCTCCCTCGCCAGGCCGAGGTGGCCGAGGCAGTCGGGCCGGTTGGGCGTCACCTCGACCTCGAGCCAGGCATCGCTGGGCAGGAGCTCCTCCAGCCGCTGCCCCGGGCGTCCTTCGTCGAGGATCATGATCGCGCTGTGGTCGTCGCTGACGAGCAGCTCATCCTCGGCGCAGAGCATCCCCTGGGCAGGCACCCCGGCGATCTTGGCGTCGCGCACCATCGTCCCGTTCGGCACCCGGGTCCCGGGCAGGGCCACCGGCACCAGGCTGCCGGGGGTGGCGTTGGCGACCCCGGCGATGATGGTGCGGGTGTGGTCACCGAGATCGACGCGGTGGATCCACAGCGGGGTTCGTGAGGAGGGATGCGGCTCCTGCTCGAGCACCCGCCCGACCAGGATCCCCGAGAGGTCGACGGGCCGCACCTCCTCCACGCTGAAGCCGACCAGGGTGAGGACCTCCGCCACCTGGTCCGGGGTCAGGTCGTGGACGTCGGCGAGGTCGCACAGCCACTCGAAGGAGACCCGCATCAGACGGCCTCCGGCCGGCCCCGGGGGACGGTCGGCGAGGGTCGGGGACGGTTCGATGCGATCCGGGCGATCATCGGTCAGAGCTGCTCCAAGAAGCGAAGGTCGTTCTCGTAGAACAACCGGAGGTCGTCGACGTCGTGGCGAAGCATGGCGATGCGCTCGATCCCGAAGCCCCAGGCAAATCCGGTGTAGCGGTCGGGGTCGATGCCGCCGTTGCGGAGGACGTTGGGGTGGACCATCCCGCACCCCCCCACCTCCAGCCAGCCGTCGCCGCCGCAGGCGCGGCAACCGGCGCCCCCGCAGACGCCACAGGAGAGGTCGAACTCGAAGCTTGGTTCCGTGTAGGGGAAGAAGCTGGGCCGGATGCGGACCCGACGCTCCGGCCCCCAGAGCGACTGCGCGAAGTACAGGATCGTGCCCTTGAGGTCGCCAACCGTCAACCCCTCGTCGATCGCCAGCGCCTCCATCTGCATGAACTGGGCCAGGTGGCTGGCATCGGTGGCGTCACGTCGATAGGTCCGGCCGGGCACGATGACGAAGATCGGAGGCTGCTGGAGCCGCTCCATGGAGCGGATCTGCATGGGCGAGGTGTGGGTGCGCAGCAGCAGGTCCTCGGTCTCGGTGAAAAAGAAGGTGTCCTGCATGTCGCGCACGGCGTGGCCCCGGGGGAGGTTGAGCGCCTCGAAGTTGTACCAGTCGGTCTCGACCTCGGGGCCATCCTCGACGTGATAGCCCATGCGCTCCATGATGGTCTCGACCTCCCGTTGGACCCTGGTCAGCACGTGGAGACGCCCCACCGCCGGCGGTCGGCCCGGGAAGGTCACATCGATGGCCTCGCGCTCGCCGAGCTGGGCGAGCCTGGCCTGACGGAGCTCCTCGGCCCGCCGCGCCAGCGCGGCCTCGATCGAGGAGCGGGCCTGGTTGAAGGCCTGGCCAGCGGCCGGCCGCTCCTCGGGCGCCAGGCTGGCGAAGGTCTTCGGGAGCCGCATCAGCTCGCTCCTCGCGCCCAGGAGCTCTGCCCGAAGCTGCCCGAGGGTCTCCTCGTCGGCAGCGACGGCGACCACCTCCAGCGCCCGCTCCGCGAGCGCCCGCGTCTGCCTCTGGATCTCCTCGACCCTGCTCATGCCGCCACCTTTCTCCGGCAGATCTCGAATAGCACCACGGCCACCGCCGCGGCGACGTTCAGGGACTCTACTCCAGGGGCCATGGGGATGGTGAGGGGTCGCAGGTCGGCCCGACGCAGCCCACGCGCCTCGTTCCCGAAGGCGATCAGGGCGGCGCCGCGCAGGTCAGCCCGGTCCCAGCGGATGCCTCCCGTGGCGGTCGCCCCGTAGCCCTCCATGCCGGCCAGGTCCTCCCAGCGACCTCGGGCGACGGCCAGCCTGAACACGTTGCCGGCCGAGGCGCGAACCGCCTTGGGTCCGAAGGGATCCGCGCCGCCCTCCAGGATGGCCACCGCAGGGGCCCCCGCCGCCGCGACGGTCCGGCAGATCGCCCCCACGTTGCCTGGATCCTGCACCCCATCCAGCACGACCAGGGGCCAGCCGGCGGCCGCGGCCGCGGCCGCCGCCTCCGCCATCGACCTTCGGGGCCGGGGCGCCAACGCCAGCACCCCCTGTGGGGTCACGGTCTGCCCCACGGCCTGGAAGGCTCGGGGGCCGAGCCTCACCACCCGCCTCGCGGGCGCCTCGAACTCCACGTCCTCACGGAGCACGAGCATCTCCAGCGGCACCCCACAGCTGACCGCCTCCCGCACCACCCTCGGTCCCTCCAGCAGCACGACCTCCCCGCCTCGGCGACGGGCAAGGCGCCGGAGCTGGCGGACGAGCTCGTTGTCGGGGCTGAGGATCAGGCGCTCAGAGGTGGCCCTTGGCAACCTCGACCAGCCGGGCGAAGGCGCCGGCATCGCGCACCGCCAGGTCCGCCAGCACCTTGCGGTCGATCTCCACCCCGGCCTGCCGGAGGCCGTGCATGAACCGGTTGTAGGGGAGACCGGACCGGCGGGCAGCGGCGTTGATCCGCACGATCCACAGCCGTCGAAGGTCCCGCTTGCGCTGACGCCGGTCGCGGAAGGCGTAGGCCAGCGCGTGCAGGACGGCCTCGTTGGCGGGCTTGAAGAGCAGCTTGCGCGAGTAGCGGAAGCCCTTGGCCCGCCGGAGGATGGCCCGATGCTTGCGACGGGCGATGACGCCACGCTTGACCCTGGCCATGGCTAGATCCCCAGCGCGCGCCGTACCCGCCTGGCGTCCGCCGCCGCCACCTGCTGGGCCGTCCGAAACGCCCGCTTGCGCTTGGCCGACTTGTGCTCCAGGAGATGACTCTTCCAGGCGTGCGCGCGAATCAGCTTCCCGGTCCGGGTGACCCGGACTCGGTCACTGAGCCCTTTTCGGGTCTTGACCTTGGGCACTGCTGGTCTCCTTACTCCTCCGATGGTCTGGGACCTGGGTCGGACGACCTCGGACCCGAGTTCGTTGAGCTCGAGGCCGTCATCGGCCGGTGCAACGGGGCCAGGATCATGAAGAGGTTCCTGCCCTCCATCGCAGGCGGCCGCTCGATCACGGCGACGTCCCGGGCCGCCTCGGCGACGCGCTCCAGGAGGCGGCGCCCGATGTCCTGATGGACCACCTCGCGGCCACGGAACATGATCGTCACCTTGACCTTCTCGCCTTGCTCAAGGAACTGCTTGACGCCCCGGAACTTGGTCTGGAAGTCGTGATCAGCGACCTTGGGGCGGAGCTTCATCTCCTTGAGCTTGATGATGTTCTGCCGCCGACGCTGGTCTTTCTCCCGCTTGATGGTCTCGAACTTGTAACGGCCATAGTCCAACAGCCGGCACACGGGCGGCACCGCCTGGGGCGCCACCTCGACCAAGTCGAGACCTTTTTCATTTGCGATCCGTTGCGCCGCCTCGAGGCTCAGAACCCCCAGCTGGTTGTTCTTGTCGTCGATGAGACGCACCTCAGGGGCTCGGATCTGCTCGTTGATCCGAAGCTCCTTAAACGGGATAGGACGCTCCCTCGCCAGAACGAATGGGTAGGATCTCGATCTCCTTGTTCAACTCAACACAAAAAACGGACGGCCCTGGCCATCCGCTGACCGCTCCATAGGAGGGCTGCCAGGCCGCTCGTCGCTCGGCCCAGGCTCGACAGCCCATTGCGGGTGCAGATGTTACCAAAGCTGCCCCCCCGCCACCAACGGCCGCGGCGCGCAGCGGGCCCGTCACCCCTGGCATCAGCGCGGGTTCCCCAGTCATCGTCGTCGTTGGGCGATCTCCTCCAGGAGGCGGGAGCAGAAGTCCTCCAACCGCTCCACCGACTGCGCTCCGGCACGGTCGCGAACCGAGACCGTCCCCGTCTCGGCCTCGCGGGCACCAACCACCACCATGTAGGGGACCCGTCGCCCCCGGGCCTCGGCGATCTTCCGGCCCACCCGCTCGGGGCGATCGTCCAGCTCCACCCGCACCCGACAGCTCCGGAGCCGCTCCGTCACCGCCCGGGCGTACGCCAGATGAGCGTCCGTGACCGGCATGACCACCACCTGGACCGGTGACAGCCAGGTCGGGAAGGCGCCCGCGTACAGCTCGATCAGGTAGGCGATCATCCGCTCCATGGCTCCGAACGCGCCCCGGTGCACCATCACCGGCCGCCGGCGGGAGCCGTCGGCGGCCACGTACTCGAGGCCGAACCGCTCGGGCATCTGGAAGTCGACCTGCACGGTGCTGTTGGTGAACTCACGGCGCTGGGCGTCCCGGACCTGGAAGTCGATCTTGGGGCCGTAGAAGGCGGCCTCCCCCCGCCCCAGCTCGTACTCCGCTCCCAGGGCCTCGAGGGCGCCCACCAGGGCCGCCTCGGCGTTCGCCCAGTCCTCGTCGCTGCCCACGTACTTCCCGGTCCGCTCGGGGTCGCGCACCGAGAGGCGGTAGCGGTACTCATCCACCCCCAAGGTGTCCATGAAGTAGCGGGCCAGCTCGATCACGCCCACGATCTCCTCGTGCAGCTGGTCCGGGGTACAGAAGATGTGGGCGTCGTTGAGGGCGAAGGACCGGACCCGGATCATGCCCATCAGCTCACCCGACTTCTCCCAGCGGTAGTTGGTGCCGATCTCCGCGATCCGCAGCGGGAGGTCACGGTAGCTTCGGACCTCCTGCTGGTAGACGAGGATGTGGTGCGGGCAGTTCATGGGGCGGAGCTCGAGCTCCTCGCCGCTCTCGGTCCGCATCGGCGGGTACATGCTCTCGCGGTAGCGCTCCCAGTGCCCGCTCTGTCGGTAGAGGTCCAGCCGCGCCACCGCCGGCGTCACCACGTGCTGGTACCCGCGGGCCAGCTCCTCGTCCACGATCCAGCGCTCGAGCTCCCGGCGAATGGTGGCCCCGTTGGGCAGCCAGATCACGTTGCCCAGCCCGGTTCGCTCGTCCAAGGCGAAGATCTTCAGCTCCCGGCCCAGGCGCTTGTGGTCACGCTGCTCCGCCTCGGCCAGGGCCCGCAGGTAGTCGTCCAGCTCCTCGCGGGTGAACCAGGCGGTGCCGTAGATGCGCGTGAGCTGACGGTTGCGCTCGTCGCCGAGCCAGTAGGCGCCGGCCACCTTCATCAGCTTGAAGGCCCGGATCTCGGCCGCCGAGGCGACGTGGGGACCCCGGCAGAGGTCGAAGAAGCCCCCGGTTCGGTAGCAGCTGACCAGCTCGTCCTCGGTCGCCTTCCGCTCAAGCCAGTAGAGCTTGTAGGGCTGATCCAGCTCCTGGAAGCGCCGACGCGCCTCGGGGTGGGGGAGGAGCACCTGCTCGAAGGGCTCGCCACGGCGGGCGATCTCGGCCATCTTGGCCTCGATCGCGGGCAGGTCGTCCTCGCCCACCGGGCGGGGGAGGTCGAAGTCGTAGTAGAAGCCGTTCTCGACCGGAGGCCCGCCGGCGTACTTGGTCCCGGGATAGAGCTCGGTCACGGCGGCCGCGAGCAGGTGCGCGGCGGAGTGACGCAGGATGAAGAGCGGGTCGTCCGAGACCTCCGTGTCGTACTCGGCCATGAGGCGTCCAGTATATGGACGTCGGCCCTCCCGGCTGGCCGCCCGAGCGGCTCAGCCGTCGCCGCTCCGCGTGGCCAAGATCCGGCGGGCCCGGTCGGCCAGGAACAGCCCGGCGATCACCAGCAGCACCCCCAGGCCGGCCACGACCTTGGTGGTGCCCAGCCAGTCGGAGAGGGCGGCGGCGATCAGCACCGGCAACGCCGTGACCCCGTTGATGACCATGAAGAGCAGCGCGAAGATCCTCCCCCGGACCTGATCCGAGGTGTGCTCCATCAGGTAGGCCAGGGCCGGGATCATCAGGGCCCCGAACTCCAGCCCCAGCAGCAAGCTGATCGCGACCGCGAAGGCCCGCACCACCCCGTCGCCGCCCTCCGAGGGCAGGACCAGGGCCGGGATCACCGCGAGCACGACCAGCGTCAGCCCCATGGCCATCAGCCCCCCCACCAGCAGCTGGGCCGGGCCGAGGCGACGGCCGAGCTGACCGATGGCGGCCGCGCTGGCCAGAGCCCCCACCGTCGCCGGGACCAGGATCATGTAGCTGTCCTGGTTCCCAAGCCGGAGCACCTGGCTGACGTAGGCCGGCGCCAGGGTGAACATCATGAACATCACGAGGACGGTCAGGGAGACCTCGAAGAAGGCCAGCATCAGCACCCGTGAGCGGCGGAGGACGTCGAGGCCCTCGCTCATCTCCACCGCCAGCTGGTGGAAGGGATGCCGGCGAACAGGCTCGGTCCGGCACACCGGCCGGGGGATGCGGGCCATGGCGATCAGGACCCCGGCCAGCCCGAAGAGGACCACGGCGATCCAGTAGGGCGCGTAGATCTGGGCCCGCGAGGTGATCGGGGCCAGGGCGCCGCCCAGGACCAGGGTCAGGACCATGGTGCCGAGCACCATCGAGTTGGCGGTGAGCAGGACGCCGCGGGGGATGACGCTGGGGATGGCGGCGGCCTCGGCCGGGCTGAACAGCTGGCCGACCGCGGCGAAGGCGAGGGTGATCAGGAGCAGGTGGACGTAGTCGTGGCCGAGGACGGGCACGAAGCTGGCGAGCGGGATCATGGCCACCAGGCCGGCCCGGATGAGGTTGGTCCCGACCATGATCAGCTTGCGGTCGTGACGATCGGCGACCACCCCGGCAACCGGGGCGATGACCACCGCCGGCACCGTGTAGGCGAGCAAGGTGATGGCCACTGGCGTGCTGCCCCCGGAGAGGCCGTAGGCCAGGATGATGAGCGAGAACATCAAGAACTTGTCGGCCAGCTGGGCGGCCACCTGGGCGTACCAGATCAGCCGGAAGTCCCGATACCGGAGCAGGTGGCGGAAGCCGCTCCGCCCCTCCTCGACCGCCCGGCGGGCGACGTCCAGCTCGAGGACCTCCTCCGCCACCGAGAGCGGCCCGGCCTCGCCCGGGGTCACGACCCGGTGGCCCCCGCTGCCACGGGGCTCGACCCCAGGCCTCGGCTTCGGCGTCACCGGTCCTTCCCCCGGGCCGTCTCGAAGAGCCGCTCCCACTCGGCGAGGGTGAGGGTCTCGGCGCGACGCTCGGGGCCGATGCCGGCTCCCCGGACCAGGGCCCCGGCGTCAGCGGCGGGGAGGCCCAAGGCCCGGGCGAGCGCAGCCCGTAGCTGCTTGCGCCGGAAGTGGAAGACGGCCTCCGCGAACCGGAAGAAGGCGTCGAGGTCGCTGACCTCCACCGCCGGTCGAGGGCGCACGTCCATGACCACCAAGGCCGAGGTTACGCTCGGGGGCGGGGCAAACGCCGTCGGCGGGAGCTCCAGCTCGATCCTGGGCCTCGTGAAGACCTGCACCACCAGCGTCGACAGGCTCCACCCATCCAGGCCGCACCAGCGCCTGGCCACCTCACGCTGGACGACCAGGCTGAGGCGACGGGGGCGTGGCGCAGCGCCGAGGAGACGGCGGATCAGCGCCCCGGTGAGGTAGTAGGGGATGTTCCCCACCACGACCTCCCCCCCGGACGGGAACCAGTGCGCCAGGTCGAGGCGGAGCACGTCCTCGTTGACCACCTCGGCCTCGGGCACCGCCGCCCGCAGCCGAGCTGCGAGTCGCCGGTCGACCTCCACCGCCACCACCCGGCGCGCCCGCCGCACCAGCTCACCGGTCAGCACCCCGGGGCCGGCACCGACCTCCAGCACCTCGTCCCCGGGCGCGATCCCGGCCGCCTCCACCACCCGCCGCCGCAGGACCGGGTCGACCAGGAAGTGCTGGCCCAGGCGAGGCCGCCGCGCCCTGGTCGCTACCATCAGGCTCATCCTCGAGCCGAGGGGACGACGTCACACCCACCGGCTCACCCCCCCAGGCGCCGGAACAGGCGCTGGGCGTTGGCCCGCTCCAGCTCGGCCAGCTCGGTCAGTCCCAGCCCCCGGATCTCCGCCACGGCCACCGCCGTGTCGACCATCCACGCCGGACGCATGGGCCCTCTCCTGCCCCGCGGGGTGCCCCAGGGCGCATCGGTCTCCAAGAGCAAGCGGTCGGCGGGCACCCGACGGGCCACCTCGCGAACCTCCCAACGACCGGCTCGGGTGAGGACCCCGGAAAAGCTGAGGTACATCCCCAGGTCGAGGAAACGGCGGGCCCAATCCCAGTCCAGGGTCCAGTAGTGCATCACGCCGGTGAGGCCGGGATGGTGGCGCAACGCCGCATACACCTCCGAGGCGCTCCCCCGAACGTGCACGCACACCGGCAGCCCCTGCTCGACCGCCAACCGACAGCAGGCGTGGAACCACTCCAGCTGCGCCTCGTGCGGCCCCCGGTGCTCGTCCTCGTGATCAAGCCCGACCTCGCCGACCGCCACCACGCGGGGGTGGGAGGCCAGCTCGCGCAGCAGCTCCAGATCCGGCCCTCGCTGGTTGAGCGGATGGTGCCCGACCGCCGCCCACACCCCTGGCCTGGACTCGGCCCACTCCACCACCTGGCGGCTGGTCGGGCCGTCGACGCTCATGGCGATGATGTCGGTGACGCCAGCCGCGTGGGCCTCGGCCAGCGCCGGCTCAAGATCGGGCAGCTCCTCGAGGTGGGCGTGGGTGTCGACCAGCCGCATCTGTGAGCCCCGCCCGGCTCAGGTCCGGGCACGCATGCGGTCGAGCTCCTCGTCCACCACCCGCGGGTCGAGCTTCCGGTACAGGGCCATGGGCCGGGGCAGGGGGCGACCGGCGGGGAGGCGGCTCGGTCCCCAGCGAGGGGTGGCCTCGTAGTCGTTCCCGAGCACCCGGTGGATCTCGCCCTCCTCCTCGACCTCACGAACCTGGGGCTGGGGGGCGATCACGTCGCGGTACCCCAACATCTCGTGCAGGCGCTGGCACGAGAAGGGCAGGAAGGGGGTGAGCATCGTCTTCAGGTCGTCCACGCAACGAATGGCGACGAACAGGGTGGTGGCGGCGCGGGTGCGATCCTCCTTGATCCGATGCCATGGCTGCTCCTCAGCCAGGTACTGATTGACCAGCGAAGCCAGCCGCATCGCCTCGGTGATCGCCGCCTTGAAGCGGGCCCGCTCCAGCAGCCCTCCCACGGTGGTGAAGCCGCCCTCGACCTCTGCCATCAGGCGGCGGTCCCGCGCGCTCAGCTCCCCCGGCTCGGGCACGGCCCCGAAGTTCTGATGGGCCTGAACCAGGGTCCGGTGGACCAGGTTCCCCCACGTCCCCACCAGCTCGTCGTTGTTGCGACGCACGAACTCCGTCCAGGTGAAGTCAGTGTCGGTGGTCTCGGGACCGGCGATGGTCAGGTAGTAGCGGAGCGTGTCGGGGTCGTAGCGGGAGAGGAAGTCGCGAACCTCGATCACCCGGCCTCGGCTGACCGAGAAGCGGGCCCCCTCCATGGTGAGGAACTCGCTCGCCACGACATCGAAGGGCAGGTTGAGGTCCCCGACCCCGATCAGGATCGCCGGCCACAGCACCGTGTGGAAGGTGATGTTGTCCTTGCCCATGAAGTAGTACCCACGGGCGCCCGGGTCCTGCCACCATGCCCGCCACGCCTCCGGCGTCCCTCGTGTCCGCGCCCACTCGATGGAGGCGGACAGGTAGCCGATCACGGCATCGAACCAGACATAGATGCGCTTGTCGGGCCGCTCTCGCCAGCCCGGGAGCGGCACGGGGACGCCCCAGTCGAGATCACGGGTGATGGCCCGAGGCTTCAGGTCGGCGAGCAGGTTGAGCGAGTAGCTGCGCACGTTGGGACGCCAGTGCTCCTGGGCCTCGATCCAGGCTCGGAGCCGGTCGGCGAAGGCCGGCAGGTCGAAGAAGAAATGCTCGGTCTCGCGGAACTCGGGCCGCTCGCCGTCGATCCGGGAGCGGGGGTCGATCAGGTCGACGGGATCGAGCTGGTTGCCGCAGTTGTCGCACTGGTCACCCCGGGCCTCGGGGTAGCCGCAGATGGGACAGGTGCCCTCGATGTAACGGTCGGGGAGGGTCCTGCCGGTGCTGGGCGAGACCGCGCCCATCTGGGTCCGGGTGAAGAGGTAGCCCTGCTCGTACAGACGGAGGAAGATGTCCTGCACCACCCGGTAATGGTTGGGGGTGGTGGTGCGGGTAAAGCAGTCGTAGCTGAGCCCGAGCTGCCGCAGGTCCTCGACGATGATGGCGTTGTTGCGATCGGCGAACTCACGAGGGGGGATCCCGGCCCGGTCCGCCTCGTAGGTGATGGGCGTCCCGTGCTCGTCGGTGCCGCTGACCATCAGCACCCGAGCCCCCCGCAGGCGCTGATAGCGGGCGAAGACGTCGGCCGGCACCCCGAAGCCGGCGACGTGGCCGATGTGACGAGGCCCGCTCGCGTAGGGCCAGGCCACGCAGATCAGGATCGTCTCGGGTTCACTCACTGACGGCACCGGAGATCACAACTGTAACCTCACCGCGCACCGACTCGCCCACGGCATCCAGGACGTCGGCGGGCGTGCCCCGGATGACCTGCTCATGGCGCTTGGTCAGCTCCCGGGCCAGCGCCAGCGGGCGATCGGGGAGGACCTCGGCCATGACCTGCAGGCTCCGGCGGATCCGGTGGGGGGACTCGAAGGCGACGGTGGGCCCGAGGGCCGTGCGGAGGGACTCGAAGAAGCGTCGCAGCTCGCCCTGGCGTCGGGGCAGGAAGCCAGCGAAGCAGAAGCCGAGGCCGCCGAACCCGGCCACGGACAGCGCCGCCGTCACCGCGCTGGGCCCGGGCACCGGGGTCACCTGGTGCCCGGCCTCCCAGGCGGCCACCACCAACCGCCGGCCTGGATCGGACAGCGTGGGTGTGCCGGCATCGGTGACCAAGGCCACGTCCCCCCGGTCCAACGCCTCGAGGAGCCGGGGGAGGCTCCGTCCCTCGACCGGGGCCCGATGGCTCACCATGGGCCGTCGCAGGCCGTGCCGCGCCAGCAGGCGGGCGGTCACCCGGGTGTCCTCGGCCGCGATCAACGGCACCTCCGCCAGCACCCGCAGGGCCCGCGGCGAAAGGTCCTCCAGGTTGCCGATCGGCGTGCCCACCACGAACAGGGTCCCCATGCTCGCCCTTACCGCTCCGGCGCCGCCGACCACAGCGGTCGCTCCGTCGGCCCCGACCCGAGCCAGGCCTGGACACGCCCCCCCAGCCCCTCCGCCGACCCCAGGTAGCGGGAGGCGGGGGGGAGCGCCTCGAGGAAGGCGCGCCCGTAGTCGCGTTCGACGACCCGACGGTCCAGGATCACCACCACTCCCCGGTCGCCGTGACGGCGGATCAGCCGTCCGAAGCCCTGCTTGAGCCGCAGGACGGCCTGGGGCAGGGCGTAGTGGAGGAACGGATCGCGGAGACGCTCGGCCCGGGCCTCGTACACCGGCTCGTGCGGGACCGGGAACGGCAGGCGCACGATGATCACGCAGGAGAGCCGGTCCCCGGGGATGTCGATCCCTTCCCAGAAGCTCGCCGTGCCGAGGAGCAGGGAGCGCCCGCCCTCCTCGAAGGCCCGGAGGACCTGCCGCCGCTGCCCGTCGATCCCCTGGCCGAGGATGAGGATCTCGTCCAGGTCGTCGCGGTGCTTCAGCGCCTGGTAGACGCCCCGGAGCTGCTGGTGCGAGGTGAAGAGCACCAGCGTCCGTCCCTGCAGACGTCCGGCGACGTCGGCGATCACCCCCGCGACCGCGATCTCAAACTCCTCCGATTGGGGGTCGGGGAGATCGGTAAGGAGGCAGACCAGAGCCTGCCTGAGGTAGTCAAAGGGCGAGGGAAGGGAGAGCGTCTCGACCTCGGCCCCGAGGCCGACGCGAGAGCAGAAGTGATCGAAGTTGCCCGCGACTGCAAGGCTGGCGGAGGTCAGCACCAGGCTCTCGACGTGGGCGTACACTCGTTCGCGGAGCAGATCCCCGACCTCGAGCGGCGCTGATCGGACCGCTAACGCCTC
>DATGLL010000024.1:0-23236 GCA_035294145.1 Candidatus Dormiibacterota bacterium | reverse complement strand
TGTGGGGCACCCCTGCGGGCCATCGTGCTGGAGCGCGGCCATCGCCCGGGCCGCCCGATGGGCGGCGGCACGCCGGCCGGGGGGCGCCGGAGCGTCCCCCAGGATCAGGTGACCGACTCGCCGGGCCGGGACGGGAAGCGTGCCCGACGAGAACCAGCGGGAGGCGGTCACGGGAGGGATGCCTTGCTCGGGCGCCCACTGCTTCGAGTTGACGGAAGTGAATGGTGAGTGTGTGGACACGTCAGCTGTCGTCAACCCTCCATTCTGCATCCTGTCTGCGCCCGTCGGTGCGCCCTCAGCTCGGAGAGCATCGCCGGCGGTGGCTCGCCGCGCCCCATGACGGCCGCGACCGGACGCGGCGCCAGCGGCTTCCGATCGCTCCGGCCGCGAAGGCTCTCGTCGTCATCACCTCGGCCGAGGAGCATCCCGCACCCGTGAGACGAGATGGTGGTCCCGGCGGTGACAGCTCCGGGCATCCTGCCCGGTAGGCAGACGGGCACGCGCATCGTGCCCGGGATGGCAAGGCCCCACCAGCGTGTGGCCGATCTTCTCGGCCGCCCTGTTCCCGAACTCAGCAACAGCTTGGCGGTGGAGGCCAGCGTTCCCGACCAGGAGGTCACGGCCAACCGCGGTTGGCGGAGGCGGCGACCGCGTCCGACGCCATCGTCGCCAGCGGCCAGGACGGTGTCGGAGGTGACCTGGGGCCTGAGACTGGGCGCCTGGCACCAGCCAAGCCGTCCAGGAGGGGTTGGAGATGCTCCCCCCCTGGTCGACGACCTACCGATGATGGTCCCTGGCTGATCCGGAGGCTCACCTGCCAGCCCCGACCGCGCTCGAAGTGCCCAGGCGGCTCGGCCTCCGGCCCCCCCGAGCCGCTCGCCGCCTGACCCCGCCACCGAACCCCCGGCGTCGCCGTGGGTCGCGTCGAGGCGGTGCAAGAAGCTGCCCGTCGTCAATCGCCCGTCGCGGGAGCCCCCTCCGGGGTATGGAATCGGGTCCCCAAGGTCCGCGCCTTCTCGGGGTTCCGCCAGCGCCAGACGGCGTAGTAGGCGGCCCCCACCGCCACCCAGGCCACGAAGACCAGCGGCAGCCACTCGTAGACGCCCTGGAGTGGGGGGAAGAGCCTGCCTGGGATGGACTGCGGCAGCGAGTTCGCCCAGAAGACGAACAGCATCACGGCCGCCCCGAGCAGGCCGACCACCCAAGTGAGCGGCGAGCGGACGCCGAGCCGTCGCAGGAAGAGCGGCGCCCCTACCGCCACCAGCACGTAGCCGAGCATGAAGCCGAAGACGGCGAGGCTCCCCACCCAGCCCGTGGCGTCGACTGGCGACCGTCGGAGCAGGGTAGTGGCCAGGGGCACCAGGATCATGGGGATGGCCACGATCACGATGGCCACGTGGGGGGTGCGGCGAGTCGGGTGCACGCTGCCCAGCGTCCAGTGTCCCAGCCCGTCGTGGGTCATCGCGTAGAGCACACGGGCACCGGCGTTGAGGCAGGCCAGGGTGCAGGCGAACATGCTGGTGACGATGCCCAGGTCGATCAGGTAGGCGAACACGCCCATCCCGGTGGCAACGGCCAGGTCGGGCAGGGGAGCGCTGCTGCCGGCCAGCCCCCTCCGGGTCCCCTGGAAGCCGAATACCTGCGAGTACGAGACGACCAGGTAGAAGAGGCCGACCAGCAGGCAGCTCCAGAGGATGGCCCGGGGCACGTTGCGGAAGGAGTTCTTGGCCTCCACACCCAGCGAGCCGGCGCTCTCGAAGCCGACGAAGGCGAAGATGGCCAGGACCACCCCCACGAAGACGCCGCCGGGCGTCGCCCCCGAGAGCCGGAGCTGGGCGGGGTCGATGACGCCTCCCCGGTGGACCCAGACCGCGACGCAGAGCAGCAGGATGATCGCGACCGAGAACGACTCCAGGGTCAGCGACATCCTGGCCGACAGGCCCATGTCCAGGATGGCAACCACGGCCGCCAGGACCAGGTCGATCCCGAAGAGCACGACCAGGACGCCGGCGCTGTCGCCGGGCAGGCCCAGGCGGGTTAGGAGGTCACCGCCGAAGATGGCGAACCCGTAGACGGTTGCCACGCCGGTGGCGACGTAGCCCAACTCCAGGCCCCAGCCGGCGGCGTGGCCATAGGCCGGTCCCAGCGCCCGGCTGACCCAGACGTAGAAGGACCCGGCCGAGTTGATGCGACGACCGAACTGGGCCGCACAGTAGCCCACACAGAGCATCAGCACGATGGCGATCACGAACGACACCCAGGTCCCGTTGCCGGCGCTGCTGAAGACCAGCAGCGGAAGCAGCGCCATCGCCGCGCTGGGGGCCATGTTGGCGACCGACTGAGCGAGCACCTCGGTCATGGAGAGGATGCCGCCCTCGAGGGCGTGCTCGCCGACGGTCACGACCGGACCCTGGGCGTCGAAAGCTCCGGTGTCCCTGCTCATGGGGCTACCCCACCTTCCCGTTGGGCTCGTGCTCGCGGTGCGAGCAATGGTCAGCGAGCAGGGGCATGTCGAGCGAGGGGTTGCCGTCGAAGAAGCCGACCGGCCTCAGGTGGAAGCCGACGTAGCTGCAGGGCATCACTGGCCAATCCTCGGGGCGGGGCACATGGTGGGCCACGAAGCTGTGCCAGACCACCAGGTCGGCGTCCTCCAGCGGCCGGTCCGCCTGCTGGTAGCGGGGAAGCCCATCGCCACCGGGATGCTGGTTCACATAGTCCCCGGCAGGGAACAGCTGCAATGGGTCGTAAGCGGTGACCCACAGGTTGCGAGTGCAGAACTGGGCCCGCCGGATGGCATGCACGCCCGGTTGGTAGAGAGGCGGCGTGCTCGGTCCCGGCTCCAGCTTGTAGGCGACCGGATCGCCCACCGCGTTGCGCCGGGAGGTGTTGGCGATCTTCCAGTAGCGGGCCCGGAGCGGATCTGCCAGACGGGCTGCCTCCGACTCTCGCGAGATCGGGGTCTGTCGCACTACCCAGGCGTTGCCATGGGGATTCTCAGGACCTGGGGGGACCGGCACCGAATCGCACTCATAGACGGTGTTGCGGATCCCATCGACCATCATGTCGAGACGGACGCAGAAGAAGTGCTGGTGGTTGGGCCCGTACACGTTGGGTGCCACCTTGACCCCGTGCTTCGGCTCCTCGCCGTCGGCGTAAACCCCGTTCGAGATGATCCCGGTCAGCTTCACCTCGAACTGGATGGTGCCGTCGGGGTAGAAGTACCAGAAGTATCCATAGTCGTAGTTCCCGACGGTCGCGAACATCGACACCACCAGCCGTCGCGAGCGCCGGACCTCCGCCTTCATGGTCCGGAAGTCCGTGTGCTTCCACAGGATCCCGAAGTCCTCCTCATGTAGGCAGATGGCGTTCTCGATCCGGAGGGGGCGGCCATCGTTGTCGTTGACCCAGGCATCGAAGTAGTGGATCAGGCCCAGGCAGTCGCAGCCCAGCGCCAGGCTGTTGGCCAGCACGCCGATGCCATACTCCCCCATGTCGAAGACGTTCTTTCGGTAGTGGGTCGGGTTGGGATCCCCGTACGGGATGAACATCTCGGCCAGGGAGGCCCGGTAGACGATGGGACGCTCCTCGCCCCGGTCCCGATAGCTGATGGTGTGGAGCACCAGCCCCTCCCGAGGGGTGAAGCCGACCCGGAAGCTCCACCTCTGCCACTCCACCCGGTGGCCCTCCACCCGCCAGCTGGGGCCCTCGGGCTGGTGGACCTCGATCGGCTTGACGTCCCTCCTCGTCCCCTCCGGAAAGGAGGGGAAGTTGTTGGGATCGATCAACGTCTCCGCGGTGTAGTTGGCGGCCCGAGGCGGGATCGGCGCCACCCCGTGGTCTTCGACCTCCACCACGGTCATCGAGTCCAGGTCGAACCGCACCACCAGGCCCTCGATGGGCCGGGCGTAGCCGTTGTCCTCCGGGCCCTGGCGGACCCAGGTCAGCGGCCGGATGAAGCGTCCCTTACTGGCGGCGTCCTCCGGACCGTTGTAGCCCACCGACCAGGGATCGATCATCACGTTCTCCAGGTCCTCGATGCCCCGCCGGCGCATCGCCGCTCGCCATCGGGGATCCTGCTTGACCGCTGCCTCCGCGGCCAGGAACTCCTCGAACATGATCGGCGGCTGCACGTTCGGCACCTCTCGCCAGGAGGTCACCTCACCCCGGGTCAGTGAGACCACGGCTTCGTAGGTCTTGCGCTCCGCCCGCTCCCGTAGAACCACGAAAGCCTCTCGCTCCAGCTCGGTCCCCGGCTGGTATGACAGCACCGCAGGCTTGGGCGGCTCTCTCAGCGTCACGTACACGAAGCGCGCTGTCTCTGCCAGCGACTTTGAGCGCCTCAGGATGTCGCTCGCAGCTGCGATCTCCTCCGGTCGAAGCGGGTCCAGGGGATGACCTGTCGCCCTCGTCCGGTCGGCAGTCTGCGTCGGCTGCCTGCCTCCTCCGGAGGCAGCGCGCCCCAGGTCGCCGTCCCTCATCTCACAGCACCGTCGATCGATCTCTCGCCCCTGTTCATGTGCCTCAACCTAGGCCTCGCCAGGAAACACATCCACGGTCGAGGCGACCGAGGCCCAAGCGTCCTCCTTTGGACCCAGCACACAGCCCGCATTCCATGGCTGAGGCCGTTGGCGAGGGAATGACGGCCGCGCCGCTACCGCTTGGTCAGGCCGCCGGCTTCATGAGCAACTCCCCGTCACCTGTGAAGGAGCCCTCGGCGAGTCCGGATCCTCTCCCTGATCTCTGACGGCGGCGGGCACGCCCCTGAGGAGGTGTGGGGAACGATCGTCGCCGTGGCACCAGGATCGGATGGAGCAGGGGGGGATGCGTGGCCCCAGACATGCGCTGGACTCCTGGGTGATGGCGAGCACATCTGGCCCAGGGGAGATTGACTGAGTGGGGATCGGGAAGCTGGGCCCCGGCCGCTACCGCATCTTCATCTCAGCCGCGAGCAGGGCAATCCTGGTTGCCGTCGGGGTTGGTGCCTTCGACGCCGACCCCATCGGAACGGTGGTCGACGCGCATCCCAATCGGCCGTGGCCTCCCGAACCGCCTCGCACCCTTCCTGCGGCTCACCGCCAGGCTGGCCACGACCCACGGCCGGATCGCGGTGGAGGGGCTGGACGTGACCGGGATGCTGCGCCAGCAGGGGTTGCCCGGGGCCAGGGCGCGGCGAAGGGGGCTCGCCGACGCCGCCCTGGCCGAGGTCCGGCGGCAGCTGCGCGACAGGACCGGCTGGGGTCCCCATCGGGACGGGCTCCGATGGGGTCCCCCTGGGAGGGCTCGGAGCCAGTGGGGGCCGAGCGGTGCCTCCCCAGCTCCAAGAGGGGTCATCGCTGCAGTGGGATCCGGGCCATCGGCCGGGCCGAGCGCTGGGCGTGCGACGGCGGTGGGAGGCGCCACCGGCGCGATGGCCACGCGGCGGTCGACCTGGCGAGGCCCTCGCCCGGGGCGCCCCCGTGCGGGGTGCCGCTTGAGCGCTATCGCTCTCTCTGCGGCAACGGCTCTTCCGGTAGATGCTCACCGTGGCGTGGAGCGTGGGGGAGACCGGCATCGGCCACGCCGCACGGGGATGCCGATGGCCAACCATGGGTTCAGCCAGAGATCGTGAACTCGAGGACCGTCTGGTCCGGGCGGTAGATAGACCAGCCGGCCAGGAGCACCCGCTCGGTGCTCGAGCGCAGCTGCAGCCGGCGGACCAGGACCGGATCTCCGGGCCGCAGCCCCAGCAGCCGGGCCTCCCCGGCATCGGCGGGACGGGACAGGACCGCCATATGGCCCCGCGCCACCTGCACCCCCACCCGCTTTTGGAGGTAGCCCGAGAGTGGCCCCCCGGCCACGTCGGCGCTGGTGAGCGAGCAGGCCAGGTCGAAGGGGAGGAAGCGGATGTCGATGGCGACCCGCGCCCCCTCGACGAACCGGGATCGCCGCACCCGGACCACCTCGGTGCCCCGGGCGCACTCCAACCAGCTGGCTACCTCTTGCTCCTCGGCCCGGGCCCGCGTCAGCTCGTCGACGACCAGCCGGTAACCACGCCGACCGCTCAGCCAGGGTTGGAGGAAGGTGGTCGCCGTCACGCGCTCGGCGAGCCCGGCGTTGCGCACGAAGGTTCCCTTGCCCTGGACGCGGTAGAGCACCCCGTCCCGGACCAAGGCGTCCACAGCTTGCCGAACGGTCAACCGGCTAACCCCGAAGACGGCGCTGAGCTCGCGGTCGGAGGGAAAGGCTCGGGCGTCGCGGCTGCGCTCGATGGCAGCGGCAAGTCGTTCCCGGATCTGGCGGTGGAGGGGCACCCCGCTGCTCCGGTCGAGCGGCTCGAAGCGCCAACCGGTCATTGGTACAGACATCTTGACGAGCGCTGCCGGAGAGGGCAACGGTGAGGGCGGTGAAAGCGTACGCATGCGCGGCCGGTCCCGCCAGCCACTGGCGTCGCCCGGAGACCGCCATCCCCCGCGGGAACGGATCTCAAGGCTCTCCCTGCGGCCGGGCTGCCGAGCCAGGGCGAGGCCGTGGCGGCTGCCGCACGGCCGGAATCCCTGGGCCCCGGCGCTGAGGCGATGGCTCCCCGCATCGCGGTACTGCCAGGCGACGGGATCGGTCGGGAGGTGGTCCCGGAGGCGGTGGCGATCTTGGAGGGCCTCAGGCTAGGGCTCGAGTTCGAGTTCTTCGACGTCGACGCCGACCGCTACCTGAGGACGGGGGTGGCGCTGCCGCCGGAGATCTTCCGGCGAGTGGAGCAGGCGGACGCCATCTTCCTGGGTGCGATCGGCGACCCACGGGTGAGCGATGCCGCCTACCAGGCTTCGGTCCTCAGCTACCTGCGCACCGCCTTTGACCTCTACGCCAACGTGCGGCCGGCTCGGCTGCTGGACGAGAGCCTGAGCCCGCTCCGGCACCCCCGCCGGCTCGTGGATCTGGTAGTGCTGCGAGAGAACACCGAGGGGCTCTACGCGGGCATGGGCACCCGCTACCGCCCCGGCAGCGAGAGAGAGGTGGCGATCGTCCACCACTACAACACCTACGCCGGTGTGACCCGGATCCTCGAGTACGCCTTCGCCATCGCTCGCCGCGAGGTCTGCATGGTCGACAAGTGGAACGCCATGCCCGAGTCAGGGGCCCTTTGGCACGCCCGCTTTCGGGCGATCGCGGAGCGGTACCCCGGCATCCGAGCCCGCCACCTGATGGTCGACGCCGCCGCCGCCCACCTGGTCCGCGACCCCGAGCAGTTCGACGTCATCGTCACCGAGAACTGCTTCGGCGACATCCTGAGCGACCTGGCCGGGGAGCTGGCAGGCGGGATCGGGATGTCGCCCTCGGGGAACTTCAACCCGGCCGGCCGCCGGGCCCTCTTCGAGCCCGTCCACGGCTCGGCGCCCGACATTGCCGGTCGGGGGATCGCCAACCCCATCGCCGCCATCCGCACAGGGGGCATGTTGCTCCACTACCTCGGCTTCAAAGCCGAGGCGGAAGCGGTGGAGGCGGCGGTGGTGGCGGCGATCCGGGCTGGCGAGCGCACCCGTGACCTGGGTGGCAACCTCTCCACCGCCGAGGCCGCAGCCGCGATCCGCCGCCACCTGCAGCGAGGAGGTTGACCGCGTGGCCCGGGTCAGGGCGACGATCCCGGGCGACGGGCAGACCCCTGGTCTGCGAGGGAGGAGGGAGCATGGACTTCGAGCTAACCGACGAGCAACGACGGCTTCAGCAGGTTGCGCGCGAGTTCGCGTACCACGAGATCCGGCCCGTGGCCCTGGAGCTGGACCGCAAGCAGGGACGGGAGAGCTTCCCCGCGGAGCTCGTCCGCCGCGCCTCCCGGCTCGGGCTGCGGACGATGCGGGTGCCGCGCGAGCACGGCGGACTGGGCACCGACCTGCTCACCGAGGCGATCGTGATGGAGGAGATCGCGGTCGGGGACTGTGGCTTTGCCATGACCCTGGCCCACGCCTGGCGGGAGGGCTACCTGCTCGCCTGCCACACCAGCCCCGAGCAGCGGCAGCGCTTCCTGCCCGAGTTCATGGCCGACGACACCTACCTCACCGCCTACGCCCTCACCGAGGAGCACGCCGGCAGCGACCATGGGTTGCCCTACGCCGGCGACCTGGAGGCGGGGATGCGGACCTCGGCCGTCCTGGACGGTGACCACTGGGTGATCAACGGCCGCAAGCGCTTCATCACCAACGGCAACGTAGCCCGGCTCATCGTCCTCTTCGCGCGCACCGACCCCACCGTGGTGTGGACGGAGGGCATCTCCTGTCTCCTGGTCCCCTCCGACACCCCCGGCCTCCGTGTCGGCCGCTTCGAGGACAAGCTGGGCCTGCGCCTCAACCAGAACGTGGAGCTGATCTTCGAGGACTGCCGGGTGCCGAGGGAGAACCTGGTCGGGGCACCCAACCGGGGCTACGAGCTGGCCGAGGCGGTCGGCCCCGGCTCCAAGGTTCGGGAAGGTGCCCGCGCCCTGGGCGTGGCCCGAGCCTGCTATGAGCACGCCTTGAGCTGGTGCCAGGAGCGGGTCCAGGGCGGGCGCCGGCTGGCCGAGCACCAGTTGATCGCGAGCATCCTGGCCGAGATGGCGACCGAGATCGAGCTGGCCCGGAGCCTGCTCTGGCGGGCCGCATGGGCGGTCGACCACGACCCCGACCACCACCGGCCGCTGGAGGACATGGTCAAACAGGCCACCTCCGAGCTGGCGGTGCGGATAGCGACCCGAACCATGCAGCTCTTCGGTGCCAGGGGAGCGCTGCGCGAGCACCCGGTCGAGAAGCTGATGCGGGACGCCGCCACCATCATGCTCCCTCCCATGGGCACCTACGCCTCCCTGGTCCGCCTCAGCCGCTGGCTGCTGGCCCATCCCGCCACCGGCCCGCTGCTGAGCGCGGCCGAGCCCCAACTCGCCGGCTGAGGGCACCGGCGCCGTGCTGGCCGCGCTCACGACCGGGCCCGGATGGCGCGGGCGGCTCTGATCAGGAGGGCACGGTTGGCGCCGTCGGAGTGGAAGAAGGCGGCGACATCCCGCCACCATTTCTCCACGCCGGCGTCGCGCAGGTAGCCGCGCCCACCGTGGAGGTCGAGCGCCCGGGTCACCACCTGGTAGCCGACCTGGGCGGCGTGGACCTTGGCCAGGCCATCCTCGGCCAGGCCAGCGCTGCCGGCCGCGATCCGGGCGGCGGTGGCGAGGAGGTGGTCCCAGGCGGCGGTCAACTGCATGCGCATCTCGGCGAGCTCGACCCCGACCAGGTCGTGCTCGATCAGCGGTCGTCCGCCCTGGACCCGCTCCCGGCACCAGGCCAAGGTCCGAGCGTAGGCCGCCTCTGCCACCCCGAGCGCGCAGCAGCCAGCCAGCGTGGCCCGGCCCCGGAAATGACGTTCGAGCACCTCGAAGCCGCGGTTGACCGCCCCCAGCACCGCCCCCTCGGACACCCGGCAGCCCTCCAGCAGGACCTCGCTGTGGTTGGCCAGCCGCTCTCCCGCCTTGTCGAAGACCCGGCCCGGGCGCAGCCCCGGGGTGCCGGCCTCGATCACGAAGCAGGTGGTGCCCCGATCCAGGCCGGTGTCTGGGTCGGTCTGGGCCATCACCAGGTAGATGCCGGCCCGATTGCCGTTGTCGACGAACAACTTGCGGCCCTCCAGGCACCAGCCGCCCCCCTCCGGCGTGGCCCGGGTCGCCAGCCGGGGAGGATCGGGGCCCGACCATGGGATGACATGGTCGGAGCCGACCTCGGGCTCGGTGACGGCCAGGGCCAGCAAGCAGCGGGGATCATCCCTGAAGCGGGGGAGCCAACGTCCCCGCTGCTCTTCGGTGGCAGCACCTGCGATCACCCGCCAGAGCATGTTGGTCTGGGCGAAGAGCGCCGCTATCCCCACATCCACCTTGGCCAGCTCGAACACAACCCGGGCCAGTTGAGGGAGGTCGAGACCGGCGCCGCCATGCTCTGGGGCCAGGGTCAGGGTGCGCAGGCCCAGGCGACTGCCCTGTTCCACGACCTCCCAGGAGAAGCAGTCGACCGGGTCCGGACGCCGGTCCAACTCCGCGGCCACCGGCGCCACCACTTCCTGGGCGAAGCGGCGAGCTCGTTCCAGGTAGAGCTCTGCTGAACTCACCCCGTCCCCGCCCCGATCCGCTCCAGTAGCCCAGCGGCCTCCAGATCGGCCCGGAGCTCCTCCCGCTCCCGCTCTTCCAGCGGCAGCAACGGTGGCCGCACGGGGCCGGCCGGCATCCCCATCAGCTCCGCCCAGGCCTTCAGGTAGGCGATGGGGACGACCCGCCGCTCCCGCCAGGGACGCTCCATCCACCGGTCGTAGACAGGCCGGAGCGGGTCGAGTCGGGCACGAGCCGCGGCCGCCCCCTCCATGTCGCCGGCCAGCCCAAGCTCGGTGTACTCCCGCATCGGCTGCCAGCTCGCGGTCTGGTAGAGGTAGGGCTGAGGCGAGGACATGAAGACCCGCTGCCCCTCCTTGCCCATCAGCTCCAGCCAGGCCGGTTCATCGGGATCGCTGAGCACGATGCTGCCTCCGGTCAGCCGCTTCACCTCACGGTAGTGGGCACGGTCGCGGACGATCTTGATCCCGCAGACGTTCTCGATCTGGGCGATCCGGGCCGTGACCTCGGCCGAGAGACCGTAGCCGGCAAAGCCGGTGTCGAACATCCAGACCCCGATCTCGACCTGAGAGCAGACCTCCTCGAACCAGCGGACGATCATCCGGTCGTCGGGCACGGCTGGGAAATAAGGGTTGATCAGGATCGCGAAGTCGGCTCCCACCTCCTGGGCGTGGCGGGTCAGCTCCACCGTCTCCCGGGTCGAGTGGTGGGCGGTATGGGCGATCACCCGGCACCTGCCCTGCGCTTCCTCCACCACCGTCTCCACCGCTCGCTTGCGCTCCTCTCTGGTCAGGGACCAGAACTCGCCCATGACCCCCGTGCAGAAGATGCCCTCGATGTGCAGGTGATCGGCGAGATGTCGCACCAGCGCCCGCAGCCCATCCAGGTCGAGATCCCCGTCCTCGGTGAAAGGGGTCAAGATCGCCGCCCAGAGCCCACGGAAGCTGGCCCTGGCCGCCTCTTTGGCCTCTCGTTTGCGATAGTCCATGCTCACAACCTCAATTCACAGGGGGCAGCTCAGGCCCGACCCCGGCTTGGTCACGGAGCCAGGCCACCCGATGGCACGGCCGACGTCCCGGTCCCCAGCCTCCGGCTAGGTCGGCCGGCCCGCGCTGTCCCGCCGGAACACGCTCTCCCACTCAGCTGGGGACAGGATGCCCCAGGGGTTCACCGATCGGTAGGTCTTGATGGGCACGTTGTGCAGGCTGCCGCCGACCATCTCCACCTGGCAGATGAAGATGTTCTGAACGGGGCTGTGGGTGACCGGGCTCAGCGTGACGGTACCGGTGGGGGCGGCGACCTTCACCGACTGGAGCGCCTGAATCAGCGCCCGACTGCCGTTCACCTTCCCCTGGAGCTTCCTCAGGGCAGCGACCACTCTCTCCGCCTTGACGTAGCCGGTATAGGTGTAGTAGCCGGGGTAGTCCCCGTACCGCCGGTGGACCTCGTCCACGAACCGCCGGTTGGCCGGGGTGTCGATGCCATCGCAGTACTGCGCGGCCATCTTCGAACCTTGGACGTAGGCCGGGTTCTCCGAGGGCAGGGCCGATTGGTCGAAGAGCGTGGTGTTGCCGATGAGCGGGATACGTCGATTCAACCCGAACTGCCCGTAGGCGTTGGTGAAGCGCACCGACTCGGCGCCGGCCATGAGCGCGAACACCGCTTGGGTGTCCGCCGGGATCTGCGTCACATAGGGACTCCAGTCGGCTGTGCTCTGTGGCCCCCAGATCTCCCGGTCGATGGTGCCGCCCAGTTTCCGGAAGGCGGCGACGAAGCTGCCGATGCCCTCCCAGCCGTAGGCGTAATCCATGCCGACCGTGGTGACGTGCCGATACCCCTGCTCATAGGCCCACTGGGCGGCGATGATCGACGGCTGATCGCAGCTCCAGGCCGAGGCGTACCCGTTCCCGTAGCGGCGGTAGCTGTCCAGCTGCTGGCTGGAGCAGAGGGCGACGTCGTCCACCGGGATTCGATTGGGGCCGGTGAAGGAGGCGACCGCGGCCGCGGCGTTGGCGGCGGTGGGGCCCTCGAGCATCTGGACATGGTTCACCTGCCAGAGCTGGCGGGCCTGGGTCAGGGCGACATTCGGATCGCCCTGCTCATCGACGAAGGTGGCCTCGATCTTGCGGCCAGCGACGGTGTCACCGAAGTCGTGCAGGCCGAGGTACCAGCCGTCCTGGATCTGCTTGCCGTTGGCGGCGAAGGGACCTGACAGCTCTAGCTCGAACCCGATGGGGAAAGGTGTTGCGGACGCGGTCGACGAGCCAGAGGCACCACCGCAGGCTGTTACGGCGAGCACGACGAGCCCAACCAGGACCACGCCCAGAAGGCGTCTCCGATCCATCCCTCTTCCTCCGATCGCCCGGTCCGTCTCGACCCGAACCGCAGGCCACGTTGGTCCTGGAACGTCTGACTGTCAAGATGTCAGTACCAGCCAGAGGCGGGCAGAACGCCGAGGGTCGCGGGCCGGTTCGGCCTGGATCCCGCCCCACCGGGACCCGCCTGCGCCCGGCCCTCGTCCCAGGTCGGAAGACCCCGCCAGCGATCGAGGGAAGCCGTTGCCACTGAGGGAGCGATGCTCCCATCAAACGGCACCCTCTCGGGGCCCCACGAGGCGGGCTTGTTAGCGTCCGGAGACGACAATGGCCACCGGGCCATCCTTCGGAGATCTCAACACCAACGAAGGAGGAACACGATGGCCACGCCAGGATGGACCAGCCCCTGGTCCGTGAAGCCCTCGAGGCTCACCCCGACCGGCTCCGCGCCCGCTGCAGGGCCGACCAGCTGGCGACCACGGCCCCAACCGTCGTGGCCCGCGGGCACCGGCCCCCACCGGGCACCAGCGCCGGCTTCCTCCGGCTCCTGGAGCAGGTAGCGGCCGCCTCCCCCTGCCGGCCATCGCCATCCTCCTCGACCACCTGGCCATCCATCACTCCCGGGCGGCCACCCGCTGGCTCGGTGAGCATCCCAAGGAAGCCAGCCGTCATGTGCCGTGTGCCCTTGGGACATGGAGCCGGCCGGGCATGGCCATGGGCGGAGTCGAGGCCGAATTCGAGGGCGGCGGCCAGCGTCCCGGCGTGGATCTCAACCTTCCATGCCACCTCCAAGCTGGGCTGGAAAAGGGCGTTCGTGACAGACAGCGATGCTGCCCAGGACACGCCTGTCGCCGGCCAGCAGCGGTAGACACCAGACCGATTGCTCCTCATGTGTAGCCAGGGTGGAACGGGTTCGTCGCTATGCATGAATTGATTCTTGGTACCGTAGGGTGGTACGGTAGGTGCACAAGCTTGCCTCGAGTCATCGATCATAGGGGAAATCCCTCAGACCAGATGCGCGAAATCACCTATGACCCGAGGTTGCACCTTCTGGCAAGCCAGCTCAATATCAGGAGCTGGCGTGCACTTCTCTTGGGACAACCTGAGCGACTTGAGGACCATGTCCACGCTCTCTCCTGGAGACGAGCCTTTGTTGCCCGATCGAGCACATCGAAGAGGCGCATTGCTGTTTGGTGGATCTAACTTTGGCCGTTTGCCAGAAGGTTCTTGATCATGCCGTTGCCCATTGTCTTTCGGTCGTTCGTGGCGGGTGGGACCTTGCTCGTGATGGCTCTCCCGGTCACCGCGCTTGCCCACGAGCATCGAACCGTGGGTCCTTACCGGTTCGTGGTTGGCTGGAAGGTGGAGCCGGCGTACTCGGATTCCATCAATGCGGTCCAGCTCTTCCTCACTGATGCGAACGGCAACCCGGTGCCGGGGGCGTGCAATGACCTCACGGTGAGGGTGGAGAACGGCAGCCAGGAGAGCGCTCCGCTTCGGTTGAGCCCGGTGTTCAACTCACCCACGGAGTGCGACGCTCCCGTGCTCCCGACCCGGCCGGGGACGTACACCTTCCGTTTCACCGGCTCCATCGACGGGACCCCGATCGACCAGTCGTTCACCTCCTCCGAGCGCACGTTCAGCAACGTCGAGGACGCGAGCGCGATCCAGTTCCCGACCAAGGACCCAACCCGAGGCGAGCTCGCCCAGCGACAGGCGCGCCTCGCGCTTCGGGACCAGGCCAACGTCGAGCGGGCCGATCGGCTGGCGATCGCCGCGCTGGCGGTGGCAGGGGCCGCCCTGCTCATCCTGCTGGCGATGGCCGTCCGGGGATGGTGGCGACGCCCGCGGTCGCGCTCGGAGGTGGGGGATGCTGGCGAGGTGGCTCGATAGGCGGGTCCTCGGACCGGCGGTCCTGCTGGCCACAGCGCTCACAGTGGGGAACGCTGCCCCCGTGCAGGCGCATGCCTTGCTCCGCTCCTCGAGCCCTCCGGCTGGGGCCGTGCTCCCACAGAGCCCGAGAGTGGTGACCATCACCTTCACCGAACCGCCGGATCCGCGGCTCTCCACCCTGAGGGTGCTCGATCAGCATGGCCGGCAGGTGGCGGCGGGACCGACACGACCGGTGGCAGGGCAACCGCTGGAACTCGAGATCCCGCTGCGAAGGCTGCCTCCGGGCATCTACACGGTGAGCTGGCAGACCGTCTCGGCGAGCGACGGCCATGTGGCGGAGGGGGCGTTCGCCTTCGGGGTGAGGACCTCCCCGGCGGCGGTCGTGACCCCACCGGAGGCGGAGCAGGTCCAGGCCATGTCAGCGCCAGGCCTGCTCGGGGTCGGCGCCCGCTGGGGCTATGACCTCGGCCTGGGCCTGCTCCTCGGAGGAGCATGGCTGGCGGTGACGGGGATGAGCCTGGGGGGGCTGCTCGGGCTGGCCTCGGTGGGCGGCGGCGCGGCGCTCCTGGGGCTGCTGGGAATGGGTGAGGCCGAGCGCGAGGCGGCAAGCGTGAGCTGGGCCAAGTTGGATGCCACCCAGCTCGGCCACAGCCTCCAGCTGCAGCTGGCGCCGGTCCTGGCCGCGGTTGTGCTGATCGCTTTCGCCTGGCTCCTCCAGGGGCGAGGTCGTCAACTCTGCCTCATGGCGGCCGCCCCGCCCACGGGGGCGGCCATCTTCATACATGTGCTGGAGGGTCACGCAGCCTCGCAGCCGCTGCCCTGGCTGCAGGTGGGAGCGGCCTGGATCCACATGGTCGCCTCTGCGGTGTGGATGGGCGGGTTGGGAGGGCTGCTCGTGGCGATCCGAGGAAGGGTGCCTCATCACCAACAGCACTTGGTGCGTCTCTTCTCCAGGGTGGCCGGGGTGGCCTTAGCCGTGATCGCGACTAGCGGCCTGATCCGAGCGCTGACCGACCTCGGGCAGCCATCCCAGGTGGTGGCCACCCTCTTCGGTCGGCTGGTCCTGCTCAAGACAGCGATTCTGGGGGGGATCGTGCTCCTGGGGGCGGTTCAGCGTTACCGCAACTTGCCCCTGTTGAGAGAGCGTCTGCCTGCCCTACGGCGTGTCGGTGGGGCTGAGCTCACGCTGGCCATCGGCGCCTTGGCCGCAGCCGCCCTCATGAGCTCGCTGCCTCCACCCAGTTTCGTCTCGGCCTCCTCCTTGCGGCCGGCGGCCTCGCCTGGGATCACCGTCAGCGGCTCCGACTATGGCACCACAGTCAAGGCTCGGTTGCAGGTGACCCCGGGGACGCCCGGGCCCAATCGATTCACCCTGTGGCTCCAGGACTACGACACCGGGGCGCCGGTGAAGGCCTCGGTGGCGTTGGGCTTTACCCTCCCCGATCACCCTGAGGTAGGGGAATCGACGTTGGGGCTCACCGCCAGCGGCCCCGGTCGCTACCAGGCCACCGGCACCAACCTCTCCCTCGTTGGCGACTGGCAGGTCACCGTCGAGGTGCAGCGAGGGAGCGACTCGGTGGAGGTCCCTCTTTCGCTCCGCATCGGAGGCTCCGGAGGTCGGCGAACATGACCGAACCTGGACAGCGCAAGGAAGGAGCACGAAGGAGACAAGCGCTTGCCCTGGGCTCCGGGCTGGCCTTGCTGGCCTTGGCCGCCGGCGTTGCCTACCTGATCCTCGGCCAGACCCCACCGCTCGGCCATGGCACCGGCACCACCACCCCCTCGTCATTTGAGAGCAGCGACATGGCGGGCATGCCACCGCTGCCGAGCTGGGCCAACGACCTGCACGTCGCCATCCTCGCTCCCCCGGACGGGACGGTGGTCACCGAGAACGTCGTGCGGATGCAGCTCGCCTTCTCCGGCTACCAGCCCTCGTGCTTCTTGGCTGGGACACCGCTCCGGCCCCACACCGGGCACTTCCATGTGCTCCTCGACGGGACGCTGGTGGGGATGTTCTGCACCCCTGAGGTCGATCTCTCGATGCAGAACGTGCGCCCAGGGCATCACACGATCACCGTGGTGCCCGCTCTCAACAACCACCAGCAGGTGGATCAGAACGCGGTTGCGCTCCATATCGACTACGAACCAGCCCATCCCCTGCCCTGGATCACCGGCTCCCCCACCACCGCCCGACCGTCCATCCAGATCCTCGCGCCCCCCTCCGGGGCCCGGGTCTCCGGGCAGTTCACGCTCACGGTGCGGGTCGCCAACTTCCACCTCAGCTGCCCCTTGCAGGGGAAGGCCCCGGTCCCCGGCTACGGGGGCTGGAACGTGAACGTCGACTCCATCTACGGGGCGATGAACGGCATGGCGACCATGACCGCGATTTCCTGCACGGACCAGGTCCAGCTGTCGACCGAAGGGCTGACCCCAGGCCGGCATCTATTCATCGCCTACCTAGTCAACGGCGCCGACCAGCCGGAGGTGCCCCTGATCAGTGACCAGGTCGTGCTCAACGTCGTGCGCTGAGCTCAACGGGAGCCCCAACCTCCCGGCCCGGGACCGACCCCGCCTGGTCGGGTGGCGACCAGCCCTCCAGATCGTGGGGCTGGCCAGTTTGATCCTGACCCTGGAGTGGGGACGAGCCCTGGCCGAGCGCCGTCCGGGGTGGGCTCTGACAGCCCTCCTGGGAGGCGGGGTTGCGCTGTGCGGATTGGGCCTCGCCTCCTCGCCACGCCGGCTCGGGCTGGGGCTGGACGGGATGGCGGGGCGCATCCTGGGTGGGCTCGTGCTCACCGTGGTCCTGCTCCTCCCCGCCTCTGTTCGCTGGTCGAGTGCCCCTGCCCTGGGCCCGCCCTGGCTCCTGGCGGCGACCACGGTCTCGATCGGGGAGGAGCTGGCCTTCCGGGGGCGGCTCTTCGCTGCCGTCGACGAGGTGGCCGGCGGGCTTGCGGCCGTGGGGGCGACCACCGCCCTGTGGACCGCGGCGCACGTCCTTTCCCACCCACCTGCCTTCCTGCTCCCGGTCGCCGCTGCCGGCCTCTTCCTCGGGCTCTGGCGATGGGCAACCCGGGACCTGGTCGGGCCGATCCTGGGTCACCTCCTCGCCGACCTGGCGCTGTGATGAACGGAGCGAGATGGCCATCCCGCCGCGCCGTGATCCTCCTAGCGGCCGCAGCCACCGCCTACGTGATCGTCGCTGGTCTGGTTCCGCCTGGTTTCTTCGACGGCCTCACGCCCCCAGGACCCTACCGCTGGGTGAATCCGCCCGCACGTTTCACGGCCGGCAACCAACCGCCGCTCTCAGGCTTCGGCACGGTGACCGTCGGCTCCGACGGCCGGGTGCCGCCAGGCTCGGTCATCACTGCCGACACCCAGGCGGCGCTGAGCTTCGGGACCGGCGCTTTCGTCCCGCCCCGGCGGGATAGGACGGTGCGGATCGCGATCACCCCCGAGCGTCGGTTCCCCGACCCCGGGCCGCTCTCGCTCGTGACCAACGTCTACTGTTTCCGCGCCAGCTCGCCGATCGCTCCCGGGCACACGGTGCAGGTGGGCCTTACCTACTCGGCCTACGTGCTTCCGCCGGCCGCCATCTACGGTTACGGCTCGGATGGCCGCTGGCGGCGTTTCCCGGCGGAGGGCGCCTCCAGCCCCTACACGATCACCACCTCCACCGACCGCCTCGGCTGCTTCGCTGCCGGCAGCCCTCGGACGGCCACCGACGCCGCGACCGCTCCCAAGGGCTTGCACCTGCCGGTGCTGGTGGGTCTCCTGGTCGTTCTCCTCCTCCTGGCCGGGATGCCGCCGCTGCTCCGCCACCGGAACCCAGGATTCCCTGGTCGCCCTCCAGGTGACGTCACCAGTGAGATCCCAGGTCCAACCCAGGCCTCGGGACATCCCATCGCCACTGAGTCGCCATCCGAGAGGGAAGGCGAGGGTGTCGATGACCTTGAGGGCTATCCGGCCCTTGAGGATGCGCCGCGCGAGCGGCGATGGGCGCTTATCACTGCCGGGAGCCGCCAGGTCAGGAGCCGAGAGCGAGGGAGGCAATCATGAGCGAAGGCTGTATGTCCGGGATGCCGATGCCTGGATGTGGCGAAGGCGGACCCGTTGGCACACTGCCTTCCTCTCCCTCCTCCGAGCTGGTCCTGACCCTCTGCCTTGTTCTCTCAGCGTACGCCTTGACCGTCGCCTTGCTCTCGATCGGGCAGTGGGACGGATGCCGTTCGCGTGCACCACACCGTGGCGAGATGCTCGGGGCCATCGATCACGCCATCCACGCCGGCGGGATGATCGCCATGACCCTCTGGATGGCCGGGGCATTCACCTTTGAAGCCACCTGGCCATACCTGGCGCTCTACGGCCTGGCTGGCTTTGTCTTCCTCATCCGAGTTCTGTTTCGGTCGAGCCTCGGCGATCGGCTTCGAGAGCTCTGGCACGTCCTCGCCAATGGCTCGATGGCCTATATGTTCTCGGGGGCCAACCTGGTCTTCGCCACCGTCGGCTGCCTTGTCCTTCTCGCACTCCTCATGCTTGGCCTGGCTGGGAGCAGGAGCAGGGTCCCTCCCTCCCACGCCCCCTCCTCTTTCGTGCCCCTTCGTCCCGATCCGCACCTCGCGATCGGGCTAACGATGACGATCATGCTGGCCGCCGTGCAGTGGCCGTCTTTGCTCCGATGGCAAGGACAGTAGTCCCAGGCGCCTTGGGTGTGCTCCGTGCCACCCCCCCGAGGGCCGGCGACTTCGCCGGCGCAGAGAACCGTTGAGGAGGTTGTCGTTGCGTTCGCTCATCGGAGGTCATGATCGCGGTCATCGCTGGACAGGCTCGCGCCTTGCCTGGTCCTCCTACTACGCGGTCGTCCTGACGGCTATCGCGGTGACCACGGCCCTCATCGTTGGGAGCCTCCTCCACCGCTCCCAGGTCGGCCAGGGCACGGTCGTCCTGCTCGCCGCGGCGCGTCGGGCGACGCACCTTGAGGCCACGGAGATCGCTCTTCATTCATCCCACCAAGGCTGGGTTCAGATCGCCGGCAGAACGAACGAGACCGTACCGGCGGCGCCGCAGCTGGCAACCCTGGCCCAAGCCGAGCTGCCGAGCGGCAGCTACGACGCGATCCGTATTGGGAGCGATCGCTTCGCCGCCTCGCTCACGATCCGGGCTGGGGCCCCGCTGCCGGTGCTGGTGCAGGTCGAAGAGGGGATACCGGTCCACCTCTATCCCGGCCAGGAGCAGCTCAACCTCGGTCTCCAGCAGCTCTCCGGCGAGCTGCCCCGGATCCCGGCCTTCGACCTCGTGGATCAGTACGGCCGGCCCTTCACCAACGCCTCGATCAAAGGCCACGTCGTGGTTCTCGCCGCCTTCCACACGACCTGTCATCAGACCTGCCCGCTCTACACCGGACTCTTCCTCCAACTCCGGCGGCGGGTACCGCGGAACGTGATGCTGGTGGAGGCCACGGTCGATCCCTGGGACGACACGCCCGAGGTGCTGCGGCAGTACGCACAGGCGGTTGGGGCCGACTGGACCTTCGTGACCGGGTCGCTGACGGCGATGGAGTCCTTCTGGAGGCCCTTCGACGTCCAGCTGAGCAACGGCGACGTCCACTCCTCGATCCTGGCCATCATCGACCCTGATGGCGGTCTGAGGACCATCTACCAGGGGGTGCCCGCGGTCGGGAGCCTGCCCTCGCCACTGCGCAACCAGCTCCTGGGCCCCGGGCTCCAGGAGCTCAAATCCGGGGGCGACGGGTGGACCGCGGCCCAGGTCACTGACTCGATCGAGAACGTGGTGAAGCTGACGGCTGGCCGCGGGCAGGCCACCGGCCTGGTGGCGCCAGACTTCGAGGCCCCAGCCCTCGACGGGGGACAGGTGTCGCTGGAGCGCTACCGTGGCTCTCGCCTTGTCCTCTCCTTCTTCGCCTCCTACTGCGTCCCCTGCCGAACCGAGCTGCCGGTGCTGCAGGAGGTCGGGAAGGCGCGGGGGGTGGCGGTGCTGCTGGTAGACGAGCGCGACGACGCCGCCAGCGCCCGCGCCTTCCTCGTCGGGGCGAGGGTGACCCTTCCCGCGGTCCAGGACCCAGAGGGCGTGATCGGTGAGAAGTACCGGGTGGGCGCGGTGCCCGAGACCTTCTTCATCACCGCTGCCGGGACGATCACGAGCCACGTCTCGGGCCCGGTTACTCGGTCCTCACTGGAGTCCCAGCTGGCTCGGCTGCAAGCGACATGATCAGGCATCGACCGAACCTCAAGCGATCGGATCGAGGGAAGATGCGCTTTGTGTCCCTGTCGGAAAAGCCGGCAGCGGACGTGTCCCACTCGGCGACGGGTGTGCTGGAGCTGTCAATCCGCGGCATGAGCTGTGCCGCATGCGCGGCCAAGGTAGAGCGAGACCTGAACCGCCTGCCCGGGGTGAGGGCACAGGTCGACTATGCGGCCGAGCGGGCGCGCCTCGTCCTCTCCTCGGAGATCCCAGTCCAGGCGTTGATCGAGCGGGTGAGGGCAACCGGATACGAGGCCGAGCCGGTGACGGCCACCGCGTCCCCCCAAGGGACGGCTGTGGAGAACGACCAGAGGGTGCAGGCACTCGCTCGCCGTCTGCTGGTCACGCTTCTCCTCCTCATGCCTCTCTGTGAGGGATCGATCGAGTTCTCGCTGGTGCCCTGGATCAGGTTCCGAGGCTGGCAATGGCTGCTCTTGGCTCTGGCGGCCCCCGTCGTGACCTGGGCGGCCTGGCCCTTCCATCGTGCCGCTCTCTGCGCTGCCCGGCGTGGCACCTGCACGATGGACACCCTTGCCTCTTTGGGCGTCGTCGTCGCGACGGGGTGGTCTCTGTACGCCATGTTCTCCGGCCATGCCGGCGAGGTAGAGGGCACCTTCCTCACCTTGCTCCTCTACCGGCCAACCGGCGCAATCTATCTCGACGTGGCGGCAGGGGTGACCACCTCATTGCTCGCTGGGAGATTGATCGAGGCCCGGGCGAGAGCCAGGGCCAGCCACGCGCTACAGGCGCTGGCCGCGGTTGGAGCCAAGCAGGCGAACCTGCTCCAGGACGACGGATCCGAACTCCGGGTGCCGGTCGAGCAGCTGCAGGTAGGTGATCGGTTCGTGGTGCGGCCGGGCGAGAAGATCGCCACCGATGGCCGCGTGCTCTCCGGCCGGTCCGCGGTGGACCGTAGCGCCATGACCGGGGAGTCGCTGCCGGCTGAGGTCGGGGAAGGTGACACGGTGATAGGCGGGACCGTGGTCCTGAGCGGCCGCCTGGTCATCACAGCAACAGCGGTTGGCGGCGACACTCAGCTCGCGCGCATGATCGAGCTGATCGCGCAAGCCCAGGTGGGCAGGACAGCGATGCAACGATTGGCCGATCGGGTCTCGGCCATTTTCGTTCCTGGGGTGATGCTCGCCGCCGGCTTGACCTTCGTAGGCTGGCTGGCGCTGACCGGTTCCGTCCAGGCAGGGTTCAGCGCTGCGCTCGCCGTCTCGATCATCGCCTGCCCCTGTGCACTCGGGCTGGCCACCCCCATGGCGCTGCGGGTCGCTTCCGGACGAGGAGCACAACTTGGCCTCATCTTCAAGGGACTGGAGGCCGTGGAGCGCTCAACCCGGATTGACACGGTGGTCCTGGACAAGACGGGCACGGTGACCCAGGGTCAGATGGAGGTGGTCGCCCTGGAGCCGGCGCTGGGGGTGGACCGACATGTGCTGCTTCGCAGGGCCGGCGCCGTGGAGCAGCTGTCGGATCATCCAATCGGGAAGGCGATCGCCATGACCGCCCGACGAGAGTTGGGCTTCTTGCCTCCGGTGGAGGGATTTGTGGCCGTGCCCGGGCTGGGGGCATGTGGCCGTGTCGATGGACACGAGATCCTGATCGGTCGGTCCCGTCTCCTCGCCGCACAGGGAGGAAAGATCCCGACGAACGTGCTGGAGCGATGCGCCGCCTGGGAATCCCTGGGCCATACGGTGGTGCTGGCGGCACAGGATGGTGCCGTTGTAGGCGCGATGGCGATCGCCGACGTCGTCAAGCCTTCAGCCGCCCTTGCCATCCAACGGCTACGGCAGCTCGGCCTCCGGTGTCTGCTCCTGACCGGCGATGAGGAGGCGGCAGCTCGCGCGGTCGCAGCCGAGGTCGGGGTCGAAGACGTGATCGCCGGAGCTCTGCCCGAGGAGAAGGTCGACCACATCCGTGGGCTGCAGGCCCAGGGGCGGTGCGTGGCCATGGTCGGGGATGGGGTGAACGACGGTCCCGCCTTGGCGGCAGCCGATCTGGGAGCGGCCATCGGGGCGGGCGCCGACGTGGCGGTCGAGTCGGCGGATCTGATCCTGCTCCGTGATGATCTCATCGCCATCCCCGACGCCATTCGACTGGGGCGGCAGACCAAGCACACCATCATGAGCAACCTGATCTGGGCCTTCGCCTACAACCTTGCGGCGATCCCCTTAGCCGCCTCGGGCCACCTGAGTCCGCTCGTCGCCGGGGCAGCAATGGCGGCATCCTCGGCCTTGGTGGTCTGGAATAGTACCCGTCTCTGGCGCTTTCGGACCTCACTCCCTGATCTGGGTTAGCCTTAGGCCCCAAGTGGGCCGAATCCGGCCGGGCCACGTCCGGTCAAGCGGGTCCTCCTGATGCCGAACGCCATCGCTCCCAGGGTCGAACAGCGCCTCCTGGCTCTGGCGCTGGCCAATCCGGGTTGGGGTCCCGACCGCCTGAGCCTTGAGCGGGGCGTCCCCAATGGGGCGGTCTCAAGCTCTCGCCGAACGGGGTCTGGCGGGCCCTCAAGCGCCACGGCCTGAGCCCCCGAGCCAAACGCCTGGGCCTCGTCGCTGGCCATGCCGCGCCACCGGAGCCAGAGCCCAGGGCGCCTTTGCCAGCGCTCCCCATCAAGGCTGACCGACCGGGCCATCGAGCTCAGATGGACCGCTTCTGCCTCGGTCGCCTGAGC